>JAZNKZ010000075.1:0-16600 GCA_045578815.1 Paludibacteraceae bacterium
ATTCATGGAGTAAATTTACAAAATATGATTGCCATGGCAACTGGTTAAAATCAGAATATTCATATAATACAAATAGTCCTCTTGGGTGGATTACAAGTGTCCAAGAGCGTATTATAGAGTATTATGAATAAGTACGTCACTCTTGAAATTTCTTGTTTCAACCTTTTCACAAAAATTAAAATTTTCGGCAGAAATATTAAATATGGTTTCCGTTGAACATCTCAGCATAGAATTCTCTTCGCGTCCGATATTGGACGACATCACCTTCCTAATCAACCCGCGCGACCGCGTAGCGTTGGTGGGCAAGAATGGTGCAGGCAAGACCACCCTACTCCGTCTATTAGCAGGCGAGGAAACACCCCCCTCTGGCCGTATCAGCAAGATAGGCGATATCACTATAGGTTACTTGCCACAGGTGATGATGCACGTGGACGGAAAGACACTGCGAGAGGATGTGATGTCAGTTTACAGTTCACAGTTGACAACTGACATCGGCGGAGAGGCACGATTTATTGCTGAAATGGACCGCACCATCATCGGTTTGGGATTCGAGCGAAAAGACTTCGACCGTCCATGTTCCGAGTTCTCAGGCGGATGGCGCATGCGTATTGAGTTGGCAAAGATTCTGCTACAACATCCTGATTTGTTGCTACTTGACGAGCCAACTAACCACCTTGATATAGAGTCCATTCAATGGTTGGAGGAATTTCTCAAAACAAATGGTAGTGCATTGGTATTAGTTAGCCACGACCGCGCATTCCTTGACAATGTAACCACACGCACAATAGAGATTACGCTCGGGCGCATCTACGATTACAACGTGCCATACACCCAATTCAAAGTGCTACGCCAAGAACGCCACGAGCAACAAGTACGCGCCTATCTCAATCAGCAAAAGATGATTCAAGAAACGGAAGAGTTCATCGAACGTTTCCGCTACAAGGCCACCAAAGCGGTGCAAGTACAATCGCGTATCAAGCAACTGGAGAAATTGGAGCGTTTGGAAGTAGATATAGAGGACAACTCACGATTGAGTTTGCGTTTTCCACCTGCCCCTCGCAGTGGAGATTTTCCACTCATCGTAGAGGACTTGCGTAAGGATTTCAGCGAACATATGGTCTTCCAAAATGCTACTTTCACTATCCGACGTGGCGAGAAAGTGGCGTTTGTGGGTAAGAACGGCGAAGGCAAAACCACCCTCGTGCGTTGTATCATGGGGCAACTGGATTACATGGGTACGCTCAAGATTGGACATAATGTCAAGATTGGCTATTTTGCACAAAACCAAGCTGCGCTATTGGATGGCGAACTGACTGTTTTCCAAACTATTGACAACGTAGCCGTGGGCGACATCCGCACACAAATACGCAACATATTAGGTGCATTTATGTTCGGTGGCGAAGCATCGGAAAAGAAAGTGAAAGTGCTTTCGGGCGGCGAGCGTAGCCGTTTAGCAATGATTCGCCTGCTATTAGAGCCCTGCAACTTGCTCATTCTTGATGAGCCGACCAACCACCTCGACATGCAGTCAAAAGACGTATTGAAAGCCGCGTTGAAAGAGTTTAATGGCACTGTGATCTGCGTGAGCCACGACCGTGATTTCTTGGATGGATTGGTAGAAAAAGTGTATGAGTTCGGCGGTGGCAAAGTGAAAGAACACTTAGGCGGCATCTATGATTTCTTACGCAGCAAACGGATTGACTCATTACAGGAATTGGAGAAGAAAACCGATGAGGCGATGAGGCGAAAAGGCGATGAGGAGAAAGGCGAGAGTTCTTCTGCGAAGTTGGATTATGCAGCGCAGAAGGCAGCCGCAGCAGCACGCCGCAAGAAAGAGAAGCAAATTGCTGATATCGAAGCTGCCATTGCTAAATTAGAGCAAGAGCAACAAGAGATAGAGACGTTACTCGCAGATGTAGCACACCAAACAACCGAAAATTTCCAACGCTATGAGCATATCAAACATGAAATGGAACAACGCCTCTACGAATGGGAGATTTTAAGCGAAGAAGATTAAATGGTACAGTATAGATACGTAAGAAGGAATGGCAATTGCCATTCCTTCTTGTATAAATATTCATATAAAAGAATTATTGGTTGTCTGTAGATTCTCTTTCCAGAACAAGTTCCTTATACATAACAGCATTTGCACTCAATGTGAAAGGCACAAAAGCAAGTGATATAATCATAGAAATGATTTGAGCTATAACCATTAACCAAGGTGCATATGTCAAAGCAGAAATCAAGCCAAAAAAACCACTGATTACACCTGTAACGATGCCGAGTGCAATTGAAAATATCATTATGACGAAGAAAATGTTCCATTTATTGCCATAAGTATACTGATTACTCTCACGAATCGCCTCTAGTGCTGATTTGTTTTGGTCAACAAAAAGAATAATAGCAAAGCACCAAGCAATAGCGATCACATAACCAGGTACGAACATGAAAAACATTCCAATCAAGATGGCTCCAAACATCAAGGTGTATAAAATGAAAAATTCTCCGATGTTTTTTCGGTATTTTGCATCAAAAATGAAAGCAGGATTTACTTTGTTACCTTTTGCCAATTCAGCTGGCAGAGATGATATAGCAATAGTAGTTCCCACATTCAAATATGGAATCCATACCGTAACGCAGTAAAGCAGTACAGTCAAAAGAATGTTAAGATAATTACTAAATGCTAAAGAAATTGATGCTTTGAGAGTTTTAATGACATCAAGTTTTTTTGCCGCCTTAGGGGCTACTAATAATGTGTTGTCCATAATTTTTTATTTGAGTTAAACATAGTTGAAATTATTTTTGCATGCAAAGGTATAAAATTTTTATCAATATTACAAAATTTTCGTTTATTTTTCATAAAATATTTGCATTATTCAAAAAAATGTTGTAATTTTGCCGTCCAATTTCAAATAGAAACGTTTCTAGCTTTAAATTAATAACTAAAAAAACTATAGAAAGATGAAGAAAATTTTCTCCTTGTTTTTGATTTGCTTTATGGCACTTTCAGCTACAGCTCAACAAATGGAATATATTGATTTGGGGTTGCCAAGTGGTACCTTGTGGAAGGCTGTAGATGAACCTGGTTTTTATACATATGATGAGGCCGTTAACAAGTTAGGTAATCACTTACCTACCAACGTACAATTAGAAGAATTGAAGAAAGAATGCGTATGGAGTTGGAACGGTAGTGGTTATCATGTAACGGGGCCTAACGGTAATTTCATCACGCTTCCTGCATCTGGTTACTGCTCATGCAAAGCTGACGATTATCTCTATATCGGTTTGGGAGGTTACTATTGGTCATCTACATCAACAGATTATGACGCTGCCAACTACTTGTTCTTTGATGCAGGTAAGGTGGCTGTTCACGATGTAAACCGTTGCAATAGTTTTTCTGTGCGTCTAGTGAGAGCTAGGTAATAAGAAATCCCAATAGTCATATTGCATATCACCTTGCAAAGTTTTGCAGGGTGATATTCTTTGCTAATTTTACATATATAGTTTTTGATAAATGCATATCTTTTTAGTAAAATCTATGATTTTATTTGTTGATATGCTTTTTTTTATGTATCTTTGCACCGGAAATGCATAATTTGTTTATCATCATTGCCGTATTCTTTTTGCAGTTCACTGATAAAGTGGGCTCTGAGCGTTTGTGTCTTGGTCCAGATGCGATTGAAATGCGAGAAAAGAGAGGGATAGAAATTGATAATATGGATTATGAAGTTTCACCTATTTATTTGGATTCTGTGCGCAGGATTGGAGCAAAAGTGTTGCATTGTTCGCGTTGGATGAACGGTGCTACAATAGAAGCAAATGATGAAGTGATTAATGAAATATCATCATGTGCGTTTGTAGATACTATTTATCTAACACGAGCAGAAAGCGATCCCATCTGTATCCCTTCGGTATCCCTTCGGAAAAGAGCAATCGAATTCCCATTGAATAATCTACATCCATCAACAACTGCCCAACTTGCGCTCATGAATCTTCTACCACTTCATCAAGCGGGGTATACAGGTAAAGGTATACGAATTGGAGTAGCTGATGGTGGATTCTATAATGCCGACAGTCTAGCGGCATTAGAATATGCCAACAAGCGATGGCTTGGATATGCTGATTTTACCGATGACATAGATGATATATTCGGTATTACAGGTAATCATGGAACATTATGCCTTAGCGCTATTGTTGGCAAAACACTTGAATACCAAGGAGCAGCAACAGATGCAGAATATTTCCTCTTTCGGACAGAAGAGCACTATACCGAAAGTCCAAAGGAAATTGATAATTGGGTGGCTGCTATTGAGATGGCAGACTCATTGGGTTTGCATATGGTTTCCACATCATTGGGCTATACAACATTTGATAATACGGAGTTCAACTTTTCTTATGCAGATATGGATGGGCGCAGTTCTCGTGGTGCAAGAGCTGCTATGATTGCAGCAAGAAAGGGTATGTTGCTTGTTATAGCAATAGGAAATGAAGGAAACAAAGATTGGCATTACCTCTCAACCCCTGCTGATGCCGATAGTATCATATCCGTAGGTGCTGTAGATCTGTTTGGAGAGATAGCCGATTTCTCGTCGTATGGTTGGTCAGCTGACAACAGAGTAAAACCAGAAGTATGTGCTGTGGGCAAACAAACTTCGTTGATTAATCCAGCTAACAATCAGCTACAGACAGGAAATGGCACGAGTTTTGCATGTCCATTGATTGCCGGAATGGCAGCATGTCTATGGTCTGCCATGCCCGATGCTAGCAATATGGAAGTACGTGAAAGGATTCTTCGCTCTGCAGATCGGTATCATGCTCCAGAGGAACAATATGGCTACGGCGTACCCGATGCTTGGAGAGCATATAATATGCATAATACTAGTGTTCAGCAACCTACCAGCTATTATATATCAGTAGACAAGATATTAAAAAACGGAAAATTGTATATACAACATAATAACCAAATTTACGACCTATTAGGAAACAAAACAGACTAATATGCATAGACATCTCAACGACATAACTCCTGCAAGTACTTCCTATGAGATGGGAATAAAGCGCGTGCTTCTCTCATCCAATGAGAGTGGCTGTAGTATCACTCAGATTGCTGCAATTGACCTCAAAGCAGGTGAAGAAAGCGCCATGCACATTCACCCTGATTTGCAAGATGCCTTTTATATTTTGGAGGGAGAACTGCAAGTTACTATTAATGGTGGTTCGGAGCAAACCAAAAAAGTGCATATTTGCAGAAAAGATGACTTTCTATTCATTGAGCATCTCAATACATATCAGTTGCAGGCTATTACAGATGTACGTATGCTGGCAATTGGTTGTGTAATAGAATCTCAACGCACCAAACTATATCCAATGCTCTTTGAGCCCAACTTGCAAACTAAAGTATGGGGCGGCGAGCAACTAACCCAATGGAAGCAACTGCCCGAACAACAGCACATAGGCGAAAGTTGGGAGGTATCCGCTGTGAGTAAATCACCATCCGTAATAGCCAATGGCACATGGGCAGGCTACGCATTGACTGAGGTAATCAATAAGATGCCTGAAGCTATTTTGGGTAAAGAGGTTGCAAAAAAATACAACAATCAGTTGCCACTATTAGTAAAGTTTATTGATAGCAACGACGACCTAAGTGTGCAAGTACACCCTAACGATGATATGGCTAAACGTCTGCATAACGGCATGGGAAAAACCGAAATGTGGTACGTGCTGAACGCAGAGCCAGGAGCGTGTATCTACGCAGGCTTCCAAAAGGCATTGTCACCCGAAGAATATGCACGTCGTGTAGCAGATGGCAGTATCATGGAAGCACTTTCTAAACATGAAATACATGCAGGCGACGTGTTCTATATCCCATCAGGACGAATCCATGCCATAGGCAAGGGTGTTCGATTGGTAGAAGTGCAGCAATCATCAGACTTAACCTACCGTATTTACGACTATAATCGAATGGATTTGAATGGTCAACCACGTGAGTTGCACACCGACCTAGCCGCCGAAGCATTGGATTATAAAGTATATCGTGAGTATCGCAGCGATTATACAGATAAGATCGATACTGCCAATGCATGCATTGATACCGAGTATTTTACGGTACGTGTGGTATCTATTACAGAACCTATTCATCGAAATATGATTAAATACGATTCATTCGTAATTCATACATGTACTCATGGAGAATGCAAAATTCGTATTCGTAGTACACACGATGAGATCACTCTCAAAGAAGGTTATTCCGGTCTCATTCCTGCAGCAATTGCAGATTACGATATCATTCCGATGAGCAAAGAAGTCAAGGTTTTGGAATCATACATTGATAATAGTACGCAAAGTACCTTCCGCCGTATGATTTCACAGTTCCTACACATCAGCGGAATATAGAACCATTAAAACTCTTTTGGACTTTTAAAACTTTTATACATATGACAAAAGATTCAGTAATTTTTGACATTATCCAACGAGAGAGAGAACGTCAAACAAAAGGCATCGAGTTGATTGCCAGTGAAAACTTCGTTAGCGAACAAGTTATGCAAGCCATGGGCAGTGTACTAACCAACAAATACGCAGAGGGTTATCCAGGTAAACGCTATTATGGTGGTTGCGAAGTTGTGGATGAGAGCGAGACAATCGCACGTCAGCGCCTCTGCCAACTCTTTGGTGCAGAGTATGCCAACGTACAACCTCACTCTGGCGCACAAGCCAATATGGCAGTATTTATGGCATGCCTAAAAGCAGGAGAAACATTCTTAGGCCTCAATCTTAGTCATGGTGGACACCTCAGTCACGGTTCACCAGTCAACTTCTCTGGACTGATGTTCAATGCTTTGGAATACAATGTGAAAGAGGATACAGGTATAGTGGATTACGACCAACTGGAGCAAGTTGCACGCGAGCACAAGCCCAAACTCATCATTGCAGGTGCAAGTGCCTATAGCCGCGACTGGGACTATGCTCGTATCCGTCGTGTGGCAGACGAGATTGGCGCTATCTTTATGGTAGATATGGCTCACCCTGCAGGTTTGATTGCAGCTGGGCTATTGGAGAATCCTGTTAAGCATGCACATATTGTGACCTCTACCACCCACAAAACTTTGCGTGGTCCTCGCGGTGGAGTAATCTTGATGGGCAAAGACTTCCCTAATCCATGGGGTAAAACAACACCTAAAGGCGAAATAAAAATGATGTCTGCATTGCTTGATTCAGCAGTATTCCCTGGTACACAAGGTGGACCACTCGAGCATGTGATTGCGGCGAAAGCAGTTGCTTTTGGCGAAGCATTGCAACCCGAGTTTAAGGAATATCAATTGCAAGTCAAGAAGAATGCAGATACTATGGCTAAGGCATTGATGGACAAGGGATATAAGATTATCTCTAACGGAACGGACAACCACTCTATGCTCGTGGATTTGCGCACTAAGTATCCAGACTTGACTGGTAAAGTGGCAGAGAAAGCCCTCGTAGCTGCTGACATCACTACCAACAAGAATATGGTGCCTTTCGACTCACGCAGTGCCTTCCAAACTAGTGGTCTGCGCTTCGGTACACCAGCGATTACTACCCGTGGTCTAAAAGAAGACAAGATGGCATGGATTGTAGAGCTTATTGACCGAGTGTTGAGCAATCCCGAGTCGGAGGAGAACATCGCACAAGTGCGTGCCGAAGTAAATGCAGAGATGGTAAAGTATCCGCTGTTTGCGTGGTAAAATATGTCCGAAAGAATAATTTTCACTACACCCTCCAAAGGCATTTTTAAGGATAGAGGTAGCAAGTTTTTATCCTTTGCAGAGCCTATTACCGATGAAGAGCATGCCAAGGAGCGCATCAAGTGGTACAAAAAGAAGTACCACGATGCGCGCCATGTATGCTATGCATATCGCTTAGGCGAAAACTTATGGCGTACTAAGGACGACGGCGAACCACACGGCACAGCAGGTATGCCTATATTACGAAGTATTGATGCTAAGAATTTAGATAATATATTGGTAGTGGTAGTACGCTATTTCGGTGGTACACTATTGGGTACAGGTGGATTAATGGTAGCCTATCGAGAGGCAACGAAAGATGCATTGAAGGAGTTTAATGTTTAGAGTTTAAAGAAGATGAAAATAGCTGTTTTTCCTGGAAGTTTTGATCCTTTTACCATTGGTCATTTCGACATTGTTCAGCGCGGACTCAATATTTTTGATAAAATTATAATCGGTATTGGGTGCAATAGTAATAAAGTAGCCGCTTTCGCTATCGAAGATCGCCTAGATGCTATACGAAATACTTTTGCTAGTGAACCACGCGTAGAAGTAGAGATCTACGATGGGCTTACGATAGACTTTGCAATTAAGCATCAAGCCAATAGTATCTTGCGAGGAGTACGTTCAGTACAAGATTTTGAATACGAACGTAATATAGCAGAAGCCAATCGCCAGTTGTGCGGCATTGAGACCGTACTGCTATACACACGTCCCGAATATGCACATATTTCATCTTCACTCGTTCGCGAATTACATTCCTACAATAGAGACATTACCCACTATTTACCCAAATCAGAGAAGTTATGAAACGAATCATTATCATACCCATTTTGTTAATAGCAGTGGGGGTATTTGCAGAGTCGCAAACTACACGTATAGACAAGAATCTAACTATCTATACCGATGTTATGCGTCAATTAGACATGAACTATGTAGATACACTAAACTATGATCAAATCATCAAGACTAGTATAAACGCGATGCTGCATCAGGTGGACCCATATACTGTCTATATGCCTAAGAGCGAAGATGACAATCTGCGTATGATGACCACTGGTAAGTATGGCGGTATTGGTGCCATTATCATGCAACGCGATAGCGATGTGTATGTAAGTGACCCGTATGAGGATATGCCAGCCGCTGAAAGCGGATTGTTGGCAGGGGATCGTTTTGTTTCTGTGGATGGTATGGAATGCCATGGAAAGACTACAAAAGAAGTTAGTGATAAACTACGAGGAAAATCAGGTACATCACTCACGGTAGTGATAGAACGCGATGGAGTACAGATTACCAAAGAAATTAAACGTCGTGAAATTCACATACCAGCAGTTACCTGTGCAAAAGTATTACATGACACTATAGCATATATTGCATTTTCAGAGTTCACTTCTAATTCAGCACAAGACTTTCTGATTGCAGTAGATAAAATGGCACAAACGCATCGTATCACAAGCATAATTATTGATTTACGCAATAATGGCGGCGGTTTGGTCAGTGAAGCAATACAGTTAGTAGGATTCTTCGTGCCTACGGGTACAGAAGTAGTTTCTACAAAAGGAAAGGTAGAAAGGGCATGTTATACATACAAGACCGAGAATGCTCCAGCATTCATTGACAAACGTGTTGTAGTAATGATTAATCGGCAATCTGCTTCCGCCAGTGAGATTGTAGCTGGTGCACTGCAAGATCTTGGTAGAGCCACTATCATAGGTGAACGTTCTTTTGGTAAGGGATTGGTACAAAATATTCGCCCTATCGCATATGGTGGACATTTGAAAGTTACCACCTCAAAATACTACTTGCCATCTGGTCGTTGTATACAAGCCATTGACTATGCTGAACGTCAAAAGGGTAATCAATTGCACCGTGACACTGCTGGAGGTATCCTTCCAGATATTGTGCTTGCTGATTCACAAAAATTAGATATCACTTACAATCTCTACCGCGACCATATGTTCTTTGATTACGCAACACTATACCATCGTCAACATCCGAATATTGCTCCTGCCAGTGATTTCCAATTGACAGATAGTGATATTGAAGATTTTTGCAAGTTTCTTGATGAAAAAGAATTTAGTTATGAAACTGAAACGGGGCGCTATCTAGGTGAGTTATTGGAGATGGCGAAACAAGAAGATTTGGATTCTACACTACTCGCTGATTTAGAAGCTTTTAAGCCACGCTTGACTGTGGATTATCGACAAGCTATTCAACGCAACCGTAAAGAAATAGAAAAGATGTTAGGAGGAGAGATTATTAAGCGGTATTACTACCATCGTGGCTACTATGCCTACCTCTTGCGCTACGACAAAGAACTCAAACGCGCCATCGAAGAACTCTCTAACCTATAACCAATAGCCCATAGGGCGTCCATTATCCAATAAAAATAGGGCATCCGCCCTATTTTTTATTTCAGTCTTAGGAATCCTATACCGAATCGTTTCACAGCTGCCCGCTCCAGTTCCTCTCTTACCGATGGGTCGGCAATGCTGATGAGTGCTTTAGCACGCTGCGCCAATGGCAAGTTGCGCAGATAGACAATGCCATGTTCGGTAGCAATATATTGCGCTTGGAAACGTGTGGTCACTACGCCTGCTCCGGGTGCCAGATTAGCCACAATCTTACTCTGCCTCTTGCTGGTCATACTGGGCAACGCGATAAAGCATTTGCCTCCTTCTGAGAGCGAAGCACCATACATAAAATCGTGCTGTCCACCCACACCCGAAATAATCGTCTCGCCAATCGAATCGGCACAAATCTGACCAGTCAAGTCCACTTCCACGGCCGAGTTTATCGCCATTGCTTTAGGGTTCTGACGGATATTCTGCGGATCATTCGTGAACGCTACATCGCGAATAACGAAGTCAGGGTTATTATCCATGTATTCGTACAAATGCTTCGAACCTAACACCAAGCTTCCCAGGGACTTACCTGGATAAATCTTCTTGAGCGAGTTGTCAATAATCCCCTTCTCTATCAGTGGCAACACGCCATCTGTAATGGCTTCGGTATGCAATCCCAAATGCTGATGTCCGCTCAGCGCGTTGATAACGGCATTGGGTATGCCGCCTACACCAATTTGGAGGGTTGCGCCATCAGGAATCTCATTGGCAATGAAGTTACCGATGCGCGTTTCTATCTCGCTGGGCACAGGAGTGGGTACCTCAATCAGTGGCTCGTCGCCACGGCACATGGCTGCAATCTGACTAACATGTATCACAGGGTCGCCAAAGGTGCGAGGCATGTACTTATTGACTTGTGCGATAACCGTCTTCGCACACTCCGCACCCGAGAAAGCAATATCCGCAGAGATTCCATAGGAGCAATAACCATTCTCATCGGGCTCACTCACATTCAAAAACGCCACATCTACTGGCACTTGTCCGCTACGGAACAAGAATGGCACTTCGCCGAGGAAACATGGAATAGTGTCAGCTACACCCTCTTTCATAGCGCGACGCAAGTTGTTGGGTACAAAGATATTCAGCGCTCGGAACGAGTCCATGAGTTCACGTTTGGCATAGGGTGCCTCTTCGGGGTGTATGCCAAAGCCCGATATGACTTTCACATCACGCAGTTCGTTGGCGCGTTCGGTGAGTGCACGCAAAAGTACCATAGGTATGGAGGTTGAACCTTGTACGACAATCGTGTCGCCCGATTTCACGAGACCAACTGCCTCTATTGGAGATAGGTATTTCATAATTCTAATTTATTTATCATGATAATCACGATTGAAGAGTGCGAGGCGCTCATCAAGGAGGTCGTATTGGTCGTCGCGGATGCACGACACACAGCCACGCATGCCCTCGCGCTTCGCGCCTGTACTGGTCAACGAGATAGCCGAGATACCATAGTAAATCAGTTTATTAAGCATCTTTTCGCCCGTCCAATCCTTATAACCAAAGGTGAAGAAGAAACCATCGCCTACCTCCTGCTCATCGGCATCTTGGTCATAGACGATATGGAAACCGTTCTTAATCATGATCTCCTTGACAATCTTCGCACGGCGAGCATACTCGCGGGTATTATTCACGAAATCAATCTTGCCTTGACAAGCCGCTTTGAACATGGCAGCCATGGCATGTTGCACCGAGTGCGTCACCCCCGAAGACAGACTATAAAGGATTATATATACAAAATTGCGTATGAACTCGCCATCGTTGCCATAACGTTCTGCCAATGAAGGGAAGCGACGGTGTGCCAAATACGGATTCATCGCCACGATAGCACCGCGCTGACCTGCATACGAGAACATCTTGGAGCAAGAAATCATATGCACGCAATTGTTGGTATATCTGCCCACAGTGGGTTGGTATGGCGGTTCGTATGGCGTGCCACGGTCCTTATCGCGGAAGTCCATATTTAGGTATGCTAAGTCTTCGATTACCAGTACATTATACAATGTAGCCAATCGACCGATAATCTCCAACTCGCGTTCGGTGAGGCACATCCACGATGGGTTGTTCGGATTGGAGAAAAGCATCGCCGCTATCCTACCCGATTGGAAATGACGTTCCAGTTCTTTCTCCAATGCTTCGCCACGGAAATTCGCCACATCAAACGCATCCACACGCACACCAATCACCTTGCATTGCTGTTTCTGCACAGGGAAACAGGGGTCAAGAAACAGCACCGTATCGCGCTGGCTATCCAGTTGAGCCATCGTCATATTAAGCGCAAAAGCGGCTTGCATACTGCCCACTGTAGGCACAATACAATCGGTGGGGATATCCAATCCGAGGAAAGCACGCACGAACTCACTGCCCCAGTGTTTGACTTCGGGGATACCCGTGATAATAGGATAACGCGAACCGTAACCCGCTTTTAGGGCTGCATGCTCAGCAGCTATGCCCACTTGTTCGGCTGGCAAGCCAGGTTCACCCAATTCCATGTGGATAAACTCCTGACCAGTAGCACGTTCGATATCTTTGACTACGCCCACGAGTTGGCGGATAGAGGCACCGCCCAGTTCCTTGGCGTTACGCAGACCAAAATCAATACAGGTTTGGTCAACGAGTTGTTTGTTGAGAGGAAAAGACATATGTTTGGTGTTTAGTGGACGGCACTTTTCGTGCCTACTGTTTAGTGTTTAGAGGCACTGTAACCCGCTTCGATAGCTGCGATGTTGGCAGCGACAACGGCTTCGCCTTTGCGAGCGAAGATGCGCTCCACGCCTGCGACAATCTTATCATGGTCAATGCCCAACATGGGAATAGCAGCGCCCAAGAGCACCATATTCGCTGCTTGCAAAGGAGCACCCGCCTCTTTGGCAAGCACCTCTACATCCAATAGCACGTGGTTCTTGACTGCTTTAATATGCTCCAGCACCTGCTCAATATCAGGATAATTAGGGATATTCACAAAAGGTTTGCACGAGGAGACAATCCATCCTTCGGGTTTGAGGTATGGCAGATAGCGCAATGCTTCCATCGGTTCGAGCGAGATGATAATATCTGCCCCACCCATTGGAATTAAATCCGAATAGATGGGTTCGCTGGATAAACGGAGATTGGATTGCACATCACCGCCTCGCTGGCTCATGCCATGCACTTCAGCTTGCTTCAAATAGAGGCCTTCTTTGAGGGCTGCCTCGCCAATCACTGTGGCAATAGATAGGATACCTTGTCCGCCTACGCCTGCTAAAATTATATCGCGTTTCATAAGTTAATTATGAATTTTGAATTATGAATTTTGAATTATTTTTTTGCTTTGAGGTGGCGTTTGAGGGTTTGGATACACTCGCGGCGAGCGATGACAACACTGGTGCCATTGTAAGCCACTTCCTCGCGAAGCACCTGCTTGATTTCTTCCATATTTTTTGGCAATGGCACTACCACGCGCACATGCTCTTTCTCTACGCCCAATCCCTCGCAGATAGCTTCCAATCTGCCAGTACCCGCAGAGTCTTGTCCGCCAGTCATACCTGTAGTGAGGTTATCAGAAATCAGCACTACCACATTCGCCTTGCTATTCACGCAGTCCAGCAAGCCTGTCATGCCCGAGTGCGTAAACGTACTATCGCCAATCACTGCAAACGAAGGAAATTGTCCTGCATCGGCAGCACCTTTCGCCATAGTGATACTCGCACCCATCTCCACACAAGCGTGGATAGCGTGGAAAGGCGACAACGCACCCAAGGTGTAACAACCTATATCGCCGAAAATCTTGGCATTCTCATGTTCGCGTGCCACCTCATTGAGCGCAGCATACATATCGCGGTGACCGCAACCTTGGCAGAGTGCGGGTGGACGACCAACGACAATTTCTGGTATCTGGAATCCGGAGTCCGAAATTACACTCCCCACCAATGCTCTGCGCACGCAGTCTGGTGTGAGTTCACCCATGCGAGGGAGGTCGCCTGTCAATCGACCTTTGACAGCCACAGAAGATGGCACCATACCGCGCAATAGTTCTTCCACTACGGGCTGTCCCTCCTCCATTACCAAGATCTCTTCTGCTCCATCCGCTACCATCTGGTCAATCAATGCCTTTGGCAAAGGGTATTGGGTAATCTTGAGCACACTCTCAGTTTTCACTTTTCCGTTTTCACCTTTCACTTCCATCAGGTAGTTATACGCAATACCTGTCGTGACGATGGCTTTCTTCGGATTACTGCCTTTGATGTATTGGTTGTATTGCGACTCCTCGCTCGTTTGCACAAAATCGGCTTGTGCATCCACAAGTTCGGCGTAGTTCTTACGCGCAAAAGCTGGCAAAAGAATAAAATGATTGGTATTCTCAGGCGCAGATAGCTCATTTTGCTCACGAGGAGTATCCATCGTTTCCACCACCGCACGCGAGTGCGCCATGCGCGTAGTCACGCGCAATAAAATAGGTGTGCGCAAAGATTCCGACAAATCAAAAGCATAGTGCATCATGTCGTATGCCTCTTGTTGGTTACTTGGTTCGAGGCATGGAATCATAGCAAACTTAGCATAGAAGCGGGAGTCTTGTTCTTTTTGCGAGGAGTGCATCGGTGGGTCATCCGCTGCCACTACTACCAATCCGCCGTTCACGCCCGTGATAGCAGCATTCATAAACGCATCAGCGCAGACATTCATGCCCACATGTTTCATGCACACAAGCGCGCGCTTGCCCATATAGGACATACCGAGTGCGCCTTCCATAGCGGTCTTCTCGTTGGTAGCCCATTGGCAGAAGATCTTGCCTTTAGCCTCTAAACTGCAGGCGCTATCAGCGCCGTTCTCTAAACCAGCGGAAAGCGCTTTGCGCTTTTCGCTCAATTGTATATACTCAGTAATCTCAGTAGATGGCGTGCCTGGATAAGCATACACGCCACTCAATCCTGCATCAATAGCGCCTTGCGCTATGGCTTCATCGCCTAACAATAGGTGTTTCATGACATTGTTGTATTAATATTTTCAAAGTGTTAAATTCAACGGAATAAGGTATTTTTTACCATCTAAAATATACAATCTGTACATACCTATATCCATCACAAACATTCCTTCCTGCATGATCCCAAAAATACTCTTTTCATCCTCATCTACCTCTATATCTTTCTTACCAAATGGCCATGATGTATAGCGAGGATACAAAATTGGGAACAACCAAAATCCATCTGACTTCCAATTTTCTAATAATGTTTTTTGTGTTTTTGCTACTGGAAATCTCGTTTCTATATTGGCACTCACACCAAAGAATAAGGCATAAGTATTTGCAACTTGCTCATGCGAAAAATACACCACCAATGATCCATCTTCCAATAAATGATATTTCCAGCGCTCCTGTTTATTATCCAAACGCGTGCCGTAATAGCCTATCCAACTATCGCTCGCCACATGATAGATTGACAATGTAGTATCTGTCTCAAAATTGACTTCATATATCATATCATCTTCTATCGTGGCCATCAAACAACATTCCCCATTACGATTCCTAATCATACTTGCTTCTTTCAGAGCCACAAATCCTTCTTCCACGCCACCACACATAGCTAGTCCTGTATTGCCAAAGTACTCCGTGGTTGCATTCCACATCGTCAGCACATATCTACCAGAAACATAATCATTTATAGCAAAATTCTCTCTTACATCCGAATATACAGCCCATAGATATGTATTTCCTTTGGGGATATATTCGCTTCCTGCTACCAATATATTTGAAAAGTCATCACTATCCTCTATTTCACTCTCGCTCCATCCTATGAAATACCAATCAGCTGTATCTTTCCATGCGGGTAGAATCACTGGGTCTCCTATCCCACTCTGCTGAATAGGGTCTGGGGTTTGCTCCACACCTGTCCTGAAGGTAATGGTATAGCAAGTGGCAGTTGCTGGTGTATATTCTATTGTGTATTGATTGATATACAGACTATTTTCTGAAGCGGTAATCAAGATATCTATATCTTCATAATTGCCTACCGTCATATTCATCTCCTGTACAATATCCACCCACTCTGCAGTATATTCCCCCGCCCACGCGTCTTCAGAGAAAGAGGCATCTGTTATCTTCCAAGCAATATTTTCACCGATTGTCATCTCCAACTCACCTCCCCCCGATTTACTATTGGAGTGCATTTTCAATATCACTTTGTGAATAGTACATCCATCCCATCCATCCAACTGCAGTCGTGTCGTATTACCTTCTGTCATTTGACCTATTTTCCCTGTAGAAGCAGAACGCTCATAAGCATATGAAGAATAAGGCGGCAGTACTCCTTCTGGCTGTACCGTATTATTAGAAGATAACGAGAATGTAGCAGTTAATATTGTAAAAATAAATCCCAATAGCATCTACTATTAAATTTTCGCAAAGGTAAGAAAATTTATACATATATACAAACAAACCATTCAAAATGTGCTTTTAAACATAAAAATTTG
>JAZNKZ010000076.1:0-34805 GCA_045578815.1 Paludibacteraceae bacterium
CTCTATCTACTCGGGTTCTGTTCCATCCACTCCTTATACCACCAACGCACAGGGTCATGGTCCTGCATGGTCTAACTCCCTCTTCGAGGACTTCTGCGAGTACGGTCTCGGTATGCAGATCGCTCACCGCAAGATCCGCGAACGTTTGGCGGCTCTCTTCACCAAGGCACTCAGCTGCACTTGCTGCACCGAGGAGATGAAGGCTATATTCCAAGAGTGGCTCGACAACCAAAACGATGCTACTATCACCAACCGCCTCTACGAACCTATTGTAGCTGCTTGCGAGGCATGCGGTTGCGATACTTGCAAAGAGATCCTCAACTACAAAGACCATATCGTTAAACGCAGCCAATGGATTGTCGGTGGCGACGGTGCTTCTTACGACATCGGTTACGGCGGTCTTGACCATGTGATTGCTTCTGGCGAAGATGTGAATATCCTCGTACTCGATACTGAGGTATATTCTAATACCGGTGGTCAAGCATCTAAATCTACTCCTATCGGTGCTATCGCTAAGTTCGCTGCTGCGGGCAAACGTGTACGCAAGAAAGACTTGGGTATGATTGCTACCACCTATGGTTATGTCTATGTAGCACAAATCGCTATGGGTGCTGACCAAGCACAAACTTTGAAAGCTATCCGCGAGGCAGAGGCTTATCCAGGTCCATCACTGGTGATTGCATACGCTCCATGTATCAACCACGGTCTGAAGGCAGGTATGGGTAAGAGCCAAGCCGAGGAGGCAAAGGCAGTAGAGTGCGGTTACTGGCACTTGTGGCGTTACAACCCAGCACTCGAGGCAGAGGGCAAGAACCCATTCTCACTCGACTCTAAGGAGCCACAATGGGATAAGTTCCAAGACTACTTGATGGGTGAGGTTCGCTTCGCTTCTGTGGCTAAGCAATACCCTGAGGAGGCTGCCGAGCTCTTCGCCGCAGCCCAAGAGAATGCTAAGTGGCGTTATCGCTCATACTTACGTATGTTATCTACTAACTGGTCAAACGAGGAATAATCCTCCGATATAATTCAATAAAAAGCCCTTCGCCTTGCGAGGGGCTTTTTTTGTTCCCGCCTTTACACTCTACGCCCTACACTTTGCATATCCCCGCCTTTGTTTGTTCATTCTCCCGAATGCTATTCGGGTATTTCTAGAGCGACTAGTATGGCTAGTGCTACTCTCCCATACTTCTCCATCGGTTTAGTGCTCGGCGGTAGTTCGCCAAGTATCTTCCACCCTTCGATTCAGTTCTCGTGGCTATCCCCACGAGCATTTCTTTGATCCCCTCTCGCATCTCTTGCGGACCTTCTCCTACCATCTATCAAGCGTACATTGAGAATCATTAAATTGTATTCAACCTTGCAAACAAAACATTAATTTTGTGGTATAAAAAAAGAATAGTACCTTTGTCGGCGAAATACAAACACCGTTGTCATTAAACCCTTTAACTGATTTGTCTAACTTAAAAACTTTACGACTATGCAAACACAAGAACCCATCAATCCTGAAATGCAAGAGCAAGCCCCCCCTCAGGCATCAGCTGAACTCTCCTCTCAAAAAGATTACTTCTCCATCGCACTGTCATCTATTTTAGGTGGAGCCACAGCACTAACCATTATCGCTCTCTTTGTTGGCGTTATCATTGCTGTCATCTTTGGCATTCAATGTGGCTATAATCGTTGGTTCTCAATGGATAACTTGGTCGCGGTTGGCAACGCGGGCTACTACTATGACGCAGAAAACCATTGCTTCGTTGATCCTACACCACATCGCCGTATTATCAAGGGGTGTACATCTCTGCAATATGCCGGTAGTGACACTATAGCTATCGCACAGATGGATAACGACAAGTATCGCTATCTCAATTTAAACACACTCTCTTTCCTCAATGACCACAAGTACGACTATGCCTACTCGTTTCATAACGATCGTGCTATGGCATTGATCCACGACACCTTATATTATATTAACCCCCAAGGCGAGGTTATCAACTCCGAACTCTCCAACTGGCTTTATCTGTCCATCACGCCCCTGACCTATTCCGTTATATCGGAGGACGAAGATGGATATACTACCACCAACTACCTGCCTACTAATTTCTACCTTTACGAAGATATCAACCATGCTTATGGCTTAATGTCCTCTGATTTCACTCGCCTGACCCAACCGCTTTTTTCTGACATATCAGCACTAACACAGAATGTTGTTCTCTGCGAATATGAATACTCCGAAATAAGCGTATTAGTCAATCAAAACGGAGAAATAATCAAGTAACTCACCTCAAATCCCCTACTACAATGATCACTCTAAACCAAATAATACAAAGTGAGGATAATTTCGATTATCCTTCGTATATGCTAAATATCTTTGAAACACTCGGCATTGACTATGCAATATGCAAGAACCAAGACGAGCTCTTCGAGGGTGTTAATCCCAATAGTATTCTAGTTAATGATAATTGGAAAGAACGCATTGAGTTGGTAGAAGTTGTCAAATCTCCACCTCCCCATACGGATTATGCTTACTATCCAACCGAATACCTGCAAGGCAAACCATGGGATCCTTCTTGTACCGTTTTTGCCTTGTTCTCCATCTTATACAAACTGCTGACTGGTCAAATCCCCTATGTCAGCCACCTGCCAGAAACAATGTTTGATACAGAAGAGAGTATCAAGCTCCTATTGAAAGCACGTAAAAATCAACTGCTTGACTTGTCGTTAATACCTCCTTCTCTGCGTGGTATGTTCTCCAAAGGCTTAAGCACTCCGCGTAAATATCGTTACAAGTCTATCGATGCATTTATTGACGACTTTATGGTGCTCTTCCCTGTGGCATTGGATGAAACTATCAGTCGTTTCACGATTGAAGCAATGCAAGAATCAACCGCCACGCCACCACCATCAGACGACGAAGTAGACGAAGCAATCGGGCAAATCGAAAACTTCGAGCAGCAAATCGACTATTTCAAACAAATCACTTCCAGTCAAACAGAATTTTTCTTGCCCATCCAAAAAAGTGCAGAAGGCAGCTTGGATGACCTTGTGGGCTTGCACGACCTCAAACAGTACCTCCGTCATGGAGTGCTCGCTATCATGAAGAACCCTGAGAAGGCACGCAAATACAAACTCGCCATCCCTAATGGTATCCTTCTATATGGCCCTCCTGGATGTGGTAAAACCACCATTGCGCAGAAATTTGCTGCCGAATGCCAAATGAATTATGCCATTGTGAACGCACAAGACATAGCTTCTACATTCATGCATGGCACACAGCGCTTGGTCAAACAACTCTTCCAACAAGCCGAGCAAAATGCACCAATAGTTCTAATTTTAGATGAGATTGAAACCATGGTACCCAATCGCAATGACCCGAGTATGGCCAAGATGGCAGAAGACACCAATGCTTTTTTATCTGAAATGAATAATTGCGGTGAGCGCGGTATCTTTCTCATTGGTACTACCAATCGCCCACAATTCATGGATAGTGCTATCTTACGTAGCGGGCGTTTTGACAAGCGCGTATATGTTCCGTTGCCTGACGAGCAAACGCGCAAAGAAATTTTCCATGCCTATTTAGCAGGTCGTCCTATCAATAAGAACATTGACTGCCACCGCCTTAGCCGTTTAACGTCGGGCGGGTATATATCTTCGGATATTCGTCAGATATGTGATGAAGCAGCGGCTCGTGCTTTCCATGCGGATGCTATCATCACTCAGCAACTCCTTGAGCAAGTCATCCGTGAAGGTGGCCCTTCCGTCAATAAAAACGAACTTAAGACATACGAAGAAAGCCGTAAACATATAGATCCAGCCATACGTCATACGGCATCTCTTAATCAAATAGGATTTCGTTAATATTTTAAATACACTATGCAACCTAATATTTTATCTTTCCCTGAAGTTCAATCCATCGTTTTCTGCGGTGATATCCACGGTGATTTCATCGCTTTGGTGGATAAACTCCGCCAGACTGACATTCACGATGCATTAATAGTTGTAGTTGGTGATTGCGGCTTTGGCTTTGAGACTCCCGATTACTATGAGGATACCTATCAGAAAATCCTCCGCCACCTTCATGCCTACAACCTTTGGATTGTAATGTTTCGTGGCAATCACGACAATCCTGCCTATTTCAATGGCGAAAAACGCATTACCTACGAGCGTTGGCAAACTATTCCTGACTATACCATTTTGCAGGCATGCAATCATAATATCCTCTGTGTAGGTGGGGCTATCTCTATTGATCGCCAAATGCGTTTACAATGGATGGATCTGCGCCCCGAGCGTGAGGCTTATTGGATAGATGAAGCACCCGTGTATAATCCAATGGCGTTAGATTCTCTCTCTGAACAAGGAGTAAAAATTGATACCGTTGTATCGCATACAGCTCCTTCCTTTTGCGAATTGCAAACCAAACGTGGTTTGTCTTCGTGGTGTTTGAAAGATTCTGCACTATGGGATGATACCACCCAAGAACGCCAAACGATGGATGATATTCACGCGCATCTGCTGCGTGACAACCACCCTTTGAAGCATTGGTACTATGGTCATTTTCACCAATCATGGTGTTCACATATTGATGGTATCAACTATACTCTATTAGACATTATGGAGTTGCAAGAACTTATTTAAATTTAACATAACTATGAAAACTGTCGTATATAAAGTTCGCGTGAATCGCCCTTGTTACTTGTTTATTGATGATGTTCAACTGGATGTTTTGGATGAATGTTCGTTGCGCGAATTCGTTTTGCCTCCTGGAGAGTATCTGCGTAAGGTGGTTTCTATAGATACTCGTTGCGTTGCCCAAGAGGATGTTATCTGTTTGTCTGGTGACTCTGTGGTGGATAATATTGTGTTGAACATCACTGGTCTCAATGCCGCTAAGATGAGAGCATTCCCTTATAAAGAGATGGAATTGAATGGCTTGGAGTTTGGAAAAGCTTTGAGCGATGATGGAGTATGTGTGTGTGATTGTGCCGACGAAGAGATGACAGAAGTCGTTATTCCTGATCAAATTAGATGGGGACATTATCTGTACGATGTTGTAGAGATTTCCGGTTTCGCATTTCGTGGCAAAGATAATTTGCGCGAGGTGGTTATTCCTAATACGGTTAGGAGTATTGGTGAGGTGGCATTTGAGGATTGCACCCAATTGGTCTCGCTGCATATCCCTACTAGCGTGTTAGAGATAGGCGAGTATGCCTTCGCTAATTGCAAAAATCTGTCTTCGTTGATTATTCCTAGTAGTGTGAAAGTGATTGGTGAGTATGCCTTTGATAGTTGCAAAAAAATAAAGTTTTTGACCATCGAAAAGGGAGTAACCATAGTGGGCGATGGTGTCTTTTGTGACTGCGAGGAGTTGTTGTCAGTGGAAATCCCAACTAGTCTAGAAAAAATTAGCGATTATATGTTTGGTGGATGCAAATCCCTATCTTCTATTGTTATTCCCGATAGTGTGTATGAAGTAGGAAATTTTGCTTTTGAAGACTGCTCCAGTTTGCGTGTTATAGACATACCAGATTCGGTGGATACTATCGGACGTGATGCTTTCCCGCCGAACACCAAGGTGAAACGCGTAGAGAATGTGTAGTTACAAAAAATAATAAAATAATTTTTGCAAAAGTATAACAAATATTTGCATTATTCAAAAAAAAGTTGTACTTTTGCACGGTGAATCTCACACCAGGAGGTCTGATGCATTTTTAGGTGAGTGAATTAATAAAAAAACTATAATTCAACCTTGCATTTGTTGCGTAAATAAACAAAAAGCTATAATTTTGCAGCGAAATTCAAAATCTTATCATTTTAGCAAGACCTACGAAGCTGTAAGAGTAGGAATTAAAATCTAATAATTATGGAAATGGGAATATGCAAAGGTTGTGGCAAATCTTGGCCACTCAAAATCCTTCAAAATGGAATGGGACTTTGTCCTATGTGTCAACAAGTGCGCGAACGACAAAGATAAAAAAGACTCTGACAGTCTCTCACTGAATTTTATGCACTCAGTGTAGTAATATTAACTGATGCGGTTTGATTTTGTAGAGAATCCTTGTGGATAGTATTGATTAAACACGGCAAAGGATATATAATGCTAATTATTAAACATATTGGTTATATGAAAGTAAAGAATTGTTGGTTAACTATAAATAGAGCATGTAATTTACGTTGTGAATGGTGCTACGCTCAAGAAACTAAATTTCAAAAAGGTGACGACATGCCATTTAATATGGCTACACACCTTATAGATATGTGTGTGTCTAATGGAATTATGCATTATGTACTTATTGGAGGAGAACCAACAATACATCCTGATTTTTTTGAGATAATAGAATACATCATTAGCAAGAATTGCAAAACTACGATAGTTACAAATGGTATTTTGTTGGCTAATGATAATTTTGCAAAAAAAATGATTCCTTACGCAGATAGCATACACTTGAGTATTTCATTAAAAGGATCAACTAACCAGTATTATAAAGAACATTGTGGGGCAGCAGTTTTTGATACGGTTAAACAAGGTATTTCTAATTGCAAATGTAATAAATTAAGATACTCTTTATCATATGTTATATCAGCAGAAAATGTAAATACAATTTCTGCCTTTGCTCAAGATCTTAGAAGTGCTGGAATACAAGACCATATTGCATTCTCATTCTGCAATGAGATAATATCTCCTTCCGGTGAATTTGAAAACATTGACAAATCTCATCCATTGATTGTAAACAAAATTTTAAATGAAAATTATAATCACTTGAATGAAATTTTAGAGGGTAATTTTTCTTTGCACCAAAATTTGCCATTGTGCATGTGTGATAATGATGTCATAGACCTAATGAAAAATAGAAAGCAAATAGCAACATCCTGTCATGTTCATAATAGAGAAGGAATTATTTTTGACACAAATGGTTCCATCTTGTTGTGTAACCATTTTGTTGGATATGGGGTGGGGATATATGGCAAAGATTATTATGATGCTATTACGTTAACGAATTTTTGGAACTCGGAATCAATGCTCCAGTTACATAAGATGTTAACATCTATGCCATCCGAAACTTGTAGAATTTGTGAATTACAAAAAAACTGTGGAGGTGGTTGTTGTATTCAATGGTTTTCGCAAAATTTTGAACAATATCAAAAAATATACAATACCTTTATTAACAATTCTAAATAACTATTATTATGGAGAAAGTTTTTGAACTATTGAAAAAAAGAATGGCAACTAATTTGCTATTTAGTGAACCTATTACGAGTATTGGTTACGCTGGTGTAATGAATGCCCGCTGCGATTGTGATTGTACTGCTGCAGGAAATTGTAACTGCAGTAGGTGTGATTGGTAAGAATTTATTTAGATGCCTTTAAAACCGACGAGCCGATGGGATATAACAGGCAAAAATAATATGGCAGAAATAAAAGAAATTATTCGTACTGAAAATTCTGTAACAGTTATTACAACTGACGACAAATCTGTGACAAAAGAGCAACATAGTTATTGGTCTGATAGTAAGAACAATGAAGAATTGGACAAGGCCATTGAAGAGGTTTTAAGTAAGAGCAATTAATCCCTCTCAAAAAAGAACAAAGGATGAGGGCGTGCTAAGATGAAGACACGCCCTTGTTTTTTCCTGCAAATCCCATGCGTTAATACTAATCCTCATATTTATCGTCCTGAATATGAGTTATACCATTAAATACAAAAATGTACACTTCCCAACGTGGTTTTATCCCACATTGCGTGAGTTGGACGAAAAGTGGCAACAAAAACATGCTCAAGGGCGCAAGTATATTTATTCTTTAACTGGGGATAAACTAGAGAAAGAATTGCGTTGTTTTTCTGAAATATGCGGAGAGGAAGTTGGAAGAGAAGCATGGCCTTTATATATACGTACTATTGATCTGTATGAAAATACTGGATGGCCAAATGTTATAATTACTGCTAGCAAGTGCGATGAAAGGGGCTTGGCTCTATACCATCTTGCGCAGGACATTTTCTTATTGTATGATAAATACGTCTTTACCGACCCCGAAGATCCTTTGAATTGTATTTTACAAATTTCAGACAAATTAAGAGAATCATTGATAATCAACAAGTTTCAATATATAAGTGAATGGAGTTTGTCAATATTAGAGAAATTAAACATTATAAATAGTCAACAACAAGCAAAATATTGGGAACAAAGGATTTTTGAAGGTCTCACTAATAATAATGTGATGTTTATAAAAATTGCTTGTAATTGGTTAGAGAAAAAATGGATTAGTCCGATTAAGCACGAATCAGAAATATGTAAATTTGTTGGTCAAAAAATTTGGCCGTTATATATGAATCATCAAGTAGAAGATTTAAAGCCAAAACTTCTTCACTCCATTTATAAATATCCGTCTGTGTATCGTAAGGCTGCAGCATTGTATGATGAACAAGTAAGGCGTCATAATTTAGAATGCTTTAAATACTATAAAAACAATGGTAACGATCCCTCCGATTTTAAAGGGCTTCCTTTTGCAGATGGTTCTAGCATGAAACCAGTACGACGATGGTTTTCTTGGAAGTTGGAATATCCATCAACACCATCTCCAACTCCATCAGAGCCAGAGTCTGGTGGCTCTGGATGTTTGTGGTTTATTATTGTGCTATGTGTGGTAGGATTCCTTATTACGATAATTAGCAACGGATAAATAGTCACTATAGATAATTTGTACAGACATGCCTACTCCTCATCGCATATACCCTAACCGCAATGAAATTTCGCAGGAATACACCCACCTCGTGAAGCAATTCGTTGAAGCGAAATACCCTCGCGAAGAGTATATCAAATGCTTATTTGATTTATACGAAGTAAATCCTACTGACAATTGTGTGACACACATGGAGAAGATATACTATCCTACGAAAGAAGGATATATCCATATGTTAGTTGCACTACTGACCTATCCCGATATTACATTCCAAGACTTACCAATGTATATTCCCAAAGAGGTCTATGACCACATGTTGGTAGGTCTTCGTTTCCCTCGTTTCCAACACATCTGCAAACTATCAATACATCCTCGCCATCATGACCCTATTGCTGTTGAGATGACAACTCTCCAGCAAGATGCACGCGAAATCGCAGGAGAAGATATGTATTCTTTCCTCTTGCCACCCTCTCATCAACAAGGTGCATTTCAAGAATTAGCAGTCTATCTAGAATGTCGCAAGATGGAAATAAAAGTAACGCATGTTAAAGAAGACACACTCAGATTTCTCACATTCAGCAAGATTTATGCAGAAAAAGTACAACAATTGCTCAACGTTTCAGACTTCCGAGGAATAGAAACAGCATTGAAGGATATGTACAATGCATTGTCCACAGAAGAGCAGTCAGATATATTTTGGTTAATCCACTGGCTTGATAAAAATGACTTGAATTACGATTACACCTCAAACGAGATGAAATAAAAAACAAATACTAATTAACTATGTTACCTCCAAAGATTGATACATCTGAGTCTGAATTACCACCTAATGCTTTCACACCAGAATTTCCTGCTCTCTCAAGGCGCCTTGCCTACCTGCTTCGACATTCCAATTTGCCAGACAAATATGGTTGGGTGTCAGTTGATGTACTATGTAAAGAATACGGATGTGAAGAACATATCATAAGAGCGCTTGTCTTTTTTGATGAAAAAGGGCGATTTATATTCTCAGACGACCAGACGAAGGTACGCGCATTATATGGACATTCTATCAAAATTGAGAGTGATGCAGTTCTAATGCCCCCTCCTAATGTGCTATATTATGGAATAGTAGAGAACAGTTTGCCTCTCATTTTTGAAGAAGGTATAAAACCGATGAAACAAACAAGACTTCATTTATCTCCAATCTATGGAATGGCTCACTTCTTAGGAGGATACCAGAATATGCCAGAAGTACTCGAAATCAATAGTGCTGCAATGGCAGCAGATGGATATGTTTTCTACAAAATCACCAACGATGTTTGGCAAACCGATTACATACCTGCAAAATATATAACAGGGATAGCTGATTTGCCCTATGCTTCAGAATAACCGAAATCATAATCCAATCCTATTGAATCCTCATAGATCTCCTTTGCGGGGCACTTAATGCATAGCAAAACCTATACTGAACTGCACTAATCGCAAAAATTGGCGAATTAGAGCATTATAACAC
The DNA here is from genome assembly GCA_045578815.1 of Paludibacteraceae bacterium. Taxonomy (GTDB): domain Bacteria; phylum Bacteroidota; class Bacteroidia; order Bacteroidales; family Paludibacteraceae; genus Colicola. Next base: position 10,167 of record JAZNKZ010000076.1, read on the forward strand.
ATTATGCAAGGTTGCAAATATTGTGTATATGATATATAAGCAGTACCTTTGCAGCAAATTTCAAAATACTTGAAAAAGCAAGACCTACAAAGCTGTAAGAGTAGGGGTAAAATCTAAGTGTTATGGAAATGAGTAAATGCAAAAATTGTGACAAGCCCACACCGAAGCCAATTCTCGAGAAATTTAATGGATTGTGTATCACATGTGAAACGATGCGCAATAAGCACATCAAATTCTTTTAATTTAACAACAAAACCTTAAAACCGATGGGCCGATGGGATATAACAGAGCAAAAATCATATGGAAAAGAGAAATATCGTGAATGTTGAAAATTACATGGATAGAATGACGTTTATTGCTTACTCAAGTGGAGGAACTCCTCGTGTAATTACAGTATATCGTGATAATTATAGCTCTAATTATGATTATCAGCGGGCATGTGATTCTGCTCGTGAGGATGCAGAACGTTGGGCTGAATAAGACTGTAAGCAATTCGTTCACAAAGAGGCTGACTACAACGTTTATAGGGGTGGGGGGCAGCCTCTTTGTTTGTAAAATTAATTGATTGATTTTGTTTTATAATTTGTTGTATATGCGAATATGTAAAGAATGTGGAAAATCACATAAAGAATATTACTATCTTGCTGGTGGTCCTTTTGGCGTAGGTGAAATTCTATGTAAGGGTTGTTGGGAGAAATATTTAAAAGTAGAAGGTGATAGGGAATATCGCGTAAGAATGTTATGGGCGGAAAAGCAACAATTTCAGAAACAATGGGAGAGAGAGCATAATCAAGATATCTATTGTTGCCGTGATCCTAAATGGGAACAGTTGCAGATAACATTAGGGAGTTTTATGCGAGGGAAGAAATATGATTATACGCGTTTAAGGAATGCTCGTTTAATCACAGAATCCCAATCGCACTATTTTGAAACAGTAACTTTGCCCGCAGAACAAGAGGCGGTGAGAAAGGCAAAAGAGGAACGTCTTCGTGCAGAACAAGAGGCAGAACGAAAGAGGATAGCGGCAGAACGAGAAAGACAGAGAAAAATTGCAGAAGAACATCAAAAAAAAGAGGCAGAGTTAAAGCCTTATGAGGAGTATATATTAAATCAGAAAACTTTATCTCTTGAATGTCGGTTAAAAGTAGCCAAAGAAACTTTTAGAGAAGAAGTTATGTTACAATGTGTGTATGACTTAGAAACTTCTGTCGTAGATGCACTAATGTATAATCCTAATATAACAGATAAAGTTCGCAAGGCTATCTATGCAAAAAAAGAGGCCGAAAAGAAAAAACTTGCTGACGAAAAAGCGAGAAAGGAAGCAGAAAGATTAGAAGAAGAACAAAAGAAAGAACGCATAAAGACTGCCATTTGGTGGATAGTCGGATTAGCAATCGCAGCTGGATTGATATTTTTGGTTGTACAATATTGGGAAACTATTTTAGTAATTCTATTTGTCATATTTGTATTATTTGTTATAATTAAATAATTATCTTCTTTGAATTTACAATGAATAATAACCATCTAAACATATAACTCCATGAAATTCGAATTAGAAGTAGCAGAGCAGCAAGCATGTCAAGAGTTTTATCGCGAACATTCCGTGTGTATGTCCAAAAGTGGTGCTATTGGAGAGTGTTTCTCCTACATCATTACACCTACTGGTTTAGGTACAATCTTAGAGGTAAAATGCAATGTTTGTGGAAAATCTAAAACGATTACAGATTTTGATAATTGGTAATTACTTTTATTGTGTGAACCTTTTATTCCATTTACATTGGTTGTTTTAAGCAATACTAATCAAAATAGATAATCTCACGAAACCATGACCACTCCACATCGCATATACCCCAACCGTAACGAAGTTGCGCAGGAATACACCCACCTCGTTAAGCAATTCGTTGAAACGAAATATCCTCGCGAAGAGTATATCAAATGCCTATTTGATTTATACGAAGTGAATCCTATAGACAATAATGTGACACATTTGGAAAAGATATACTATCCAACAAAAGACGGATATATTCATCTATTAGTTGCACTACTGACTTATCCCGATATTACCTTCCAAGACTTACCAATGTATATTCCCAAAGAGGTATATGAGCATATGTTGGTAGGCCTTCGTTTCCCTCGTTTCCAACACGTCTGCAAACTATCAATACATCCTCGCCATCACAACCCTATTGCTGTTGAGATGACAACACTTCAGCAAGATGCACGCGAAATCGCAGGAGAAGATATGTATTCTTTTCTTTTGCCACCCTCTCATCAACAAGGTGCATTTCAAGAATTAGCAGTCTTTCTGGAATGTCGTAAGATGGAAATAAAAGTAACGCACGTTAAAGAAGACGCACTGAGATTCCTCACGTTCAGCAAGATTGATGCCGAAAAAGTACAACAATTGCTCAACGTATCAAACTTCCGAGGAATAGAAACAGCACTGAATGATATGTACAATGCATTACCCACAGAAGAACAGTCAGATATATTTTGGTTAATCCACTGGCTTGATAAAAATGACTTGAATTACGATTACACTAAAAACGAAATGAAGTAAAATCCACGTATTGCATAGTTATGGAACTTGTAGATTTCTGCTCTCGTGACCTCACCTATTATTCTAAGCGCTTGGCATACCTCCTTCGTCACACAACTTTACCCAATCAGTCTGGTTGGGTAATGGCTAAGGTACTTTACGAGCAATATGGATTTAATGAAAAGATATTAAAAATCATTGTAGCATTTGACCCAAAAGGTCGATTCATATTTTCAGATGAAAAGACTGCGGTTCGTGCTTTGTACGGGCACTCATTCAAAATAGAAACGGATGAATTGCCTACGCTACCACCTACCGTACTATATCATGGAACAGCCGAGAAGAATCTTGCATCTATTCTCGAAAAAGGTATATTGCCAATGAGTCGTGCAAAAGTACACTTATCATCCAGCATTAAAACTGCTGAACATGTAGGAATACGACATGGAAGACCTATCGTTCTCGAAATCAATAGTGCTGCAATGGCAGCAGATGGAGATGTTTTCTACAAAATCACCAACGATGTTTGGCAAACGGATTACATACCTGCAAAATATATAACAAATACAATAATCCCTAAATAATCCAACAACTATGATTGTTACAGATCTTACTACTATTGAATGTCTCGCAGAAGAGGCGTATGCAAACAAATCTATCTTTTCTGTAGATTTGGCAGACTATGCCAATCTCAAACTCTGCACAGACTATCTTAAAGCTGCAAAATTAGAAACTCCTTCGCTCACACACGAATGTTTTGACACAATCGCCCAATTGATACAAGAGATGGGTACAGATGGAATGGAAGAACTAATTTTACACATCACTTGCAATGGCGACCATCCTAGTGAAACAGCATCCGATGGTATAAATTTGATGGCGCGATTGACGCAAGAATTCATACCCAATACATGCGTATTATATGGCGTCAGTGCCAAAGATAGCACTGAGAGTAGTTTTACGATTCTGCTTCTTGCTGGTTATCTACAAAAATAAGAGAGGGCTAATTTGTTGAATTGTTGACATTCTTATCTACCCAAATCTAAAATTTAGCAAAAATGAATATTCATTTTTAAGATTTGTTTATGACTTGTCCGAATTGTACTAAAATGATTCCTGATGGCAGCCGTTTCTGCTGTCATTGTGGAACTAATTTGCAAACGAAAAGTAACAAACAACATGCTCACTTTGGTCCTTTAGGACTTTTTGAAGATCCTAAATGCCCTGTTTGTGGTGAGGTTCATTTGGTAAGAGTAATCGGACAAATTGATTACTAACCCGCTGCAGATTGCTTGTAAACCACAAGCAATCTACATTTTTTAGCTCACTTCAACCTTGAATTATTTTCTAATGTCAAAAAAAAAACGTACCTTTGCACCGATTTTAAATATACCAACAATGTAGGATTGCTCTACGATACAAACAAATATACGAATTTATTATGAAAATAGGTTTTATTACTCCAAACTTCCCTTTCGAAAAACGCGTTGCCATATTACCACAACAAGTGCGCGAGAGTCCTAATGAAATCATCATTGAACATGGGTTTGGTACTACAATGGATATAGCAGATACAGAATATGCTGATGCAGGAGCCGTTTTAATGAGCAGAGAGGATATCTTTGCACAATGCGATATTATCTTTTCTCTAAAATTAATCCAGCCAAGCGATTATGACATGATTCGTAAAGGACAAATCATCGTAGGCTGGACACATCCTACAGGTTCTGGAAGAGAGTTTATGAAAATGCAAGCAGAACCTAAAGAATTAGTAATGATTGATCTTGATAATATATATCCCTCTGTTTACTACAAAGGGAACGCGTATAAGATACCTTTCATACAACCTAATTTCATTAGACAAAATAGTGTGTTCGCAGGTAGGGCAGCAGTACTACATGCACTTATGAGTTTCGGCTTATGGCCAGACAATAATACACGCGTGGCTATTTTATCCGCAGGTAATGTAGCACAAGGGGCATTTGAAACAATCGCAAAATGGAATCCTGACATAAGAATGTTCTACCGAAAAACGATGACGGAATTCTATGAGACAATCAGTGAATATGACATCATCATTAATGGTATTGAAGTGGATAGTCCAACAGAGCATATTTTGACTACAGGACATTTAAATCAAGTAAAATCCAATTGTTTGATTATTGATGCAGCGTCCGATGCCAATGGGGCAATAGAGGGAACACATTATGTCTCCTTAGGTAATCCGTTATATAAATTAGGTAATGCCACTGTTTATTGTGTAAATAATGCACCTACAGTCTTATATCGTAATGCGAGCAAAGTGATTAGCGAGGCATTCGCTAAAGTGTTTTATAATCAGAAAATTGAACATTTTTTGGCTCTGATTAAATAACAGATCTAACTAGTCTTATATACCTTTGCACAAAATAAGTAACAACTAAAATATAAACACCATGCAAGCACATTTTTCTCGAATTTCATGTTGGATTTTTAATCGTCCAGTTCCCCCAATGCCTATAGACGCTATCGTGTATTATGAGAGTAGTTGGGATGTTCAAACAAATACCTATGTTAAGGATAATTTACAGAAAATCAACGATGCGCTAAGCACCTATCCTAGTGGGTACTGTCGCTTCCAATTGTTTTATGTCCCTCAACCAACAATCCAAGAGTTTGGCACAGAGGAAGAGAGATTGCTGAATCTAGAACGCAAAGCTGCGTTATATCATGATGCAACATCTCCTTTTGAAGGGACAATATCCTGTGCACTCATGCAAGACAAAGGTCATGAAGAATATACTAGCCAAAGAGTCATGACCTTCAATATAGAAGATTGTACAGAGCAAGCCATAATCACCGCTATTCGCTATATGGCTGCGCTAGCGGATGATTTTAAAGATGAGGTACTAACTGGATCTGGTTCGATTCCTGCTAAATATCGTCAAATGTGGCAAGTAGATCTTGCTGTGGAGTGCAAAGAACTATATGATTCAGTAGATGACTGGCTCTCTGGAAAATATGAAATGTGTTTTACCCAACCGATACTTAAATTTGACGATGCGACCCATCGTTTGTGGTTCGTCAAAAATAATGGAGAATTAGATGAAGAATTTATTGTTAAACAACATGACTTATTAGCGCAAGCGTTCTATATCCTAATGTGGAACCATCCCGAAGGAATTAAAGACTCTGACCTGTACTACAGTGAGGAAGAGAATAATGAAGCAAAAAAAATACGAGTTGAAGCTTTAAGAAAGGAATTTGTAGAGTATTATAAAATTCTAAATCCCGACTCCTTCCGAGATAAAAAAGAAAGAATGCTTATACATTATCAAAAACAGATAAATTATTTTTGCGATAAAGACAGTCGTAATGAACGAAGTATTGCTCGTTCTCGTATTAAAACTGCATTCATGGAGCATGAGACAAAACGTGTGCACAAGTTGTTTGCTGAGAAAGTAACATCATACTATGCATTTACTGGCAAAGAAGGCATTATCAAAGCTGAAAACATAGACCCCGCCAATAATCCTAATTACAATCGAACTACAATTATTTTACCCGACGAGCTCAAAATAAATATCATAAAGCATAATGCAAATAAGCAATCTTAACATATCTATAACAGGGTACAAATTATCGTATTACAACTTTTTCCTAACATACGAATCGGGAGAGTCTGTTATCTTCAACTCGCTCTATCGCTCTCTGCTGGCTTTTAATCCAGAAGAAACATACAACCTGCATCTCGGACAAATCTCCGAAGTCTGTAAAAACGAGTTGATAGACAATTATATCCTAATACCTAATGATTGGGATGAATTGACTTGCTATGAAGAAGCGTTTACTAATGCCAACAACCACTCCGAGGTACTTTCCTTGGCAATAATGCCAACTCTTGCTTGCAATTGTGCATGTCCATATTGCTTTGAACGAAAAACATCTGCAAAAATGGATCAGCAAACCGAGCAAGATATTTTGGATTGGATAGTACAGCAATTACCAGCATACAAAGTGCTATCAGTAGATTGGTTTGGAGGAGAACCATTGCTACATAAAGATATTATTCAGCGCATGTCCCAACAACTCATCTCCAAATGCAAAGAATTTGGGGTCATATATACGGGAGCTATTACTACCAATGGGGTACTCATGAATAATCAAAAGGTTATTGATATGTTTAAAGATTGTCAAATTAATAATGTGCAAATTACATTTGATGGTGGACAATCTGCTCACGATGCGCAAAAGTTTTTGAATAATGGTAGAGGCACATACCTACAACTACTAAAAAATGCAAAATTATTCTCTGAATCCAACCCTAATTTGAAATTACGAGTTAGAGTAAATGTGTCCGATGCAAATTACCATACAATTGATGCTCTATTACACGATTTAGAACCTTTAAAAAATAATATTGTTATTTTCTTTAGATGGGTATACGCTAATGGAGCAAGTAATTGGACAAACTATTCAGAACGAGAGAAAGGCAATAATCCCTATAAAGGCATCTATCTACTTCAAAAATCAGCACTTGAGAAGGGGTTTGCTGTCGATGATCAATATGACAAACCTCAACTGCGCTTCTCGCATTGCGAAGCCGATTCTCAAGGATTTTACACCATTGATCCCCTTGGAAACCTTTATGTATGTGTACATGAATACGATGCCAAATATGCAGTTGGAAATGTTAAACAAGGTGTCTTAGAAGACAAACTAGAAGATTATATTAATTTCCGTAAAACCAATGCACTAATAGACCAAGAGTGTCAACAATGTAAACTTCTTCCCATGTGTAACGGAGGATGCAGACGCTATAGAATCAATCACAAAAAACATTTGTGTATTGATGAAAAACAAAGTATAGAATTGTATATTGACATGCTATATCAAAAGTCATTACTAAATCTATAAAAACACTTACAATATTGTTTAATTTTAATATTTTGTTATTATGCAAACATTAAGAAAGTCGAACTTGCAAATTTTGACAGCAAACCACAAGGTGGCTTTCATGTCAAATCCAGATTGGTCGTCCAACTCTGTTGTTAATAATCGTTATGTATGCGCTTGTTCTGCAGAATGATTAGATGAACAACCTGTTGTCAGCAGCACCCTCACTCGGTGCTGCTTTTTTTCATCTTTTGAAGACACCAAGTTCCTTTTCTCTCTTCACTTCATCTATAGCTTGCTCCTTTTTTATTTCAAAAACGCACTTCGCTGAGATAAAAAAGGAGCAAGCCAACAGTAATGACCCTCCTTTGATAAAAAAAGTGCTTTTTTTTTGTAAAATTCTTTGACAAACTGACAAGTTTTAGCAGTTTGATGTAGTACCTTTGCAGCGTAATTCAAAAAATATACAAAATTATGGGCACTAACAATCAAATCGTAGTTTATCAGACTGCTGACAATCAAACACAAATTGAGGTTCATATGGAAAATGAAACAGTATGGTTAACACAAGCACAAATGGCTGAACTGTTTCAGAAAGATAGAACTGTTATCTCAAGGCACATCCGCAATGTATTCAATGAAGGTGAATTAGAAGAACAGAGCACATGTGCAAAATTTGCACACATGGGTAATGATGGGTTACAACAATATGAGACAGTTATGTATAACCTTGATGTAATCATCTCTGTAGGTTATCGCGTAAAAAGTCAACGTGGTACGGCGTTTCGAATTTGGGCGACCAAAGTACTAAAAGAATATATGCTCCGTGGTTATGCGATAAACCAACGTCTCCTTGCGATGGAAGAATGTATGGATAAACGAATAGGACGAATAGAAAACACTTTAGCATCTCATCAAGAAAAAATCGACTTCTTCGTCCGCACAAGCCTACCTCCCCACCAAGGTATCTTCTACGATGGTCAAATCTTTGACGCCTACACCTTTATCAACGACCGCATACGCGAAGCCACCACGCGCATCATCCTCATTGACAACTATATCGACGATAGTGTGCTTACCATACTATCCAAACGAGCAGACAAAGTGGCGGCTACCATCTATACCAAAAAACCAACCGCACAACTGCAACTGGACATCCAGAAGCACAATGCGCAATATCCTCCGATAGAGGTCATTACCTTCGACCGCTCTCACGACCGCTTCCTATGCATTGACGAGACGGTCTATCACCTTGGTGCCAGCATCAAAGATCTAGGCAAGAAATGGTTCGCCTTCAACCGCATGGAGATGCAGACCAGCGAACTGTTGCAAAAAATGCAAACCACATACAAAACTCCACCTTCGTAAAACACAATACTACATATTAGACCATGCCTACCGATGACCCTAACATAGAATTACTATTAGATTTTTCCCAGCAGCAAGATGAACTAATAGCAGGGCATCAGAAGGAAATGTCGCAAGTACTCGCCAACAAAGAGCACTTGCGAATGGCTCTTGCACGTGAACATAATCGTGCTAACCAATTAGAAGAGGAAATCCAAAATCTTAAAGCACAACTTTTGGCTATCTCAGAAAAAAACACTCAACTCCAAACCGAGATAGAACAGCTTCGCAACCGTCCAGTACATACCAATACCTATATCGAAAACGAATACATCAACCAGCAACATAATTATTCTCAAACAAATCAATAAACAAACATTAATCAATTACAACTATGGAACAACCCAACCGTATCATCAACGTAGCAGGTGACTACGTGCAGTCCAAACATGTGGACTACGAAATCAACAATGTCGAAGCAGGCGGCATCGGCATCCAATTTGTCAGTAATCCCAAAACTACAACTACTACGGCAACTGTCCGATTAAGAACGCCTAAATTACAAACCGCCACCTTCACCTATCGCTATTGGCAAAAATCAACAATGCCAATCACTCAACTTTATCAATGTTTACTTCAGGCTAAATGGATTGCTGCGGACACCAATCCCGATGATTTTCTTGCTATTTTCTCTGGAGCAGATTCTACAGCGCGAGTAAAATGGGTAGGCAAACCATCCTATTTATATGGTCTCATCCGTCGTGCGGTAGAGCAAGAATTGATTTCCATACCTGCCAACGCAAAGTTATGGCAAATCGTAGAAAGCCATTTTGTAGATAGTAATAGCCGTTCATTTCACAATTTCCATAAGCAGAAAGAGTCGAAAACAGCGATTCCAACCATAGAAACAATGCTTAAAATACTGCAACCTTCGGCGTAATCTTCGCGCGAAGAAAAATATTTTCAAAAAAATCACATTAGTGGAAGACTTTGATTCACAAGGTCTTCCACTTTCTTTATATCCAACGTATAACACCATCCTTCCCAATCTTCGGCGCAAAATCCCTTCCGCGCCGAAACTTTTTGCAGCATTATTATAGAAACGCGTCCACAGAAAGGATACCACCGCAGAGCGCGGCAAGAAAATTCACATTTCGCCTATTTACTTAAGATTAAGCGGATGAGCGTAGCGAGTGCTAGCGAATGCAATTTATTTCGGAGAACGCGAAGCAAAAAGATTTAATAAGATTTCTTGAGCTCATTCGCAGGCAATACGTTTCTCACCCCAACAACTGTGCAGTGTGGTTCTTGGTGTCCACCTTCTCAATGAGCTGAATCAAGATGCCCTGCTCGTCGAAGACGAAAGTCTTGCGCAAAGTGCCGACACAGGTCTTACCACACATTTTCTTCTCGCCCCATGCACCAAATGCTTGCAACATCTCCGTAGAGGGATCAGAGAGCAAAGGAAAAGGTAATTCGTATTTGGCAATGAAGTTCAGGTGCGACTTCTGGCTATCTTTGCTCACACCATACACCTGATACCCTTCTGCCAAAAAACGCTGGTAGTTATCGCGCAAGTTGCACGCCTCCGCAGTACAACCTGGGGTACTATCCTTTGGATAGAAGTAAATGACGGTTTTCTTACCCACCAACTGCTCGTTGGTCACGATATTTCCATTTTGATCTGCCACGCTAAATGCAGGCATTTTGTCTCCGATTAGTAACATAGTTTCAATTATTTGATGGTTTATAATTCAAAAAATGCTATTTATGTATTTCTGTACAATAATCATGCCACTGGTACCAAAAAAAACGCGGACAAGCGGTCCGCGTTTTTGATAGGTGTATGTGGATTGCTATTATAACAACTCCACGGAGCGATTGACAAACTTAGCCAGCGCCTCGCCCTTCAATTGACCAGCAGCCAACATGGCGATGTCAATCAATTGATGAAGTTTATCGCTGCTTGCAGCATAGGTGCTGTATTGCTCCTTGAGTTGTTGCTTGAGTGCAGCCAACTCCTTGGTCACGTTGGTCACAGCATCCTTCTCCTCTTGCGTGAGGTCAGCATCTTTCTTGCCCTTCTGCGCCTCTTGCAGGGTCTTCTCCTCGGCTTGCTTAGCTGCCAATTGGTCAAGGAGTGGAGTAGTGCCTTTGGCGCAAGCGGCGGTAATCTCTGCGAGGAGGGCTTTCACCTTGTCGTTGGCAGTATTGATGACCAAGTTGTATTGGTCTGGCATATTGCCGTAGAACGACATACCCTGTTGATGAGCCGACATCTCTTTCATACGACGCATGAACTCGTTTTGGGTGAGGAATACAGGAAGTGCATCTGCTGACACGGCTTCCAAACTTACGTCATAGCGGGTTTTATCGGTTTTAGGCAACTGAGATTCGAAACTGTAGCGCAATGCGTCTTCTTCATTGGCTGTCAGTTCCACTTTGGCTTTGTCTTCTTTTTGGATGATGTTCTCAATCACATCTGAGTCTACGCGAACGAAACGAATCATCTGCTTCTTGTCGTCGCTGCCATCGCCATAGCTCTTTTGCTCGAATTGCGACATAGCGTGTACATCCAGTTCGCCATCCATAAGGAGTACGTCGTAACCTTTCTCTTTAGCGCGTTGGATGTAGGCGTAAGAAGCATCAGCGTCTTGTGCGTACAGCATGATGAGGTCGCCATTCTTGTCGGTTTGAGCATCTTTGACTTGTGCTTTGTACTCCTCGAAAGTGAAGTACTTGCTGTCGATATTCTTGAGCAACGCAAAGCCCACAGCACGGTCGTAGAACTTATCATCGCTGAGCATACCATATTGGATGAAGAGCTTGATGTCGTCCCACTTCTTCTCAAAGTCCTCGCGGTCATTCTTAAAGATCTCTGCCAATTTGTCAGCCACCTTCTTCGTGATATGAGAAGAAATCTTCTTCACATTATTGTCACTTTGCAAGTACGAACGGCTCACATTCAGCGGAATATCTGGCGAGTCGATTACACCGTGGAGGAGGGTCAAGTATTGTGGTACGATATTCTCCACCTCATCGGTCACGAACACTTGGTTGCAATAGAGCTGAATCTTATTGCGCTGAATATCAATATTATTCTTGATACGTGGGAAGTAGAGGATACCCGTGAGATTGAATGGGTAATCCACATTGAGGTGGATATGGAAGAGTGGCTCATCCATCTGATGAGGATAGAGCTGGTGGTAGAACTTCTGGTAATCCTCATCGGTGAGGTCAGCAGGTTTGCGTGTCCATGCAGGATTGACATCGTTGATGATATTATCCTCGTCGGTTTCTACTTGCTTACCATCCTTCCATTCTTTCTTCTTGCCGAAAGCAATCTCTACAGGCAGGAACTTGCAGTACTTGGTGATCAATCCCTCTACGGTTGCATCTTCCAGATACTGAGCGTATTCGTCGTTGATATGCAATACAATATCTGTTCCGCGCTCTGACTTAATGGTATCTTCCATTGTGTACTCAGGCGAACCATCACATGACCAGTGAACGGCTTTGGCGTCCTCTTGGTACGAGAGGGAGAAGATCTCCACCTTGTCTGCAACCATGAAGGCAGAGTAGAAGCCCAAACCGAAGTGACCGATAATGGCTTCGGCTTTGTCCTTGTATTTATTCACAAACTCTTCTGCACCAGAAAAAGCGATTTGGTTGATATACTTATCCACCTCCTCGGCGGTCATACCGATACCATGGTCTTGTACGGTGAGGGTCTTTTTCTTTTTATCAATAAGTACGCGCACACGTGTATCGCCCAACTCGCCTTTGGCTTCGCCTACGGAGGCGAGGGTTTTCAGTTTTTGGGTAGCATCTACCGCGTTGCTAATCAACTCACGAAGAAAAATCTCGTGGTCAGAATACAAAAATTTCTTGATGACGGGGAAGATATTGTCTGATGTTACCCCGATATTTCCTTTCTTGCTCATAAGTGTATAGTAGTTTTAAAAGTTTCAAAGTTTCACGCGCCAGAGGCGTTTGTTTCAAAGTTTCAAAAAAAAATGAAAGTTCTAAGGGAAATTATACAAATTCCTTGCCAAAGGTATCTTGACTGCCAAAATGGCATGAAATTTGATCTTGCGACATTTTGATATAAAAGTTGGCACTAAAACGAGCAAAAAATGTTTAAAAACATATTTTTTCGCACTTTTTTGTCAGAAAATTTGGTAGAATAAAAAAAAAGTAGTAATTTTGCGCGAATTTTATCGCTAAGATAATAGGTGTCTTTTTATAGATACAGTGATTATATATGTAAGACTATTAGACGATTTTATGAAAAAACGCTAGTTTTCTTGGTTGATTATGAATTTTCAGATATAGATATAAACAACAAAATTTAGGTATAAATGAAAAAGATTTTTACGGTTTTAACATTATGCTTGGTTAGCCTTTTTGCATTGGCTGATAAGCAGATTAGTGGCGTAGTCTTGGATTCACAAGATCAACCTGTGATAGGTGCATCGGTGATGGTAAAGGGTACCAGCATAGGTACTATTACTGACTACGATGGTGAATTTATCTTGGAGGTTAACGATGATGCCAAGGTATTAGTTGTTAGTTTCGTGGGAATGAAGACCCAAGAAGTGGCAGTGAAAGAGCACGTGCGAGTGGTACTTCAAGAAGCTACTGAGGTGATTCAGGAAGTAGTCGTGACGGGTTACGGTAACGTGTCCAAAGGTAGTTTTGCAGGTTCTGCTCAAGCTGTTGAAGCAGAGGTGATTGAGAAGAAGAGCCCAACTGAGATTTCCAAAGCGTTGGCAGGTGAGGTAGCAGGTGTGCAAGTTATTAACGGTTCTGGCCAGCCAGGTACCAATGCTACACTCGTTATCCGTGGTGTGGGTTCGTTGAATGGTAGCGCTACTCCTCTATATGTGGTGGATGGTGTGACCTACGATGGTGATATTTCTGCTATTGATCCAGGTGATATTGCTTCTACTACCATCTTGAAGGATGCTACCGCTACCTCACTTTATGGTAGCCGTGGTGCGAATGGTGTGGTGGTAATCACAACCAAGAAGGGTAATACTGGTGAAGAAGGTAAGATTGATGTTGACGTGAAGTATGGTGCAAATATGCGTTTGTTACCATTGTATGATGTAATCACTAGCCCAGAAGAATATGTTACTTTGTCATGGATGAGTTTGTATAATTCATTCCGTGCGCAAAATGGTTTTGTCGATAAAATGTCAAGTATGCAAGAAGCTGCTAGTAAGGCAAGTAAGGCATTGTATGGTGGCGGTGGTCTTCCTCTTGGCTATAATCTTTGGGATGCAAAAGGTGAATATCTGATTAATGACGGTTTGCTGCAATACGGTTATGTAAACCCAACTTTTGATCCAACAATCGCTCGCCGTCCTGGTTATGAAAATCTGGAGTCATGGTCGGATGAGATTTTCCGTATCGGCCAAAAGATGGATGCAAATGTTAAGTTCTCAGGTGGTACTGAAAAAGTAAATTATTATACTAGTGTTGGATATCTTAAAGATGAAGGATACTATCAAGCTTCTGACTATAGCCGTGTAAGTTTGCGTAGCAACTTGGATTTTAAACCTAAAAAATGGCTGAAAGGTAATCTGAATATTGCGTATACCTATAGTGATATGAACAGACCTAACCAAGATGGTGGCGGCGCGATGAACAATGGTTTCTATTATGTAAATGCTATTCCTGCTATTTATCCAGTGTTCTTGCGTGATGAGAACGGTAATACATATACCGATCCACGTACAGGTTTGTTGGCATATGACTATGGAAATGAGTTGAATCGTCCATTTGGTTTTGGTATTAACCCTGCTGGTTCGCTTCAATTGGATAAAGAGAAGTATGTGCAACATACTGTCAATGTGCAAGGAGGGTTAGAATTAAAACTTTACAAGGACCTCAAACTGATGGTAGATGTTGGTATGCACTACTACAATAATGTGGGTTCTCAGTTGACCAATAAGTACTATGGTGATGCAGCTGGTATAGGTCGAATATTGCAACAATCGTACAACACACTGACGATTGCAGCTAAGGAGTTGTTAGAGTATAACACTACGATAGATAACCACTCTATTCGTGCTATGATAGGTCATGAGAACTATTTGTATCAAGAAAGTTATATACAAGGATACAAGGCTTATTTGGCTGATGGTGAGAGTCTTAGTTTGAGTAATGCTATTCAAACTAATACGGCAGCGGGTAATTCGGAACGCTTTGCATTGGATTCTTATTTGGCAACCTTCTCTTATATCTATGATGAGAAGTATATGCTGACTGCTAACTACCGTGCTGATGGTTCTTCTCGCTATGCTAAAGGTCATCGCTGGGGACACTTCGGTTCTGTAGGTGCTGCTTGGACATTTACTAATGAGCCATTTATGGAATCTGCTTCAGAATGGTTGAGAGATGGTAAGTTGCGCCTCAGTTGGGGTGTGTTAGGTAACCAAATAGGTTCGCTTTATCCTTATACTAACACAGTTGCACTTTATCCAGTAGATAATCTGCCAGGTGGCAATGAGTCTTCTGTAGGTAATCCTATGATTACATGGGAGCGTGCTAATACGACCGACTTAGGTCTTGAGTTTTCTGTTGGAAAATATCTTGATGTAGAGTTGGATTACTTCTACAAGCTTACTGACAATCTTCTTTTTGGTCGTGCAGTAGCACCCTCACTGGGATATTCTTCATATCCAACAAACGATGCCAAGATGGTGAACCAAGGTGTTGAGTTTACATTGAAGGGACACTTGGTGGATGAGCGTAATGTAAAATTGGATGTTCGTTTGAATGGTGCACACTATAAGAACAAAATGATAGAAATGCCAATTGACTACTATGACGAGAATGGTAATCCTATTCGTCAGAAGATGTCAGGAGCGATGGCTGTAGGTCACTCCATGTATGATCATTATACGGTTGTGTATTCAGGTGTGGATGGTCAAGGTAATGCACTCTATCAAGCATATTATGATACGCGTGATGGTGGTTTAGGTGATGAAACTGAGAATAATGGTGTTAACTATATCCCTTCGCTTCACCAATGGATAATGGATCAAGAGGAAGCTGGTGTGGAAAACCCAGAGCAATTCTTGGCAGATTCATTGACTGCTGATTATTCCTTGGCTACCATGCAGTATGTAGGTAAATCTTATTTGCCTGATCTTGCAGGTGGTATCGGTATTGACTTGGATGTATATGGTGTGACTTTGTCAGTGGCTTGTTCTTATCAAATTGGTGGTTATGGATATGACTATACATATATGGCATTGATGGATAATAGTGCTGTAGGTGGACATAACTGGCACAAAGATATGCTTAGTGCATGGACTGAGCATAATGTTAACACCAATATCCCACGTTTGTCGAATGGCACAGGCGAGTATGACATCTATTCAAATGCTGCATCTACTCGTTTCTTGACCAGCAACTCATTCTTCTCTCTCAACTCTATCCAAGTGGGTTATAACTTCCCTAAGAAGTTGATAGAGAAGATTAAACTGAACCGCTTGCATTTTTACGTAAGTGCAGATAACTTGGCTATTGCTACTGCGCGCAAGGGTTACAACCCTATGACATCGTTTACTGGTTCATCCGATACGCACGCGTATAGCCCATTGTCAACTATTATGGGAGGTATTAAAGTATCATTCTAATTAAACTTAAACATTTAACATTCAAATGAAAAAGAATATGAAAACAAAACTTTATATTTTGGCTATCTTTGCCGCAGTGGCATTAGTTAGTTGCGATTTGAATCAATATCCACAAGGTGATAACATCACCAAAGATCAATTTGAGGAAATGGACGATGTGCTTGGTATGTGGGCACGAGGAACTTATCCATTACTCTATACCTATGGTGGTGACCATGATGTATTTGGCCAACGTTCAGTAGATCTTGCAACTGATCTCCTTTGTGGTGATGTTGCGATGAAATCACAACGCTATGGATGGTTCGTTACTGACGAGCAGGGACTAACATATCAACGCGCAGGATATTATTGGTCTTTGTACTATAATGTTATTCGCCACTGTAACATTGGTATCAACTATGTAGATAAATTTGGTCATCCAGAATTGGATTTCGATCCAGAGACCATGACAGATGAACAATATCTAGCAGGTAACTATTATGCACAATTTTTGACCATGCGTGGTTGGGCATATGCAGCCTTGCAACGCTTCTTCTGCAAAACAGTAGATCAGTTGAATGAAGCAGGAACAGACATTTATACCGAGCTGTCAGTGCCTATTTATACAGAGGAAGCTACTTTAGGCGACACTATTTTGGGTGCACCTCGTGCTACGGCTGCTGATGTATATCTTCGCATTGAGCAGGACTTGCTAGATGCTATTGACTATTTTGAGGCTTATGACGCTGTGCCACGTGCTAGTAAATTGCAAGTAAATGCGGATGTGGCTCGTATGATTTTGGCTTATTCTTATCTTAATAAAGGGGAAAATGAAAAGGCACTTGAAGTAGCAGAAGACCTTATCGAAACAACTTCTGCAAAACTTCTTCCTAACGAAGAAGTATTGACCACAGGTTTCAATGATGTTAAGCATAGTAACTGGATTTGGGGTCAAGATGTGAATATCGAAACAACCACTTCTCTCGCTTCTTTCTTTGGCCAATGTGATATCTATTCATACAGCTATGCTTCTGCAGGTGATGTGAAAGGAATAGATGCGAACCTTTTGAAAGAAATCACAGCACTCGGTTGGGATATTCGTGAAAATTGGTGGGGCAATTATTACCGTGCTAATGGCTCATCCGCCGCAGATTATCAATATGCTCCTGATGGCAAGTTCTATTCGGCAGCTTCTACTGAATTGCAGGGTGATCGTGATTGGCTGAGTGATCATGTGTTTATGCGTCTTGAGACCGCTTATCTGATTGCTGCCGAGGCCGCATGGCGTATGGGTGGAAAAGATGCAGAGGCGTTGAACTATCTTGATCAAATCACTTCAAAGCGTATCAAAGAAGGTGCTGAAACAGCGTATGCGAACTACAAAAACGCTCTTGCAACGGATCATAAAGCTCTTGGTGAAGCAATCCGTTATAACTGGCGTGTGGAACTTTGGGGCGAGGGTTATGGTTTGCAAACATTCCGCCGTTGGGGTGAAACCGTTAAACTGGGTGAGAATCACTTGCGTATGAATAAGACATTGGTACCAAGTACTATCCGTGTGTTTACATTCATTATTCCTTCAAGTGAGACAAACTACAACCCATACATCCGTCCTACTACAGAGATGGCTGTAGATAATAATTAATAGAATTATTTGTACACAAATTAATATGTTAAACTTTTAATTTTTTAAGTTATGAAAAAGAGTTTATTTTTTGCGATGATCGCATGCGTAGCTCTCGTATTTGTAGGCTGCGAACCTCCTGTACAACCTGTGGATTACACAGTTAAGGTTAGTGCAACAGAGCTAACTATGGAGCTTGAAAAACAAGAGAAATTGACAGCTGTGGTTACTCCTTCTGCAACCTATCCATTGGTATGGGAGTCTAGCAATCCTGAAGTTGCTACTGTAAATGCTTCTGGTATCGTAGAGGCTGTTGGTTTGGGAACTGCCACCATTACTGTTACATTGAATGTACCTGCAGAGGATGCAGCTGTAGGACAAGTTACTCCAGCAACTTGTGTTGTAGAAGTAACTAATGATGCTGTGCTCAACAACTTTGCTTTGGGTGGATATGGTTTGTTCGGTAACCCAACTATGATTGAAGGAACAGATACACTTATTGAACTTTCAGTAGGTCCCCTTGCATGTCAATTGGGTTATATTTCTCTCTATGTATGGGATAATAATGTCGTATTTGTCAATGGTTCAGGCTTCTCTGGCTCTGGTAATTTCTTGATGGTTGATATGCCTGTTTATTGGATTGTTGAGGAAGGTGCTTATCAAGGTTATTATGTTGGCAATGAGAGTGGATTCTTCGTAGATACTTTGGTTAATGATGTAGAACCTTATGTAGCTGAAGCTGGTCAAATGACTGACCTCCAAATGTATGGTGATGGTTGGAAGGGCTTACTCTTCGCTGAAACAGAAGAGGAAGCTATGGCTGGCCGTGACTTGTATGAGAACTCACACAAGGGTGCTCAACTCATTGAGATGTCTGAAGGTCAATTGTATATCTACAAAAATGCTAACGTAAGTTTTGCTAATATTTACGATGATCCAGAGACAGAAGAACTTCGTTACTCTCTTAAACTTGAGTGGTATGATTTCGTAAATGAGAATCGCTGGTATGGTTTGGCATGCAATGTAGAGGAGAATGAAGAAGGTCAACTTGTATTAGCTTCTTTGGTTGAGCCATATGACTTGCGTGTTATCCACAAAGAGTACACCAATATTCCTGTAGAGGAAGAGGAAGAGCCTGCAGAGGCTTCTGCTTTGAAACCAATGAAGAAGAACTTCTATAAGGGCCAAAACCCTGTTCCTTCTACATTGAACACCAAGGTTATGTACAAGAAATAATACATTAATGTACAAATAATGCGGAATGGGCTTCAGTTTTGAAGCCCATTCTTTTTTACGGTAGATCTTTTGAAAAATGATAAAATATAAAAAAAATGTACTTGATGCTTTCATATGTGCATTTTTTTTTGTACCTTTGCGCGATATTAGTGTATAAACTGCGTAAATAAGCGAAAATATGAAAAAGATTCTGCTATCATCTATGCTACTTGTATTGTCACTCTCTCTTTGGGCAGTGACTGCGACTCCATATCCCTTTGAAGTTACATTACCCAATGGACAGACAATGACTGTGAGATTGGTAGGTGATGAGTATCATGCGTATTATACCACATTGGATGGTACGCCACTTCGTCGTTTGGATAATGGATACTTTGTAGAAGATCAAACGGTCAAAGAGCAGTTTCCTGCAATAGCTTCTGCTCGTCGAAATGCGGCGATTCGTCCACGAGCAAATGCTGCTACTTTCCCATTGCAGGGCTCACCTAAGAGTTTAGTTCTGTTGGTGGGATTCAAAGATTTGCCATTTGCTCAAAAAAATGAGGATTTCAATGCCTTGCTTAATGAGTCGGGCTATGCATATAATAATGCAACAGGTTCTTGCCGTGACTACTTTATAGCAGCATCAGATAGTATTTTCCAACCGCAGTTTGATGTATATGGTCCTTTTACCCTTAGCGAAAATATGGAGTATTATGGGAAAGAAGAAGGAGATAGTCACGATCGTAACCCTTTTCAAATGATCATTGAGGCATGTCAGTTGGCAGCTAATAGTGGAGTGGATTTTGATGAATACGATACGGATAATGATGGTGTGTTGGATAATGTGTTTGTCTATTATGCGGGTCATAACCAAGCAGAAGGAGCCTCCTCTAACACAATATGGCCTCACAAGAGCAATGTGTCATGGAAAGATGTGCGTGTGGATGGAAAACTATTAGCGACCTATGCTTGTACATCAGAGTATTCAGGCAGTGGAGGAACACGCCGAGCATCAATAGGTACATTCTGCCATGAGTTTGGTCATGTACTAGGTTTACCAGACTTATATGATACAGACTATAAATATTATACTGTTTCTAACTGGTCAATCATGTGTAGTGGTAACTACAATAATAACGGACGTACCCCTCCTACATATAGCGCTTATGAGCGTTTTTATCTAGGTTGGCTGAAACCACAGCAATTATTGGAGAAAGGACAATACTTCTTGCAACCACTACAAACTTATAATTCAGCATATTTGATTGCAGATGGAATTCATAATTTACTAGGTTCGAGTCCTTCTCCGAAAGAGTTTTTCTTATTGGAGTATCGTACAAAGACGGGTTGGGATGCATATTTACCAGGTCAGGGTATGTTGGTGTGGCATATTGATTATTCTGCTGCAGCTTGGGCAGAAAATACACCTAATAATGGACCAAACTTCTTGAGAATTCATATGGAAGAGGCAAATGGAATAACATGGAAAGAAAGAAACAACTCGGAGTCGGGAAAAGCCTCAGACCCCTATCCAGGAACACAAAATGTGAGAACGTTTATTCCTAAATTACATGATGGAACAATATTGTCTGGTCAAAATATTTTTGATATTGCAGATGATGGAAATATGATAAGCTTTATCTATCAAAGTATAGGTAATGTTAAGATGTCGGTAGATAAATCTGAGTTGAATCTAACTACTACAGTTTCAGATACAAAGAAAATTGAAGATTGGGAACCTCAATCCTTGGCTTTGTCAGTGCAAGAACTTAATTCTGATACGATAGTGTTTACTACCGAAGGTAGTTTCTATGTGTATGTAGGTGATGAATATCCAAAACGCACGAGTTCAGAATGGAAACGTACATTGGAATATGAGGTGACAGAGGAGGGAATAAGTGTGCACACTATTTGGGTAAGTTATATTCCCAATAAGCAGTCATGCGATGAAGTGACTGGTAGCCTGAATATATCAACATTGGGTGCGACTGTCCCTGTAACCTTGACAGGTCATTCGCCACGTCCTAGCTATATTACTACGCCTGAGGTTCAATCGGTTGGCAAGATTACTCCTTACTCGTTCCAATTGGCATGGAAGCCAGTGAAGGATGCGGTGCTGTACTATGTGACGCTGTATCAAGCAGGTGAAGGCGAGGCATCTTTCAAGCAAGATTTTGAGCAGTTCCAATCATTTGATGCCATCAAAGAACAAGGTTGGGAGTCAAATATTAATCGGACAACAACTTCGGCGAAGGCAGATGGTTCGAAGGCATTGTATCTGAAGAATACAGGGGAATATATCACTACTGAAGAATATATGGCTCCTCTGCAATCAATATCCTTCTGGGTAAATGCTTTCTCTTCGGATGCCGCTACAACGGGTTATATAGATGTGGAAGCATGGAATGGCGCAGAGTGGATGGCTCTGCCAGAATATCGTGTTGAAATTCTATCTTCCATGAAGAAGAAAACACTTACCGTGAATTTTGAAGAAGATACACAATATACACGTGTGCGCCTAACTTACACAGATAATGGCGGTTCAGGCATAGCTTTGGATGCTTTCGAGGCTATATGTGCTCGCAATTTGATCTATATCTATCGCGGAAAGGAATTGTCGATAGATGCGACGCTTACTGATATAGACTTGTTTACATACGAAATCACAGGATTGAGTGCAGGTGCGACCTATTATTGCGCGGTGCAAAGCTCGGATATTACTAAAGGCTGTGAAGAGCATATATCTCCGCTTTCAGAGCCAATTGAAATCAAAACCATTGAAGTGCAAGAAGGTAAAGAAGGAGAGAATCAATTGCCAATTGCTATAGATGAGGAAACCAAAACTCCGATTATCTATCTCTCTAATCCTACTCTTGGTAGTGTCCTAAATGTTTATAATGTTAGTGGAGTGTTGGTATATTCTTTGCCAGTATATAATGCAGTTTCGGAATATGCAATACCTATAGATAAATTACAGTTGGGCAATCTTTATCTTGTCAAATATATTGAATCGGGTAAGATGAAACGCAAACAAGCTTGGGCAAAGTTCGTATTTTAGATGATGTGAAAATCTTTTCGAATTTATTTTCAAATAAAACGCGACTCCAATGGGGTCGCGTTTTTTGTGTTTGCATATATTTCGCATCTATGGGTGTTCTGTATAGATAACGAATAGTGCGGTTATTGTGCGGTGCGAGTGGGGAATTTTGTGTGTTTAATCGTATAATAGCGTGTAAATCTTTTCGGGGGCGAAGACTTCGTTGGCGACGTCTTGGAGTTGGGTGGGGGTGATGGTCTGTATGCGAGCGAAGGTGTCTTGCCACGCAGGAGCATGGTGGTGATAAAGCATCTGCTTTGCCATAGCGAGGGCATTATTCTCCTGATTCTCAGCAGAAATAGCCATCTGTCCCTCCAACTGGCGCAAGGCGCGCTGGAGTTGAGATGAGGTGAGTGTAGTGTCGCGCAGTTGCTTGAGTTCCTTATGGCAGAGCTCAAGGCATTGGTCCTTGTGCTGCGGTTCGCAGGCGAGGTAGATGTTCCAATAGCCCGTGTCGCTAAGTGGTACTGCCTGCGAGTCGATATTATACACCAACCCATGTTTCTCGCGCAGACTGAGATACAAACGGCTAGACATACTGCCACCGCCGAGGATGTTGTTGAGTAGGTACATGGTTAGTTGCTTGGGGTGGCCAATAGGGTATGCGTGCGATCCGAGCATGGCGTGGATTTGGTGGGTGTGGCGGCGGTATAGTCGGGTAAGGGACGCTTCGCTATGGGATATATGTGAGGAGGCGATAGAAATGCTAGAAGCACTAGATATACTAGTGATTTCTCCTAATTCTTTTTCGGCGGCGGAGATGACTTGTTGGGTGGATACGTTGCCGAGCACGAAGAGTACCATGCGCTCGGGACGGTAGTTTTGTTGCATCCAGTTGAGGGCGATGTCAGGGGACTTGGAGATGCGGCGAAGGGTTTTCTTGGTGCCAAGGATCGGCATCGCGAGAGAACTGCCCTCAAAGATCATGTTCTCGAAGTCGTCGTAGATGAGTTCGCTGGGCGAATCGTTGTAACTCTCAATCTCGTCGAGGATGACTGTAAGCTCCTTGTCGGTCTCCTTTTTATGAAATGTAGGGCGAAGCACCATATCCGCTAGCAGATGGAGGGTAGTGCGGAAGTGTTGGCGCAGGGTGGCCGCATAGAAGGTGGTTTCTTCTTTGGTGGTATAGGCATTGATTTCGCCGCCGATTCCCTCGATATGATTGATGATTTGGCGGGCAGTGTAGTGCTGTGTACCTTTGAAGACACAATGCTCGATGTAATGCGCCATGCCGTTCTCGTTGGGGAGTTCGTGGCGAGTGCCTGCGCCGACCATTATGCCTACATAAACGACGGGAGAAGTAGTCTTGCGGTGGACAATTTGCAGCCCATTTGGTAAATTATGATAAAAAGTTGCGTACATATTTGGTTATATCAAAAAAAAGTAGTACTTTTGCAGCCGAATTGGAAATTAATCCTCCGATTTCTGCGGCATTGGCGGAATTGGTAGACGCGCTAGACTTAGGATCTAGTTTCGAGAGGAGTGAAGGTTCGAGTCCTTTATGCCGCACATCGGGTTGAAAGACCCGATTTTTTGTAATTAATAATTAACATTTAATATTATGCGTAAGTTTTATATCTTTTTGGTTCTAGCGGTTGTTGCGGGTGCAATGACCAGTTGTTTGGAGTACCAAGAGCCTCAATATAGTCCTCAGATTTATAGTTCGAGTTTCTACGTGAATCCTCAGTTTTTGGGTGATTCGTTGATAGGTGCTGAAGATACGTTGAATCTTATCTATGATTCGGATGATGATTTGTATGAAATGGATACCGTGTATTTGGGTGATACTGTCGTGTTTGCAACTACATTCTATACAGTGACCAATAATCTTGTTTCTGTGGAGATGAAATGGGATACTACAGATATGAAACTATGGTGTCTTATTGAGGACGAAATTACAAAAGTTTTACATAAAACTGATTCTATAGGTGAGTATTTGTGTGGAATGCATTTCAATCCAGGTTACAATCGCGTTACTTATCCTATTTATTTCACTCCTAAGAAACGAGGTGGTATGGAACTGAAATTATCTGTTGAGAGTGATTCTTCTTTCCCTACTACATCTGTATCAATATATATACCTGCAACTGATAAACCAGTAGCTAAGGAGGATTAGTTATTCCATTGTTTTGGCTCCTTCCCAAAGGGCTTCCATTTGATCTAGCCCCATCTCTTTGAGGGATAGACCCTTTTCTTTTGCCTGTTGCTCGATATAATCAAAGCGGCGGCGGAACTTGATATTGGTTTTTTCGAGTGCGTTGTCAGGGCGAATCTTATATAGGCGAGCAGCGTTTACGAGCGCAAAGAA
>JAZNKZ010000077.1:0-18778 GCA_045578815.1 Paludibacteraceae bacterium
CGGACAACTTGCCACCCTCTGAGAAGGTAGGGCGAAGTTTCTCTACTATGTTATGTAATTTCTTTAGCATCACTCAATCTCCTTTTTTAAGTTATCCAATGCGGCACGAACGATAGCTTGCAATGGCATCTTACTTGTACATACGTACTCGCAGAGCGCAAAGTCCTCTGGTGCTACTTCGTATGCACCGAGTTGCTCCATGCTGTCGAGGTTGCCAGCAATCATTGCCTTGATCAAATACTCAGGATAGATATCCATTGGGAATACTTTGTCATACTCACCGCTAACGATGATAGCACGGCGACCACCTTTGAGGCGAGCGTCCCAGTTGTATTTCTTCTTACCGAAGAGCCACTCGGTCACGCAGTTGTTCACCATCTTAGCTGGGTCGGTCTTGCCTGCGTTGAAGCTATTGAAGCGAGGCATAATCCATCCCATGAACTCGTGTGTCTCGTCACCTTCAGGGAGTACGGTGTATTGGTTATCGTAGATGCTAACCATCTCATCAGCGCATACTTGGTGGCCAGAGAGCACGTTACCTGCTACGAGGCGAGCGTTGCAGCCCTTGTAGATGTTGCTGGTGAAGATTGCACTGAGTGGCATGCCTGGCAATACGTTGTAGTATTGTGCACCGCTGGCGAGAGGGCCAGTGAGCGCCACTTTCTTTTGCATGTCCACGATACCTTTAGTAAAGAGGCGACCGATGAGCGCGAGGTCTTGGATGTTGATAGTCCAAACGGTCTCGCCCTTAGCGATAGGAGCCACGTGGTTGATTTGTACACCTACGTTGCCTGCTGGGTGAGGACCTTTAACCTCGTATTTCTCGCAGTTGGTCAAGCCGCGGAAAACAGGTGCGCTTGCGCAACATTTAATACCTACGTACACAGGCGCGATAGTAGCGAGTGCATTTACCGCAGCTTGCAGCACTGCACCTTGTCCATTGAGCACCCACTCGTAGTTTGGTGCTACGGGAGCGGTGTCGAAGGTAGAGATGAAGATGGCCTTAGGTTGCTTGCTTGGGAGAGCGATGCAATCGTAAGGACGTTGCTTAATGAGTGCCCAAAGACCTGATTGCAGCAAGAGGGTTTTAGCGTCTTGCTTGAGGTCGAAGGTCTCATACTCAATCGTAGCATCGGCTTCGATGTCAATGGACATCACCTTGCGGCGTTCGCCACGTACAATGGCTACCACCTTACCGCTAACAGGCGATGTAAAAAGCATCTCAGCAAATGCCTTGTCGTGGAAGAGGGGTGAACCTGCTTTCACGCTGTCGCCTTCGCGGACCAAGAGTTTTGGAGTCACGCCAGCGAAATGGTCTGGGACGATGTGGAAGATAGCAGGACGATTCACACTGCCGAGTGTGAGGGCTGCTGCTCCATCAAATGGAATGTCCAAACCACGTTTCAGTTGGATCTTTTGCATGATGTTAATTGTTTTTATTGTTATTTATGTCGTTTTTTAAGATTTTATCGTTTTAAGAACTCTTTGTCTTCGACCTATCTTCAGGGTATCTTCGGGGTATCTTTGGGAAAAATGCCGAATGAAGAAAAAGTGTTGATTCTTAAGAATCCATAAAAAGCGCGCAAAGTTACAACTTTTTTTTGAAATATGCAAACTTATTTCAAAGAAATAATAAAGTGTAAGATTTATTTTGCAAGAATAGAGAGCAATAGGAAAGGATAAGGATAAAAGAAAAACATTATTTTTTGCATATTTCTTTGTGATATGCGTTTTTTTTTGTACCTTTGCACGATTTTAGATAAAATGGGTGTTTTATATGAAAAGAAAAAAAATACTATTGCTAGCATTATTGTCTGTAGGTATTATGTGTTATGCAGAAAACACAGTGGATATGATGCATTTACTTCAGGGGGGATATGATGCCAAAGTGTTGACAGTGGCAGAGTTGGATAGCGTGTTAGAAGGTGCAAGTGGAAAGGAGCAAGGTGAAAGGTATCGTTTGGAGTATGAGAATAAGCAACAGCTATTTCGCCATTCGTTTTTTGCAGATTACTATTTGGTTGATACCCAGAAGAATAAGCGAATTAAATTAAGCGATTCGCCCGTGCGTGATGCAATGTTGTCGCCCAATGGGAAATATGTGGTGTATGCCAAGGCGGATAATAATCTATACATATATAAGGTAGATTTCCAAACAGAAGTGGCGGTAACTAACTCTCACGATGAAGGTGATTTGATGGATGTTGAGAAAAGAGAAAATACGCAGATATTCAATGGTATAGCTGATTGGCTGTATGAGGAGGAATTTGGTATTACATCTCTGTATGCATTCTCGCCCGATAATAAGTATCTGGCATTTGTTCGTCTGGATGAGAAAGAAGTTCCTACGTTTGAGTGGCAAACGTATTTAGGCGAGGAGAATAGACCATTATATCCTAAGTTACATGGTTTGCGTTATCCGAAGGCAGGTGAAAAGAATGCCGTGGCGAGTTTGTGTATATATGATATCTATTACAAGACAATCAAAACGATCGCATTACCTTTAGAAGAAATGGATTATATTCCTCGCATTCGATGGACGGTACAACCATCGGGCAAAGACGAGGTGGCCAATATAGTGGCACTGACACTCAATCGCAACCAAACAAAGATGACGGTTTATCATGCTAATCCTAAGTCAACGGTATCCCATCCGTTTTATCAAGAGGAAAGTGAGAGGTATTACGTTGACTATCAGTTGTTTGATGAGTGGCAGTGGTTGAATGATGGTCGCGTGATAGTGGTAAGCGAAAAGGAGGGATATGTACAGGCATATATGTATTCATCGCAAGGTATAGAGCAGAAGAAATTAACTCGTGAGCAGCGCGATTTGACAAATGTATACGGTTATGATGCGGCTACCCAAACGCTATTTTATCAAGCTGCTCCTACGCCTATGACGCGTCATGCGTACGCATTGAATGTAAAGAAGAATACCACCCAACAGCTAACCTCTGGCGAGGGTACACATACCTTGACTTTTTCTAAGGATTTGAAGCGATATGTGGATTGCTATCAGAGTGTTAATCATCCCAATACCTATACATTGTGTGAGGCTAAAGGTGGTAGGTGTGAGGTTAAAGGTACACTTTTGAACAATGACTCTATTTTGCAGGTATGGCAAGCAAGTGGACTGCCTAATAAGGAGTTCTTTACCGTTACCACCGAGCGTGGAGATGAGTTGAACGGATGGATGATCAAACCTGTGGGTTTTGCTGCGAATATGAAATATCCAGTAGTGATGATGCAATATAGTGGTCCAGCTAGCCAGCGTGTGACAGATACTTGGCGTAAGCGATTTGGCCATTACGTGGCATCTCAAGGCTATCTAGTGGTGTGTGTTGATGGCCGTGGCACGAATGCTCGTGGCCGTGATTGGCGCAATGCCACTTATATGCAGTTGGGCGTGAAAGAAGCCGAAGATCAGATAAGCGCAGCTAAATACTTGAAGACTTTGCCGTATGTGGACGGCAATAGAATGGCTATATGCGGTTGGAGCTATGGTGGCTACCAAACACTCATGTGCCTCAGCAAACAGGGCGGGGAAAACATATGGCAATGTGGTATTGCTATTGCGCCAGTCACTTCATGGCGATTCTATGACTCTGCCTACACCGAGCGCTACATGCGTCGTCCGCAGGTAAATAGCATGGGATACGACAAGGCAGATGTGATGCGTTTGGCTAGCGACTTACAAGGGCAATTGCTATTGGTTCACGGTTTGGCTGATGATAACGTACATGCACAGCAGTCGTGGCTATATGTGGATGCACTTGTGCAAGCGGGCAAGCAATTTGAAATGCAATTCTACCCAGATGATAATCATTTCCTCCGCAACCGCTCCAACTACGAGCACCTCCACCGTCGCATTATGCTATTCTTAAAAAATAATTTATAAACAAAAATCTATTATTATGACGAACAAAAAATCCAACATCTTACCCATAGTGGTAATGTTTCTATTGTTTTTTATGATTGCGTTTGTGACGAACCTATGCAATCCAATGGCAGTGATAATAAAGAATAATTTCGCGTTGTCGAATTTCGCTGCCCAATTAGGTAATGCCGCTAACTTTATCGCTTATGCTGCGATGGGTATTCCTGCTGGTTTCTTATTGAAGAAGATTGGTTATCGAAAGACGGCTTTGTTGGCTATTTTTGTGGGAATTATCGGTGTGTTCTTACAATATATGTCAGGTTGGGCAGCTATCCAGAGTTTCTGGGTATATCTCATAGGTGCGTTTGTAGCTGGTTTCTGTATGTGCATGCTCAATACTGTGGTTAATCCTATGCTTAATACCCTCGGTGGCGGTGGTAATAAGGGTAATCAATTGGTACAATTCGGCGGCGTATGCAACTCATTGGCGGCTGTGTTGGTGACTATCATCATGGGTGGTTTGATAGCTGATGCAGCAAAAGCCAAGATCGCTGATGCAACTCCAGCATTAATGATAGCTTTAGGTGTGTTTGCATTTGCATTTTTGGTGTTGTTACTAGTCAAAATTCCTGAGCCAACTTTGGAAACAGCACATGTAGAAGTAACGAATGAGAATGGTAAGAAATATAGTGCATTTTCATTCCGCCATTTTAATTTGGGTATCTTAGCTATTTTCTTGTATATGGGTGTGGAAGTTGGTGTTCCTACCTATGTGATGCAATACTTGAGTACTCCTTCAACGATAGAGGGACAAGTGATTAGAGCGATTCAAGAGGATTCTATATTAGCATATAATGTAGCAAGCAAGTATTCGATTCCTCTTGTGGATACTACACAAGCCACAATAACGGATCAAGAGACTATACTTCCGATCAAACGCACCAGCAAGTGCTTAGTTCTGCCCAATACGTTAAAACCTACTCTCGCAGAAGCAGCTCCATCTCTAGATGTAAAACTGACACCTCCGGGCTTAGGTATTGATGTAGGCATTGTAGGTATGATAGTTGCAATCTATTGGTTGCTAATGTTAGTAGGTCGTTTCTTAGGTGGTATGATAAGTGCCAAAGTAAGCAGTCGAGCCCAAATAATAATGGTATCATCCACATGTATAATATTAGTATTATTAGGAATGTTCTTACCGACCAATATAATGGTAAGTATGCCAGGCATTGATTGGGCTACATTGACTACCATTACTGCGCAAGTACCAGTGGGTATATTCCCCTTGATTCTTGTTGGATTGTGTACTTCGGTAATGTGGGGAGGTATTTTCAATATGGCTGTAGAAGGATTAGGTAAATATACTTCTATTGCATCTGGAGCGTTTATGACTATGGTTTGCGGTGGTGGTATTTTGATTCCGTTGCAAGGCAAATTAGTGGATGTTTTTGATAATTTCCAAATGAGCTATATAGTTGTAGTGCTATGTGCACTCTACATTCTCTTCTATGCCCTCATTGGTAGCAAGAACGTAAACAAAGATATTCCTACAGAATAATTAAGTGTTTATAGTGTTTAATGTTTAAAGAATTATAATTATGCAAAAGAAACCTTATGTATTAGGCCTTGATATGGGTGGCACAAACTCCGTATTGGGCGTTGTAGATGCACGTGGTCATGTGTTGGCACGTACTTCCATTAAAACACAAGCTTATCCAAACATCAATGACTACGTGAATGCACTGTACGACGAAGCAATCAAAATCGTTGATTCAGTAGGCGGTATGGACTTGATTCGCGGTATTGGTGCAGGTGTACCAAACGGCAACTACTATACTGGTATGATTGAAGGCGCAATGAACTTGCCATGGCAATCTATACCATTCGCACAACTCATGACCGATCGCTTCGGTATTCCATGTAAGATTACCAACGATGCCAATGCAGCAGCTATGGGCGAGATGACTTATGGTGCGGCTAAAGGTATGAAGAACTTCATCATGATTACCCTCGGTACAGGTGTAGGTTCGGGTATCGTAGTAGATGGCAAAGTGGTGTATGGCCACGACGGATTTGCTGGCGAATTGGGGCACACTTGCGCTGTGCGGGGCGAAGAAGGTCGTCCATGCAACTGCGGCAAGAAGGGTTGCCTTGAAGCGTATGCTTCGGCTACTGGTGTAGCTCGTACTGCTAAAGAGATTATCTCTTCTACCACCAAAGAAACTATTTTGCGCAATCTCAACATCGATGCCATAACCTCTAAAGATGTATATGATGCAGCCGAGCAGGGCGATGAGGTAGCAAAAGAGATTTTTGACTTTACAGGTACAATTCTTGGTCAACAATTGGCAGATTTCATTGCTTTTAGTGCACCTGAGGCAATTGTGATGTTTGGTGGTTTGACCAAATCTGGTCACTGGATCAAAGACCCAGTAGAGAAGGCTATGAACGACAACGTGCTTCCTTTGTGGCGCAACAAAGTGCAAGTGCTCTTCTCGGATTTGAAAGAGGCAGATGCTGCGGTATTAGGTGCTTCAGCATTGGCTTGGGGAGATTGATAACTAGGGTGAGTTTATCATTGCTATATCAATTCCCAACTTGGTTGCAACGCCTATATCGTGGTGTGACGTGGCGCATGGATTCATCGTCAAAGGTGGTGTATATCACTTTTGACGATGGTCCTATTCCAGAGTGTACGCCAGAACTGTTGGATATTTTAGCTCGATATGGCGCAAAAGCGACGTTCTTTATGGTGGCAGAGAATGCAGAACGATATCCCGAATTACTCGTGCGAGTTCGCGCAGAAGGACATACGATAGGTAATCATACCTACCATCATATGCGAGGGTGTCAATCTTCTACGCAGGAGTATATTGATGACGTGATGCGTGGAGAAAATGTATTGCATACAAAACTCTTTCGCCCACCACATGGAAGAATGCGTATAGCACAGAAGAAGGCCCTCCTAAAAGCTGGATGTGCAATCTATCTGTGGGATGTACTGACACATGATTATAACCCGCGCTACTCGGTGGATAAAATGCTCTATGTGGTCAAACAATATACGCGCAATGGCAGTATCATCGTGTTGCATGACTCGCTGAAATCTCGTGATCGAATGCTAAAAGCTTTACCACTCATCATTGAGTGGCTCCAAGACCAGGGATATGAACTAAGACCATTGTAATGTGGTCAAAAATGTTGATAGGAAGTAAACTTATGAATATGAGATTCTTAAGATATGTATATGTCGTTATAGGATTAGTATTGATAATGGCGTCATGTGCCAATCGTGGACAAGGACCTCAAGGAGGTCCCCGTGATACGATTCCTCCTCTTGTAGTCAAGGAATCGCCCATGAATGGTGTGTTGATGTTTCAAGGCAAAAAAATAGAGATCACATTCGATGAATATATACAATTAGATGATATTCAAAAGAATGTATTGATTTCTCCTCCTCAACAAAATCCTCCTGAAGTAAAAGCTATTGGCAAAACAATGTCAGTACTTTTCCAAGAGGACTTACAAGATTCTACTACATATACCATTGACTTTGGTGCCGCGATATGTGATTACAATGAGAAAACCCCCCTTGAAGGATATGTGTTTGCTTTCTCTACGGGCGACCATCTTGACTCACTCGCCATATCTGGACGTGTGTTCGATGCTGCCACACTTAATCCTATGCCAGCAGTTTTGGTGGGTATCCATCGTAATCTGGAGGATTCTGCATTGAGTACCTTACCTTTTACACGAGTTACGCGCACTGATTCAGAAGGTAATTTCACTATTCATAACATCCAACCTGGAACTTATCGGATCTATACCCTTAATGATGTAAGTCGTGATTATGTTTACCAACCAGGAGAAGGATTGGCTTTTTATGATTCGATCATTACACCAACCTTTGCGATAGAGACACATACCGATACACTATGGCATGATACCCTAGCTGTTGATTTGCTTACAGGTGATACACTGTTTACGCGCTTAATGGACTCTATAATTATGCATTCGGTAACGCACTTCTATCCTGATTCATTGGTGCTATGGTATTTTGAAGAAGCTAAGCAACGTCATTATTTCCAGACTATTCGCCGTGATGAGCAACATGCTTTCACGCTTATTTTCTCTGCACCACAAGACTCTATGCCCACGTTGCGCGCATTACGCCCTAGTGAGGTAGATAGTCTTAAGAACGATTCTGCATGGGTTAACTTCCTTGATTATACTATTATACAGGTGTCAAAGAACATGGATACTATCACATACTGGCTCACTGATTCTTTAGTTATCGCTATGGATAGCATCTATTTTCAAATGCAATATATGGTAACCGATTCTGTCTTTAATATGGTTTCTCAAACGGACACTTTGCTTGCCGTATATCGTCACCCGCGTATGTCAGATAAGGTGCGTGAAGCACAAGAACGTAGAAAACGCGAACGCAAACTTAAACTGACTACCAATGCATCTTCATCGTTTGATATTTTTGACACGATTCGTGTTTCTTCGAACTTCCCATTGTCTTCCCTATCTGATTCTATGTTCCACCTCATGCACAAGGTGGATACTACTTTCCAACCTGTACCTATTAAGATTATGCAAAAGGATTCTTTGGCAATGAGTTTGTTTATTCTAGCTGATCTCCAACCCAAAGAGTCATATAGGTTGAAGATTGATTCAGCGGCATGCATAGATATCTATGGAGCTTGCAATGACAGTGTTCAGCAAAATATTAAACTGAAATCTCTAGATGATTATTCTTCTTTGCGTGTTAAGATGACGCATTTCGATTCTCGTGCATGCTTACAACTACTAAACGAGAAAGATGTGGTAATCAAACAGTTATCTGCGCAGGAAGAAGGCACACTCTTCCAATATCTCAAGCCCTCTACATTCTATCTTAGATTATATATTGATGAGAATGGAGATGGACAATGGACTACTGGTGATTGGCAACTTCATCGCCAGCCAGAACCTATTTATTACTATCCTAAAAAACTCAAGTTACGTGCTAATTGGGATTTTGAAGAGAGTTTTGACCATCTCGCTAAACCTCAGACAAGTTCCAAACCGAAGGGACTGACTGAAAAAAATGCCAAGAAAAGATAACCTCATAAGTACGATTACTCCTCTCACTTGGTTATTCCTAGGGTTAGGAATTTCTGTGCAATTCATCACTTATTGGCTTGCCCCCAATAACCATTGGTCCATGATCAGTGGCATGCTGGGAATTTGCTCTGTAGTGCTTGGTGCACAAGGGAATATACTCACTTTTGTCTTTGGCTTTGCACAAGTTGTTACCTATACTTACCTCTGTTGTGTAGAGCGTTTCTATGCGGAGATTGCCATCAATATCTACTATTTTTTTACTATGATCTATGGCCTGTATTGCTGGCGCAAACGCTTGTCTAAGAACTCTTTACAAGTTCTCACACGCAGACTACCACGTAGAATCTTACCTTTATTGCTTGCAGCTATTTTGTTGCTATCTATCTTGACGGGATGGCTCCTTGCTCGCTATACCGATGACCCTCAACCCTATATGGATGCTTTCACTACGGTACCTGCTATCCTAGCACAAATACTCATGGTCATGGCTTTTCGTGAACAATGGTACCTATGGCTCGTTGTGGATATACTAGCCATGATAATGTGGCTACGTGCTGAGAACTACTGCATGGCTGCGCAGTATCTATTCTGGTGTGCCAATTGTGTGTATGGTTACATCCAGTGGACTAAATCTCTGGAGAATAAAAAATAGTAATTACATCAATTCCCCGATCACGCGAGGAAGTAGCACTTTCTCTGCTGCTTGTACACGTTGCGCAATTGTATCTGGAGTGTCATTTTCATCTACATCGACTACCGACTGAGCGATAATATTGCCACCATCCACTTCTGCGCTTACATAGTGCACCGTACAGCCCGTATTCTTCTCTCCAGCTTCCCATACTGCCTCATGTACATGCATACCGTACATCCCTTTTCCGCCAAACTTAGGCAACAGTGATGGGTGGATATTGATAATCTGTTTATCCCATTTTTTGCATATCCAATATGGGATGATTGCTAGGAATCCAGCTAGCACAACCAATTTTATGTCGCTATCTTCCAGTTTCTTATCTATTTCTTCCCAATTCTTAGATAGTAGCGATGCAATACCGTGCTTCTGCGCTCGTTCTATGGATGGACACTCGCGATTAATAACCACTAGCGTTACCTTGTAACCATAAGTGCCTTGCTGATCTATTATGGCTTGCAATGTTGTTCCTGCTCCAGATGCAAATACTGCAATATTCATTGTTGATAACTGTTTACTATTTTACTTAATGCCCGCGAACAAACACACCTTCTGCTTGATTGTCAACGAAACAGCATTCATCCGAATGCTCTTCGGCGAATGCTGTCTCTTGTTCTTGTATGTATTCTGCGTAAGTCATCAACGAAGTTTTGCGTCGAATTTCTCTTCGAATACCTTTTGTAATTTCGTCATGATGGCTTCGATTTGCTTATCTTTGAGGGTATTCTCTGTATCTTGCAGGATAAATGATAGTGCATAACTCTTCTTGCCTGCCTCAAGGTTCTTGCCCTCATATACATCAAAAAGGTTAACTGCTTTCAGCAGTTTCTTTTCTGCTACCAAGGCAGCTTTTGCCAAATCAGCGAACTTTACGGACTTGTCCACGAGGAGTGCGAAGTCGCGTTTCACCTCTGGGAACTTAGGCAGGTCGTTAATCACTGGTTTGTATTGCTTGTTGAGGCGCAGCAACATATTCCAATCAAGGTCGGCGTAATAGACAGGATTGTCAATGTCGAATGCCTTGAGCAATTTGCCATTTATGATACCCATATATCCTATCTGCTTGCCGTTTGGCGCTTTGATAGCCATACCGTCGGCACAGAGTTCATTCTCCAATGGCTCAAGCGTGCAGTTAGCTATATTCACGCCCAAACGACGGAGCACGTTGCTCACGTATGCGTGCAAGGTGTAGAAACTGGTCTTCTCCTCTTTTTGCACCCATGATTGTGTGGTTTTGTTACCTGTCAACCACAATGCCAAGTGTGGCTCTTCGCTGTATGCGTAGAGTGGGTCGTATGTCCAATGTGGGTCTTTGGCTTGTCGGTCAGCAATCTTCTGCGCATTGTAGTGGTAGCAGTTGCCAAACTCATAGAACTTGAGGTCGGCATTCTTACGATTAGCATTGCGTTGAATGCTCTCCAGTCCACCAAAGAGCAAGGTCTGACGCATCACGCCCAAGTCTTGGCTCAATGGGTTCATAATCTTGACGCAAGTAGCCAAACTGAGTTGCTCCAATGGCTCGTAATACGACACTTTGGTGAGTGAGTTGTTCAATATCTCATTGAATCCTTGCGCAGTCAATTGCTCGGATATACGAATCTGCAATGCCACTGGGTTGGGCTTTGGATTATAACTGAGTGAAGTATTCAACTTCTCTGGGAACTCTACATTGTTGTAGCCGTAGATGCGGAGAATATCCTCCACTACATCACATTCGCGTTGTACATCCACACGGTAGCGAGGCACTCCTAACTGCCATACTTTACCTTCTTTGCTATATATATCAACTTCCATCGCACGAAGAATCTTCTCTATCAATTCCTCGCCAATTTCCTTACCAATGAGTGCATTGACACGGTCAATATTCAACTCTACGGGGAATGGTTCAAAGGTAGTCTTACCTTGGTCAGTAATCTCCATTGCAATTTCTCCGCCTGCTACCTCTTGGATAAGCAATGCGCAGCGTTTGAGTACATAGAGTGTATTATTAGGATCGCAACCACGCTCATAGCGGAAACTTGCATCGGTAGATAATTGATGACGGCGAGCGGTCTTACGGATGCTCACAGGGTCGAAATACGCGCTCTCAAGGAAGACGTTAGTCGTTGTTTCGCTGATACCAGAGTCTTGTCCACCGAATACACCAGCAATACACATTGGCTCTTCTGCATTGCAAATCATCAAGTCTGCAGCCGATAGGGTGCGCTCTAGGCCATCAAGAGTGATGAATTTTTGTCCTTCGGCAGCGTTTTTGACGATGACCTTATTGCCTTTAATCTTGTCGGCATCGAAAGAGTGGAGTGCTTGTCCCATCTCATGCAGTACGAAGTTGGTGACGTCCACTACGTTGTTAATAGGGCGAACACCTATGGTGTTGAGGGCTTTCTTGAGCCAATCGGGTGACTCTTTGATCGTCACACCCTTGATACTCACGCCCGTGTAACGAGGGCATGCTTCAGCATTCTCTACCACTACTTCGATAGGCAATGCGTGGCTATTTACTTTGAAATCCTCAACGCTTGGCTTAACCAATGCGACATTCACACCTTTGGCTTGATAGTATGCGTACAAGTCGCGTGCTACACCGTAGTGACTGGCCCCATCGGCACGGTTAGGAGTGATGTCCACTTCGATGAGCGTGTCATCTTCTACACCAAAATACTCTTTGGCAGGCATACCTACTGGAGTGTCGGCAGGGAGTACCATGATGCCATCGTGACTGGCACCTACGCCAATCTCATCTTCGGCACAAATCATACCAAGTGATTCTTCGCCACGGATCTTGCCTTTCTTGATGGTGAATTTCTCATCGCCGTCGTAGAGCACAGTGCCTACGGTGGCTACAATCACTTTTTGTCCAGCAGCTACGTTGGGTGCACCGCACACAATCTGCAATGGTTCTGCATCGGGAGCCACACGAGTAGTGGTGATATGCAAGTGGTCGGAGTTAGAATGGTGTACGCAGGTGATTACTTCACCTACTACGAGACCTTCCAGCCCACCTTTAATAGTTTGTACTTTCTCTACTTTACCAACCTCCAAACCGATAGAAGTCAAAATCTTTGCCACATCTTCTGCACTATCATTCAGCGCAAGATAGCGTTTCAACCAATTATACGATATATTCATATGCTTATATTTTTTTCACAATTATCCCGCAAAGGTACATAAAAATTTGCAAACACACAAGTTTTGTAAGAAAAAACACAAAAGTTTTTAACTTTTGCATAATTGAGCAAATGCACAACTCTCACAACTATGGTTATCCATCGTTGGTACAAAAGGAATATTCATATCAAATAATTCACCCAATAGTTGTTCTAACTCGGTCACAAACTCTCGATTTTGCACTTTATCAAATAGCAACGGTTCTTCTGTGTTTGTATGCACACTTGTTTGCATATCTACATCTTGCAACCGGCGAACTGGGTAAATATGTGGCACCATATTTTTAGTCATCCACTCGTACTCCTGCATATTAGAGGCACACCAGCAATACAACATCGTCTGCAATACTTGCGGTTTCCCTTTCTCACGGGGGACATACTTCTCGTTTGTCATCTTCTCTGTTACGCCAAACACATCCTTCATGGAGGTGTACAATATGTCCGTTCTACCTGTTTTATAATCAATAATACGTAATGTATCACCTTTTATATCTATGCGATCGGCATAGCCATATAACTTGCAATCTTGCAGATAGGCATACAATTCTTGTTCCGAACCAACATATGTAAATGGTGCTTGCTGGTAATCATACGTCAGTACATTCACCACGTATGACCGCACTACTCGCTCAGCTAATACATCGCCCCGTAATGATGCCAGCGCATCCATTATTGCCCACCGACTATCATCGTTCACCACATCCAGCAGCTCTTGCACATCCGATGCCGTCACATGCTTACCCACATATGGAGCATATAATTTCTCCATCAGTCCGTGTAGCACATTTCCCAGCGTCAGTTCACTCACCGATATACTCTCATCTGGAGCAGGTTCCTTTAGATGCTCTATATATTTATAATAGAATTGCTTAGGGCAACGCAGATAGGTTGTCAACGCAGTCGCAGACAATGACCGTATAGCTTGTAGGCGCTGGTCTTTAGCTATTGGTAAGCACACTGCCACATGCGGAGTTCTCAGCGCATGTGTTACCACCACATGTTTCACATCCACGCCATACTGCCACTTCAGTTGATAGTAAAACCGCGACACCTCGCCCGAATGTTGTTCATCGGCTACCGAATTACTAATTAACCACACATGCTTTGCATAAGAAATCATACGATAGAAATTATATGCAAAGATAGCATTTTGTCGATCCAAAGTAGGCAAATCAAAGCCACAACGCAACGTATGAGGCACAAAAGTATTCCCACTTGATCGCCCTGGATATTCATCATCATTGAAACCCGTAATAATCACATTATCAAAGTCTAGCGCACGCGTTTCCAACACCCCCATCACTTGCAATCCATCTAGCGGCTCTCCTGAATATGGGATAGTACTCTCCAAGGTCAGCATTTTCAGCAGTTGTTGCACATCCGCCACAGTAAAAGCAATCTGCTTGTAGTTACTTATGGCATTCTTCAAGCGGTCAAGTACTTTAGTCAATTGATAGACCCCCTCTGCATTATCCTCATTCCGCAGCGATAATAGGTATTCACGCATCTGTACCACAAACTCCTCTGCCCTATCTGGCATCGGATGCAGATATTGTTCTGAGTATGCCACAGACATATACAGCGATGTCGCACGTAGCGGATAACCCATTGTCACATTAATCTTTTCCACCGAATCAGGAAAGGCATTCAGCATCGGAATCAGTAGTTGCTCGTCAGGTAGTACTACCGCTGTGCGAGTTAAGTCCTGAGCTTTAGTTGGAATAATTTCCTTCAATATACGATGTACCTCATAGACCTCACCCACTGTTGATGGTACGGTAATGAGAGTAATGTCGGAATTGTCGTTACTGGATACTGAATATTGGGAGTCAGGAATCGTAAATCGCGCTTGGAATAAACGCTGATTTTCATCCATGAAAAGCGATGCTTTATTTTGAGGGTCACGAAGATACGGGCTATCGTAGTCAAAATAGAAATCGGCCTTACCTTCTCTCTGCAAGCGCAACATCAGTTCGCGCTCCGACGTTGTTAAGGCGTTAAATCCCAGAAATACATATTGCTCTTGAAACTGTTCTGCAGGAATTTCATTCCAATGCTCCAACACCTCACGATGGAGCATTCCTTCGTAGGCCATACCGTCTGCTTTCAAGTTCTTGCGTAGAGCCGTATACAGTGGATATAACAGATCCCATGTATGTAGAAAGCGCTGGTGGAGCACAGTGTCGGGATGGCGTTGATTCGATACTTGAAACTCCTGCCAGAAGCGAGATAGCGCCTTGCGTTGGTTGTCAGTCAGATAGTGAAAACGTTCCTCAATCGCATGCAGATCCTTAATAGAAGCAAACAACGCCTCCACATGCGTAACCATATGATTATCAATCTCCGAGAAGTCGGCAAGCATCATCTTACCCCAATAGATAAATCGATCTAATCCCTCTGCATTTGGATAGATTTGGCAATACTCGCTATATAACCTCAGCAACAGTGTCAGTGGGTCCGCCACTTGCAAATCAGTCAATTGGGCAAAGCATTCGTTGATACTCATCACCTGTGGTGCAAACAAAGGCGAATCTACATATTTCGCAAGATATTTTCGGAAGAATAAGCCCGCACGATGATTTGGAAAGACGAAGGTATAACGTTGTAAATCATCCCCTACTTCACGCACAAAAACTTGTGCTATTTGTTCTAACTTTCCTTTCATACCCTAATACCTATTCCCTACTTATTAACCTCCAACGCCCAAATATCCTATCACCTTCTTCGCCCATTGTTTTACCATCGAAATCATTGACCATGTCTTACTGGCAGGTGGTATCTCCGTGAGCAAGGTATCTATATCAGGCCCTCCCGTCAACTGCTCTGGGTACACAACCATCGAACTGAACGACATGAAATGCTCCGTAAGCATTGTTGGGATATTCTCAAACAGAGGGTGATAACTGGCTGTAGATTTGCGTGAAGACAGCAAAATCAACATATCATTCTCCATAATCGTTTGTGATAGGATTCCTATCTCTTCCCACCCATCCATATTTCTAAATGTTGCACGAAGATATTTGCCTGGTCTTCTACACATTGCCTGCAAAGCCACCTGTGTATCTGAATGCGCATAAAACACAACTTTCGCGCCCAACTCGCCTGCTAAACGACGAACTAGACCGAAGCACGTGATAAAATCTCGCTCTTTTTCTGCATAACGTGGCACAGCCACCACCAGTCGGTTAATCGTATTGATGGGCTGCGCCTCGTTATATACAATTACCGATTTACTCGTATGCTCCACCATATCAGACACATCCTTCCAGTCGGCAGACTGTGCAATCTCTATATTATCCAGCGATGCCATCTCTCCA
Source organism: Paludibacteraceae bacterium (assembly GCA_045578815.1). Taxonomy (GTDB): domain Bacteria; phylum Bacteroidota; class Bacteroidia; order Bacteroidales; family Paludibacteraceae; genus Colicola. The sequence continues at coordinate 16,168 of JAZNKZ010000077.1, forward strand.
ATCTCGCGCATAGCTGGTCGTAGGTCTTTCCCAACAGAGGTCAATAGCCAATAATCATCCTCGTGATAGGCCTCCATTTGTGCACTCTCCTGCAAAGCCAACTCCTTAGCGGCATACTCCGTGATAAAACTGGCTGTGGTACATAACACCAATATCATCAATACCGCCGCATTTAACACTTCCGACGATAGGATGCCCATCTGATAGGCAATCGTCACGATTGCCAACGTGCCTGCTGCCGTAGCATGCGACAAGCCAAACACCAACTGACGCTCATATTTCGAAAAACGGAAAAGAAACTGAGCGATCCACGCCGCGACACTCTTACCTAATAGTTTGGTCACTATCATCACTAGGGCTATCAGCACTGTTGTCCAACCATTCCAGAAAGCATGAATATCTATCATTAACCCTACACTAATCAAAAACAATGGAACAAACACGCTATTGCCCATGAAATTGATCCTGCCCATCAATGGAGAGCGATTAGGCAATAGGCGGTTCAGCGATACACCACATAAAAACGCTCCCAGAATACTTTCCAACCCTGCGAAATCAGCTAATAACGCACTACCCACCAGCATCAACATCACCACCATAAATTCCGAAATAGGATCATGGTAGCGTTTGAAGAACATACGTGCAAAACGCGGAAACAAGCTGAGAACACTCAATAAGAAAATCACCAATCGAACAATCACCCATAAAGCATCCCTGTATGTCATATGTGAAATAGATGATTTCGCCTCAATAACCGCCAGCACAATCAACGACAGCGAAATGGCCCACATGGTCGCGCCTACAGTGACATTCACCGCCACATTCTTCTGCACACCATATCGGCTAACTATCGGATACGTCATCAATGTATGGCTACCATACATCGCACCAAGGAGCAAAGAAGAAGTCCAATTGAAATCCAAAATATAACGACTCGTCACCACGCCTAACAATAGTGGAATAAAGAAGGTGCACCCTCCGAAAAATAGAGAACGATATTTATATTGCTTAAAGTCGTTGATATCTATCTCGCTACCCGACTGAAACATGATATACAGCATGCCCAACGAGCCCAATATCTTAATAGTAGGTCCTTCTGTTACGACACCTAACACAGATGGTCCAATCACCACGCCTGCGATGATAAATCCCACAATGCTAGGCACGTGGATTTTCCTGCACACAATTGGCACTATCCAAATAATGCCAATCACCAGAGTGAGTATCAGTAATGGGGACAAAGTCATCTGTTTTACCTAGTATTCTTAAATTGGGTGCAAAGGTACAAAAAAAATCCCATATATGCAAAAAATTTGCTCATTTCGAAAAAAAGCACTACCTTTGCAGCATGGAATATCTTGGACTTATTTCGAATAAACTAAGCGTGGGTGCCAAACAGGTGGCTGCCACCATCGCATTGCTCAACGAGAATGCTACAATTCCTTTTATCGCTCGATATCGTAAAGAGAAAACGGGAATGCTTAACGAAGTGCAGATTGCTGCTATTGCCGACGAATATCATCGTTATCTGGAGATAGAGGACCGCAAAGCGACTATCCTCAAGACTATCGATGAACAAGGCAAACTAACCGACGAACTACGTAATCGTATCACCGCATGCTGGGATGCCACCGAACTGGAAGACATCTATCTGCCCTACAAACCCCACCGCAAAACGCGTGCTGACATTGCACGTGAACAAGGATATGAACCGCTGGCAAAAGCCATCTTTGAGCAGCGAGCAGCAGGTGATGAAGCAATTAGGAGATTAAGAGAAAAAAGAGAAGAAGCCCTGCAAGGAGCACGAGACATCATCGCTGAATGGATTAGCCAAGATGAGCAAGCACGCAACGCTATTCGCAGAGAGTTTACTTATTCAGCCATACTCACTACCAAGGTGAAAGGCGATAAGGCCAAAAACGAAGAAGCACAGAAATACCGCGATTACTTTGCCGTCAATGAGCCGTTGCGTCGTATCTCTTCACATCGACTATTAGCCATCCGAAGATCCGAATCGGAAGGATTTATCAGAGTAGATATATCGCCCGACTATGAGAAAGCATTGGATAAGTTAGCGCGACTATTCCTCAAGACCAACAGCGACACCACCTATCAGGTGGAGCTTGCTATGGAAGATAGTTACAAACGATTGCTAAAACCCGCTATCGAAACCGAATTTGCCACCCTGAGCAAGGAGAAAGCCGACGAAGAAGCCATACAGGTCTTCGCGCAGAACCTACGCCAACTGCTCATGGAGTCACCTCTAGGCCAAAAGCGAGTATTGGCCCTTGATCCTGGATTCCGAACAGGATGCAAGACCGTCGTGCTCAGCGCACAAGGGGACCTGCTATACCACACCGTCGTGTTTGTCAACAACTTGGCTTCAACAAAGATCCTACAACAAGTAATTGCACAATACCAGATAGAGGCCATCGCTATCGGCAATGGCACCGCTTCTCGCGAATGTGAACAGATGGTACGATTTGCTATTCAAAATGCACAATTCAAAAATCAAAATTCCCCATCACTCTTCGTGGTTAGCGAGAGTGGTGCATCGGTATATTCGGCGAGCAAGATTGCCCGAGAGGAATTTCCTAATGAAGTCGGATCG
>JAZNKZ010000078.1:0-3772 GCA_045578815.1 Paludibacteraceae bacterium
ACAGGTTGTGGGACAATTAGATGAAATCCTCTTTTCCATACCTTGGGGACATCATCGCTACCTGATGGATAAATACAGCAAAGATCCGGCAAAGGCATTTTATTATGTACGAAAGACTATGGAAGAGGGATGGAGCCGCGATGTGATGCTTAATCATATGGATTCCAACCTATATGAGCGCGAAGGTAAGGCATTGACTAACTTCAAGAATACTTTACCGGAGGTTACAAGTGAATTAGCCCAAGAACTTACCAAAGATCCGTATCACTTTGCGTTTACCGGGATTACTCAGCCATATAATGAAAGGATTCTCAAAGATGCTTTATTGAATAATATCACTCACTTCCTTACAGAACTGGGGACAGGTTTCGCCTATGTAGGTAAAGAATATCGTTTAGAGATTGGAAAGACAGAGAATTTTATAGACTTGCTTTTCTATAATCTTAACCTGTCGTGCTATGTGGTGATTGAAGTAAAGATAGGCAAGTTTGAATTTAGCGACATAGGTCAGTTGGGTGGATATGTAGTGGCTTGTAACCATCAACTTAGAAAAGAAGGTCGCGACAATCCTACCATCGGATTGCTTATATGCAAAGAGAAGGATCGCGTACAGGCTCAATATGCACTGGAATCAAGCAGCCAGCCTTTGGGCATTTCTGAATATGACCTTGAAAAATTCTATCCAGAGAAGGTGGAAGGTACCATACCTACAATCGAGGAAATCGAAGCAAAATTGAGTGAGGGAAATGAAGAATAAAGCAGATATACTTGAAGGTAACATACCACAGGACATTTTGGATGTATTGCTTCGTGATCATACGACCCAGCGCAATATTTTTTGGGCGACAAAAGATTATGAACAGTGGGGAGAGGGGTATGCCGAGTCAGATGAGATTACATATGAGAAGGTATGCGATAACAACAAGATCATACCTCGTGTATTAAAGGATAGACTTCAGCAAACCGCTCGTTCGCGTGATATGGCAGAGGTTTTTACTCCTTCTTGGGTATGTAATGCTCAAAATAATCTTATCGACAATGCGTGGTTTGGTCGTGAGGGAGTATTCAACATTGAAGTTGATGAAAATGGAGAACATTCATGGATTCCAACTACAGATCCCATATGTTTCCCGGAAGGTAAAACATGGAAAGATTATGTTCGCGACAATCGCATGGAGATTACTTGCGGAGAGGCTCCATATATAACCAGTCGATATGATGCAACAACAGGTGAACTGATTCCTATTGAGAGGCGTATAGGTTTGCTTGATAGGAAACTTCGCGTTATTAACGAGAATGTACATACCTCCGGTGAATGGCTTACAGCGGCACAAGATGCGTATAAAAGTATTTATGGCTTTGAGTGGCAGGGTGACAATCTGCTCCTTGCGCGAGAAGCAATGTTGTGTACTTTTATAGAGAATTATGAGAAGAAATTTGGCAAACGCCCACTATCTGCTTCAATTAAGTATATAGCATACATTGTTTCTTGGAATGTATGGCAGATGGATGGATTAAAAGGTGTTGTTCCTAATTCGTGTACAGATACTGTTGTACCATCTTTGTTCGGAGATGATATGAGGACACCTTGCAAGGGTTGTACAGATGGTGGATATTACAATCATACAGGTATCTATTGCCTAATCAAGGATTGGCGTGCGAAAGATCCCAAGACCAATAAACTAGGTAAGAAAATCCGTTTTATAGATTTATTCAAATAGCAAAGACTCAAACAACTATATTAACCTATGGCTAAATTTGTCTCATCGTTAAAAGCAAAGCTCATTTATGTATTTCGCATAAATGATAAGTCTCATGCCGGATGCCTTAAGGTTGGCGAAGCGACTTTAACAGATGAAGAGAACTTGTGGGGACTTTCTCCATCAAGCCACCTGCTTAATGTTGCAGCCAAAAAGCGTATCAATCAATACACGCAGACGGCTGGCATTACTTACGATTTGCTCTATACGGAGTTATCTATATTCACTCGTGGAGGAACAATTATGAGCCTGACCGATGGTGAGGTTCACAAGGTGTTGGAGCGTTCCGGTATCAAAAAGAAGGTTTTTGATATTGAGAATAAAGCCAATGAGTGGTTTATTACGGACTTGGAGACTGTTAAGAATGCTATCCATGCTGCTAAAGAAGGACGAATGTCCCTTTCTGCAAAGGAGGTTAGCACGGACCGTAGTCCAATAATCTTTCGTCCTGAGCAACGGGATGCCATTAACAAGACGAAGAAGCAATTCAAGAAGAGCAACCAGATGCTTTGGAACGCTAAGATGCGATTTGGTAAAACTCTGTCTGGATTGCAAGTCGTAAAGGAGATGAACTTTGCACGTACTCTTATCCTTACGCACCGCCCTGTTGTCGATGCAGGTTGGTTTGAGGACTTTAGCAAGATTTTCTACGACACTCCCAATTATCGTTACGGCTCAAAGAATAATGGAGAGAGTCACGCTTCGTTGGAGCGACTGGTCGCAAAAGAGGGAATCCACTATGTATATTTTGCTTCCATGCAGGATTTAAGAGGTTCTTCTCTTGTGGGCGGTAACTTTGATAAAAATCACCAAGTATTTGCAACAACTTGGGACTTGATCATTATTGATGAGGCACACGAAGGTACAAAGACAGAGTTGGGCGAGGCGGTTATGAAGGAATTGACAAAGGAACAGACCAAGATTCTCCGTTTGTCAGGAACACCGTTCAATCTGTTCGATGATTACAAGGAGGATGAGATATACACTTGGGACTATGTGATGGAACAACGAGCCAAAGCAGAGTGGGATTTGACACACTTTGGCGATCCTAACCCATACGCAGGTCTCCCGCGTCTTAACATCTATACTTACGACCTCAATAAACTTTTGGACGGATATGGTGACTCAGAATTGGCGTTCAATTTCCGAGAGTTCTTCCGAGTAAATGAAGATGGGGAGTTCGTTCACAAGACGGATGTAGAAGCGTTCCTTAATTTAATTTGCAAGAAGGACGAAGATAGCAACTATCCATATTCGACAGAGGAGTATAGAGACAACTTCCGTCATTCACTTTGGGTCGTGCCAGGAGTAAAGTCAGCGAAGGCGTTGAGTACAATGTTACAGTCTCATGCTGTATTCAGTCAATTCCAAGTGGTAAATGTGGCGGGTGAAGGTGATGAGGATCAAGAACGAGATGATGCTCTTGAACTCGTAAATAAGGCTATAGGCAATAAGCCGGAAGATACCTACACAATCACTCTTTCTTGTGGTCGTCTGACTACGGGTGTGAGTGTAAAGGCGTGGACAGCAGTTTTTATGCTTGCCGGTTCGTTCAGTACCGCTGCTTCGAGTTATATGCAGACTATCTTCCGTGTTCAGACACCGGCCACTATTGGCGGTAAGGTAAAGGAAGAGTGTTTTGTCTTTGACTTTGCTCCGGATCGTACTTTGAAAGTTATTGCCGAAACCGCTAAGATCTCTGCAAAAGCCGGTAAAACTACAAGTGATGACCGCAAGGCTGTAGGCGACTTTATCAACTTCTGCCCTATTATCGCATATGAAGGATCCAAGATGACATCCTACGATGTGCCAAATATGCTTCAGCAATTGAAAAAGGTTTATGTTGAGCGTGTTGTGCGTAATGGATTTGAGGATGGGTACCTTTACAATGACGACCTTATGCGCCTTGATTCTTTGGAACTTCAAGAGTTTGCAAAACTAAAGAAAATCATAGGTTCTACTAAGGCGATGCCAAAGAGTGGAGAGATTGATGTTAATAATCAGGGCTTTAC
>JAZNKZ010000079.1:0-17922 GCA_045578815.1 Paludibacteraceae bacterium
TTGATCTTGCCATCTGAGAATGACGAGAATCAAGATTTGTTAATACTATTGATGCCAATGCTCTTGAACGACTAATTTTGTGTTTCTTTTGGCATCTTGCTGGTTGTTATTCGGTCACAATGTTCCGCATTGCTCCCTCGGTTCGCCCAGCAATCTGCTCAAAACAAACTACAAAATGTGTGATTAAACTATGAGATTGAAACTTACTCGCCCGTTGGTTTTCTTTGATTTGGAGACTACGGGTTTGAATATAGCTCAAGATAGGATTGTAGAGCTGAGTTACTACAAGGTCTTCCCTAACGGCTGTGCCGAGGGGAAGACTTTCCGCGTAAAACCAACGCAGATGATGTTGGGGCAAGAGATCCAGATGCATATCTCGGATGAGGCAACCGCAGTACACGGGATTCACGACGAGGACTTGGTAGATTGCCCAACCTTCAAAGAGATTGCACCAGAACTGGTTAAAGTGCTGGAAGGTAGCGACTTAGCGGGTTATAACTCCAATCACTTTGATGTGCCATTATTGGCGGAGGAACTGTTGCGTGTGGGGCAAAATATCGATTTGAAGCGTATGCGAATGGTAGATGTATTTACCATTTTCCAACGCCAAGAACCTCGCAATTTGGTAGCAGCATATAAGTTCTATTGCGGAAAAGACCTGACGGATGCACACTCTGCGGATGCCGACACGATGGCAACCTACGAGGTGCTGAAAGCACAATTAGAGCGTTATGAGTTACCCGACACGGTAGAGGAACTATCCGACTATACAACTGGTAATGTGCGCTTTGCAGATTTTGCAGGACGCATTGCGTATGATGCAGAGGGAAAAGAGATTTTTAACTTTGGCAAATACAAAGGTCAGCGCGTAGCGGATGTTTTTCGTCGCGATCCTGGTTACCACGGTTGGATTCAGCAGGGCGATTTTCCTCAATATACCAAAGCAGTATGTATGCGAGTGTATCTGAGCATTCGTAGTTAAACCGTTAAAACCCTTAAAACTTTTGGAACTCTTTTGAACAACGAATTAACCATATTAGGCAGTGGCAGCGCAATGCCCACATTCCAGAACTCGCCTACAGGGCAGATTGTGGAACTATGCGATAAGTCATTTCTTGTTGACTGCGGAGAAGGAACTCAACTGAAAATGAGGCAGTTGGGTGTTAAAACTGCGCGGCTATATACGGTGTTGATCTCGCATTTGCATGGTGATCATTGTTTTGGATTGATAGGGTTGATATCCACGTTGGGCATGATGGGACGAACACAACCTTTGCATATTTATGCACATGCCGACTTGGAGAAACTGCTTCGCCCGTTGCTGGATTATCATTGTCAAGACCTACCGTATGAGGTGGAATTTCACGCCATCAATCCGCGCAAGAAAGAGGTGATATTTGAAGACCGCACGCTGACGATTGAGACTATCCCACTGAAACATAAAGTACCAACGTGTGGTTTTCTCTTCACAGAACATCATCGCGACAAAGAGCCTCGCAAACGCTATGCGTATTGTTCGGATACGGCATATCGTGAGCAGATTGTGGAGCAGATTGCAGGAGTAGAGGTGCTATTTCATGAAGCTACTTACACCGAGAAAGATGCGGATAAGTGCAAGAAGCATACGCACTCTACAGCTAAGCAAGCTGCACAAATTGCTAAGTTAGCAGGTGCAGGGAAGTTGGTAATAGGGCATTTCAGTGCTCGTGAAGATGACCACCAGGTGTTCTTGAATGAAGCACGCGAAGTATTCGAAAACACAGTTTTGGCAGTAGAAAAAGAAACGATAGAGTTATAATGGCAAAGAATACGACGAAATATGTGTGTTCGAATTGTGGTGCTCAATCGCCACAAATGATTGGTCGTTGTCCAGTCTGCGGTGAGTGGGGAACATATGAGGAAGAGGTGAGTACCACTCTCTCTACCAAAAAGGGCGGAACTTCGCTTCGTCGTGGCGCGCAGGCGCAACGTTTACGCGAGGTAGAGGCTCAAGAGGAGATGCGGATTGATATGCACTCTTCGGAGTTGAACCGTGTTTTAGGCGGCGGATTGGTACCTGGCAGTTTGGTGCTGTTGGGTGGTGAACCAGGTATTGGTAAATCGACGCTTGCCTTGCAAGTGCTGATGAAGATGGGACATCGCAAAACACTTTATGCAAGTGGCGAAGAAAGTGCTAAGCAATTGAAACTCAGAGCTGAACGATTGGCAGGTGATGCTGAGAATCTTTATATTTTGGCGGAGACATCGCTAGAACGCATATTGGATAGCGTAACCGAGATTCAACCCGAAATAGTAGTGGTGGATAGTATTCAAACGATAGGTACAGAATCCATTGAGGCAAGTATAGGTAGTTTGAGCCAAGTGAAAGAATGTGCTGCGAGAATATTACAGTATGCCAAAGAGAAGAACGTGCCTTTTATCATCGTGGGGCATATCAACAAGGAGGGCTCGTTAGCAGGACCAAAAGTATTGGAGCATATCGTGGATACGGTGTTGCAATTCGAAGGGGATCAGCATTATGTCTATCGCATCTTGCGAGCACAAAAGAATCGCTTTGGTAGCACTAGCGAGTTGGGCATTTTCGAGATGCAACAAGATGGTTTGCGCGAGGTGCTGAACCCAAGTGAGTTGCTCTTGTCGGGTAACCGCGATGGGTTGTCGGGAGTGGCTATTGCTGCTGCGGTGGAAGGTGTACGTCCTTTGTTGATTGAAGTTCAAGCCCTTGTCGCGAGTGCAGCCTATGGTACGCCACAGAGAAGTAGTACGGGGTTTGACGGCAGGCGACTGAATATGCTTTTGGCTGTGCTGGAGAAAAGAGTGGGTTTTAAGTTGTTGCAGAAGGATGTGTTTGTAAATATTGCAGGCGGATTGCGTGTCAATGATCCTGCAATAGATTTACCTGTGCTGGCGGCTGTGCTTTCGTCGAATATGGATATTGCACTGGATGAAAAAATATGCATGACAGGCGAGGTGGGTTTAGCAGGCGAAATACGCCCAGTTAATCGCATAGACCAACGTATTCGTGAAGCGGAAAAGCTTGGTTTTGAGCAGATTATCATCCCTGCTGGACAAAAGTACAACGCCAATGGCTTGAAGATAAAAGTGGTGGAGGTGAACCGTGTTGTTGATGCTTTTCGAAGACTGCTAAAACAATGATTTTTTATCCAAAGTGAGGTAAGAAGCGCGTACAGAGCGCTTCTTTTTTTTGATTGTTTTAGAAGGTTGAAAGTTTGGGGATAGGTATGAGATTTTGGGTAAAAATGTATGGGAATTGTACGAAAAATAATAAATTAATGATTTAGTATTTGCGTATATGAAAAAAAAATTGTAACTTTGCAGCGATTTTGTGTATATTAATATCTTAAGATAAATTATTATGAGTAAAACTAAAGTTTTAACGGTGTTATTGATGCTGGTTTGTGTGCCAGTTATGATGTATGCAGATTTTCGCGAGCATATGGACCGTTTTGAGGTTGGCGTTTCTGCGGGTATTGGTTTTTATGTGGGGCAAAAGCATCCAGTAGCAGGTCGTCCTGATTTGTTGCGAATTCAATCGTATGATGCTATCGCTTTTGGCGAGCGCCCTACTCTAAGATGGCCTGGTATTGAGACGTTTGGCGTGAATGTTGGTTATCGTTTTAACACACGTTGGAATCTTGTGTTGCAAACGGTTCGTCAACGTGTTTGCTTTGCTGAATATGACTATGTGGCAGGTACTAATAATCAAGTGCGTAATGTGTACTATAATCCTATGTGGCACGTAGATGCAATGGCTGAGTTTAATATTCTGAACTACGGAAATGTTATGATGCCTGCTCAAGGAATTTATAATGTAGTACCATATGTTGGTTTTGGTTTGGGTGTTACAATGTATAATCAAAATGCGACTTTGCGTGCGGTGAATGCTGGTCATCACAATAGTGGTAAAATTAACACCTTTTATCCGCAGATGGGTAAGATGTATGTGGGGACAGATGAAGATGGTAAGCTTATTAAGGTGGATAATCCAATAGCTGTTGGATTGTATATTCCTGTTTCATGTGGTGTAAAATGGCGTATTAACGATAATGTCCAAATGAAAGGTACTTTCCAGTATCAACTGTATTTTTCTAATAAAGGGCAGGGTGGTTTGAATAGTAATCTAGAAGGTGCTTCTTGTGCGAGTTATTATACCGCAGATGCGAATGTGCAAAACCGACCAACATTTGATCAACTAAACAAGTATGTTGTAGGTCATAATCACGACTGTTTGTTCTCAATTAGTGCGATCTTTAATTTGGGTGATTGGTACGAGGATCGATTGATTACATACTAATCATTCTTTGAATGTTCGTGGCTATAACAGACCGTTTCTATATGAGATTTTTGGTATGGGTGGCGCTTGTTGCCTTGATACCGGTTTGTGTGTTCGCAGATGACGGGCAGCATAGATTCTATCATTTGGAGCTCGGCTTGCAGACAGGTGTTTCTTACTATGCTGGCGAGTTGGCACCTCATGCCTTTATGTCTGTAGGTGAGGTGTATGGCGCACAAGCGCGAATCAAAATTGATCCTCGTTGGGCTGTGCAGGTAAAAGGGCAACGTCAGCGTGTGGTCAATTATGTGCATGAGGGTAATGAGTGGGGGATTATTCAGGGAAAGTATCAGGTACCTATGTGGCATGTCGATGTTATGGGTGAATATAACTTTTTCCAGTTGGGGCTAGATGAGTATAATGTCCAAATGAAACCTGTAACTCCATTCTTAACCGTGGGAGTCGGCATGACAGTGTTTAATAGTTTTGCTACGAATAAAGAGAATGTGTATCCTAGATTGGCAAAAGGCGCAAATAAGGACTTTGCACTATATGTTCCTGTTGGGATTGGTTTGAAGTGGAAATTTGCTGAGAGGTGGCAATTCCAGCTGGCTTGGCAACATAATCTTTACATGCTGAATGGGGATGGTCTTGAGGGGGTAATTACTTCGGTAAAATCAGATGATAAGAAACAAGATATACAGTTGAATGATTCTTATGGCATGAATGGTGGTAATGTGATGAACAATGATGTTACATCTACTATAACGGCAGGCATCGTTTTTGAATTTGGTCGCAAAAGAAAAACTTGTGTTTTCTGCTTGTTTGATAGATGATTATGGGATATAAAGAGCAAATACAGTCGAATAGAATTCCACATCATGTAGCAATTATCATGGATGGGAATGGACGATGGGCCAAACGTCAAGGTCTGGCGCGTATGTTTGGTCATCGTCAAGGGGTGGAAACTGTACATCGTATCACGGAGGCTGCTGCTGAATTGGGGATTTCTTACATGACTTTGTATGCCTTCTCAACCGAGAATTGGAATCGCCCCAAAGAAGAAGTGGATGCGTTGATGGCTCTATTGGTGGATACAATTGCCAAAGAAACACCTACTTTGATGAAAAATAATATCCGTTTGCAGACTATCGGAGAACTTGGTCGTTTGCCTCAAGTGACACGAGATAATTTCATTGCTTGTATTGAGGAAACGAGTAAGAATACAGGTCTGACTTTGGTTATTGCTCTCAGCTATAGTGCTCGTTGGGAACTTATTATGGCAACGCAAAAGATAGCGGCGGCTGTGAAGAAAGGAGAGATGTTGATAGAGGATATCAATGAGGAAGTTATCGGAGCGCATTTGACTACTAGTGATATACCAGATCCTGACTTACTTATTCGTACTAGTGGGGAATTGCGTATAAGTAACTTCTTATTGTGGCAATTGGCATATTCGGAACTGTATTTTACAGATAGCCTATGGCCTGAATTTACAACTGAGGAATTTTATCGTGCCATAGTTGATTATCAACATCGTGAGAGAAGATTTGGAAAAACAAGTGAACAAATTATTTAGTACAATATTTGGATTATTGCTAGCATTGCCGTTGCTAGCTCAAACTGATAGTATTGCGGTGGTATCAAAAGATACTGTCGTTGAAATTATAGCACCTACACCAGTTATAGAATATACGATGCAACGTAAGACCTACGAGATTGCAGATATCAAAGTTACAGGTGCTGATAGTTATGAGGACTTTGTGCTGATTGGTTTTTCTGGATTAGCAGTGGGGGATAAGATTGAAGTGCCAGGTGATCAAATTACGAAATCGCTGAAACGATTTTGGAAACAAGGGTTATTTTCTGATGTTAAGTTCAAGGCTACCAAAATAGAAGGCGATAAAATTTGGATTGAGATAGCTTTGCAGCAACGTCCGCGTGTGTCGGATATCGCGTACAATGGCTTGCGTAAGACTGAGCAGGAAGATGTTGAAGTAAAGGTTGGTATTCAAAAGGGGGGGCAAATGACTCCAGACCTAGCTGACCGAGCTAAAAAGGTGGTTACTAAGTATTTGAAAGAGAAAGGATTTTATGGCGCAGAGGTTCAAGTTCTTCAATTTAATGATGTGAATCATCCTGGATATGTCAAGGTAGCAATAAATGTTAATAAGAAGGAAAAAACACGTGTAGGACACATCTATATAACAGGTAATGAAGCTCTAACGCATAATCAGATCAATCGTGCTATGAAAAAGACGAATGATAATCACATTCTAAACCTTTTTCAGACCAAGAAGTTCGTTGCTGAAGAATTTGAGAATGATAAAAAACTAGTTCTAGAAAAGTATAACGAGATAGGTTATCGTGATGCTATCATCGTGGCTGATAGTGTAGTGAGATCTCCTGAGGATTCAACCAGAGTTGATGTCTATATGACTATAGATGAGGGTGGTAAGTACTATTTCCGTGATATCACATGGGTTGGAAATACGGTATATCCATATGAGTATTTGGATGCTGTGTTGGGCATTAAAAAAGGTGACGTCTACAACCTTAAAGAGTTGAATAAACGCCTTAATGAAGACGATGATGCAGTAGCCAAATTATATACTGATCAGGGCTACCTATTCTTTAATGTTGATCCTGTGGAAGTGCATATTGATAATGATTCAATTGACTTCGAAATGCGCATGTATGAGGGTAAACCGGCTACTATTAATGAGATAAATATAGTAGGAAACACGCGCGTATACGAGCACGTGGTACGCCGTGAATTATATACCAAACCTGGTCAATTGTACAGTCAATCAGATATTATGCGCTCCTTGCGTGAGTTAGCACAAATGGGACATTTTGATCAAGAGAGATTGGTCCCAGATATCCAACCGAATGTAGAAGATGGTACTGTAGACATCACATACCAATTAGAAACCAAATCCAGTGACCAAATTGAGTTCTCTTTGGGGTGGGGTGCTACGGGATTAGTAGGTTCGTTAGGACTGAAATTTACTAACTTTGCAATCCAAAATCTCTTTAATCCAAAAAGTTATCGTATTGTGCCTCAGGGAGAGGGACAAACATTTAGTATAAATGCACGTACTAATGGTGTGTATTATACTTCCGCCTCCATCAGTTTTTTAGAGCCTTGGCTAGGAGGTAAGCGTCCTAACTCGTTGAGTGCCAATATTTTCTTTGCTTCGCAGACTGGGTATTCTGATCGGTATTATCAAGCATACGAGAATTTGTATAATAACTATTACTACAACTATAATTACTATGGTCAATCCGATTACTATCAACAACTACAAGAGTCGGAGGCTGATCCCGATAAATATCTCCGCACTTTTGGTGTGAGCATAGGATATGGTAAACGTCTTAGTTGGCCAGATGATTACTTCTCGTTTTATGGCGAGTTGAGCTATCAACTCTATATGTTGAAGGACTGGCCTTACATGATTTTGACGGATGGTAATAGCCATAATTTTGCACTCAATTTGCAATTATCACGCTCTAGTATCGATAACCCTATCTATACTCGTCGTGGATCACAATTCACTCTAGGACTGAAGATTACACCACCATACTCGCTCATCAAAGGTACTACTGATGCGCAGTATGCTCAAATGACAACATCTGAAAAGTATAACTTGTTAGAGTATCATAAGTGGCGTTTCTCTGGTAAGGTCTTTACCCCATTGACTCCAGATGCAAAATTGGTGTTAATGACTCGTGCCGAATTCGGTTATTTGGGACATTACAATAAGAATGCAAAATCGCCTTTTGAAACCTTCTATATGGGTGGTGATGGTATGTCAAGTTACTCTAGCTATTCTACGGAATATATATCCATGCGCGGTTATCAGTCAGGTTCGTTAACTCCTTATGATCCTGCTGTAGGACGCAATATGGGATATGTTTACAACAAATTTACGATGGAACTCCGGTACCCAATTTCATTGGAGCAGAATGCAACCATTTGGGCGTTGGCTTTTGTTGAAGCAGGTAACTGTTTTGCGGATATCAAGGATTATAATCCATTCAATCTCAAGCGATCAGCAGGTGTGGGTGTACGCCTATTCTTGCCTATGTTCGGGCTTATGGGTATTGACTGGGGGTGGGGATTCGACCCTATCAACGGATCGAAACAATATGGTGGATCACAATTCCACTTTGTACTTGGACAAGAATTATAAGGATTATGAAAAGATACATTTTAATTGCTTTAATTGCTGTTTGTGCTTGGAGTGTATCCTCTCCAATGGCAGCACAGAAATTTTCTATTGCATATGTTGACATGCAATATATTTTGAAGAACCTTCCTCAGTATGAGACTGCTAATGAGCAGCTTAATATGATTTCTAAACGTTGGCAGAAGGATATAGATGCGGCTCAACAACAAGTGAATATTTTAATATCCAACTATCAGACTGAGCAGATTTTTCTTTCGCAAGATATGAAAGAAAAAAGAGAAGAAGAAATCCTAGCAAAAGAACAAGAATTACTCGAACTGAAACGTAAGTATTTTGGTCAAGATGGAGAATGGTTTAAGAAGCGTGAAGCTTTGCTTAAGCCAATTCAAGATGAGATTTATACTGCAATCCAAGATGTCGCGAACGAGAAACGATATGATGTGGTAAAAGATCGTTCCGCAGACCCTAGTTTGATTTATATGTCGAGTAAACTAGATATCTCAGATCAGGTATTGGAGAAATTAGGTGCAAAATAACTGTGAGCACCGCACAATAAACGCACAATATTTGGCGGATGTAGGGGATTGAGTAATCAATAGAAAAGCGAATAATATTAACAAAAAATTGATAGCATAATGAAAAAAATGATTTTAATGCTTGCTCTAGTACTTCCAATGATAGCAAGCGCACAAAAAATTGGACACGTTAATTCTCAAGAGATTATGGCTCTTATGCCAGAAACAAAGCAAATGGGTGAGAAATTAGACTCAGTGCAAAGTGTTTACGAGACTCAATTGGCAAACATGCAAGAAGAATTCAATAAGAAGGTTGCAGAGTTCCAACAACAGCAATCAACTATGAGTGCTAGCATACTTGAGTATCGTCAACAGGAGTTGGCACAAATGGAGCAACGTATGCAAGTGTTCTATCAAACTATCCAACAAGATTTGCAGGCTAAGCAAGTGGAGTATCTTCAACCTATTCGTGAGAAATTGTTAGCAGCGATTAATAAAGTGGCGGGAGCTCAGGCTTGTACTTATGTGATGGATCAAACAGGTATGCTTTATATTGCACCTGAAGCTACCGATTTGACTTCTGCGGTAAAGGCTGAGTTGGGTATAAAGTAAACCTTGATTGTGGCTGATGGATATTTAGAATCACGGTATGCTGAGTATGAACAACGGAAGGCATCGTGGTTGAAAAAAAAGAAGAAGATTATGCCTCGTCCCTTGGTTGAAAAACCAGAGGACGAAGCCTTGTAAATACAACTTTACACAACTATGACTAAACAAATTCAACAAACTCTCCGCGACTCTGCTGTTGCACGTTGGACGGTGCTCATCCTTGTGGCATCGATGATGTTCTTCGCGTACATGTTCGTGGATATCCTTTCTCCATTGGCATCTGTGCTCAACGACACACTCGGTTGGGATCAAGGCGTCTTTGGTACATACGCTTCTGCAGAGTATATTCTCTGTGTCTTTGGCTTCCTCATTTTTGCAGGAATCATCCTTGATAAGATGGGCGTTCGCTTTACCGGTCTACTCTCTGCAGGTTTGATGGTGCTCGGCGCTTCTATCAAATATATCGGTATCTCTGACTGGTTTGATGCCAACAATATCGTATGGCTCAACTCTTGGTGGACGGCTATGCCAGGCTCTGCTAAGATGGCTGCCTTCGGTTTTATGATCTTCGGCTGCGGCTGCGAGATGGCGGGTACTACGGTTAGTAAGATCC
Source organism: Paludibacteraceae bacterium (assembly GCA_045578815.1). GTDB lineage: Bacteria > Bacteroidota > Bacteroidia > Bacteroidales > Paludibacteraceae > Colicola. The sequence continues at coordinate 10,225 of JAZNKZ010000079.1, forward strand.
TCGCTAAGTGGTTCAAAGGCAAGGAGATGGCACTTGCTATGGGTCTTGAGATGGCTATCGCTCGTATTGGCGTGTTCGCTGCTATGGCGTTCTCGCCTGCTATCAGCGAGCATTTTGCTGTCAATGGTCAACCATCTGTAGTGGCTTCATTGCTTTTCGCAGCCCTCTTGCTCGTGATTGGCTTGCTCAACTTCTTCGTGTTCACTATCATGGACACCAAGTTCGACAAGCAACTCGTGGCTATCGGCGAGGCGACAGATATGCACGACCCAGAGGATGAGTTCCACGTATCTGACCTTGGTAAGATCTTCTCTAGCAAGATGTTCTGGATTATCGCGCTCCTGTGCGTATTGTATTATTCGGCTATCTTCCCATTCCAACGCTTTGCGACCAACTTCCTCGAGGAGACCCTCATGATCTCCAACGCCGAGGCATCGGGTTTGTTCAAATGGTTCCCAATCTTGGCAATGGTCTTGACTCCCTTCCTCGGTATGTTCATCGACTATAAGGGTAAAGGTGCTTCAATGATGATGATTGGTGCGATTATCATGGTTATTTGCCATAGTATTTTCGCCTTTGTCTTGCCAGCTTTCCCAAGCAAAACTTTGGCTCTCTGCACTATTCTTGTGTTGGGTGTTAGCTTCTCTTTGGTACCTGCATCTATGTGGCCATCTGTTCCAAAGATTATTGATGAGAAGATTTTGGGTTCTGCCTATTGTTTGATTTTCTGGGTACAGAATATCGGTTTGTGCTTAGTGCCCATGTTGATTGGTACGCTCCGTGTTTCTACCGATGGCTATGTAGTGCCAATGATTGTCTTCGCTTCATTTGGCGTATTGGCATTCTTGCTCAGCCTTGCTTTGAAGGTGGAAGATAAGAAAAAAGGTTATGGATTGGAGCTTCCTAATAAGAAATAAATTATCACTTACTGTGAGTACAGACACACGCAATCTGCCTGCAGGTTGCGTGTTCTTTGCATTGCATGGCGAGCGTTTTGATGGTAATAAGTTTGCCAAGTTAGCCCTTGAAAGTGGAGCGGCATTGGCTGTAATCGATAATCCTGAATATGCTTTGCCAGAAGGTACTATATTAGTAGAGGATACATTGCTTGCTCTGCAAGACTTGGCGCGCGCTTGGCGTCGTGAGTTGGGATTGCCTATTATTGGCATTACAGGTACCAACGGAAAGACAACCACCAAAGAACTTTTGGCTACGGTTCTTTCTACCAAATATAACCTTCACTATACACAAGGTAACCTCAATAATCAAATAGGTGTACCCCTCACCTTATTACAAATTACGCGCGCGCATGAGATGGCTATAGTAGAGATGGGAGCTTCGCATCCAGGTGATATTAAGGAACTGGTGGATATTGCAGAGCCTAACTGTGGACTGATTACTAATGTGGGTCGCGCGCACCTAGAGGGTTTTGGCTCCTTTGAGGGCGTACAGAAGACAAAGAAAGAATTGTACGATTATTTGCGTGATCATAAGGGATTTATTTTTCGCAATACGGATAATCCATTCCTTACACAAATGGCAGGTGACTTGCAAACCGTACCATATACTACAGGTAAAATGCCTGATGGCACACATCTTGTGGGGGAGTACAATGCTGAGAATGTGTCTGCGGCGATATGTGTGGGCGAGCATTTTGGAATCTCTCGTGAGCAAGCGTTGGAGGCTATTCGTCAGTATGTGCCAACGAATAATCGTTCGCAAAAGATGCAAACTGCTAATAACCAGTTGATAATAGATGCGTATAATGCAAATCCAACTTCTATGCAAGCAGCAATAAATGCCTTTAAGGGTGATACCTATATCCTTGGTGCTATGCGCGAGTTGGGCGATTATTCTCACTTAGAGCACCAAAATATTGTGAATATGTTAGCAGAGCGCAAGGCAGATGCTGTATTCTTGGTGGGTGAGGAATATATGCAAACTACTTCGCCATATCCAGTGTATGAGAATGTAGAGCATTTGCATACACATCTTGAGGAGCATCCGTTAAAAGGTAGAAATATCCTTCTTAAGGGCTCTCGAAGTACTCAAATGGAAAAACTTCTAGATATACTATAACAAACTATGACAGAGAAATCTACTACTAAAAAGGACTCTAAGGGTACGGTGCTTATCATTCTGATAATTGCGCTTGTAACGTTGTTAGGTGTGTCTGCATTCTTGTTGTGGACTAATCAACAGCAAAAGACTGAGATTAAGGAGATCGTTGAGATGATGGAGTTTGAAAAAGAGCAGTTGGAGGATGAGTATGAAGAATTTGCTGTTCAGTTTGATGGTTATCAATCTAATGAGATTCATAACGACTCACTAGTAGCTTTGCTCACACAGGAGCAGCAGCGTGTACAAGATTTGTTAGAGGAATTGCGTATCACTAAAGCAACGAATGCTCGTCGTATCGCTGAACTGAAAAAAGAATTGGCGACAGTGCGTGAGGTGATGGTTAGTTATGTGCAGCAGATAGATTCACTAGATCGTGCAAACAAGCAGTTGGTGCAAGAGAATAAAGAGGTTAAACAGCAATATCAAGTGGTGGTTCGTGAAGCGAAGCAATTAGAGAAGGAACGTACGCAGTTAGCAGAGGTTGTATCTCGTGCATCTATGCTGGAAGTGAGTGATTTTGAGATGATTGCGTTGAATAAACGCGATCGAAAGACAACGATATATAATCAAATTTTGAAACTACAGTTTGATTATACGATTGGTCGTAATGTCACTAGTAAGCCAGGAATGAAGAAACTCTATCTGCGTATTACTCGCCCAGATGGAGAGGTGATGCAAAAGCATATCAACGATGTATTCAAATTCGAGAATAAGAAGATTGCTTATTCGGTATTTAAAGAATTTGAGTACGCTGGTGAGGAAATTTCGGGTTCGTTGTATTGGTTGGTCGAGGAGATTCTTCAAACAGGAATTTATAATGCAGATTTCTTTGTGGATGGTGAACTGATTGGTAGTTTTCCATTTGAAATCAAGAAATAAACTGTAAAATAGCGAAAAATTGCACTTTTTTGTACGAATGTTTGTGTATGTGCAAAAAAAGCAGTACCTTTGCAGCCGCTTTTGAAAAAAGCAGGTAGATGTGACATCGTTTGGATCATAGCATCATGCGAGGTCATTATTGTTTAACTAATTAAATATCAATTACAAATGTATTTGACATCAGAGAAAAAAGCAGAACTCTTTGCTAAGTATGGCAATGATGCTAAGAACACAGGTTCTGCAGAGAGCCAAATCGCTCTTTTTACTTTCCGTATTAACCACTTGACAGAGCACTTGAAGAAAAATCACAAGGATTTCGGTACAGAGCGTGCTTTGACTATGTTGGTAGGTAAGCGTCGTCGTTTGTTGGACTACTTGAAAGCAAAAGACATCGAGCGTTATCGTGCTATCATCAAAGAGTTGGGTATCCGTAAGTAATCCCCTCGCTTTAACAACAAAAGCCGCTGAAATTCAGCGGCTTTTATTTATATATATTGTTGAACTGTTACCTATCAGGAAATTCTCCGTATTCCTCAAAGGTGAAATTCAAGAAATCATTGATTGGTTTTGCTGCACGAGAGATATCGGTGACTAGATTTAAGAAATTGGCTGCACATACTTGCTCATCTGTTAGCGAGGTTGAGAAGGTAAATGCTTTACGCTTTAACCAATCTGCATGCACAAAGTCTGCTGGAAAACCTTGAGGTACTTTTTTGAGCATATATTCGGTGTCGAAATCCTGGAAGTATTTATTGGTCAGTGGATTGGCGAATATATCTTCTACTTCGTCATAATTAGCGAACACCTCCTTGCGTAATGCAAGCAGTAGGTCTTTGTTGGGGCACCAGATACCTCCTCCGAACATACATTGTCCTGGTTGCAGATGAATGTAGTATCCACCACGGTCGCTTTTGCGTCCACCTTTTATTGCGGGAAAAACGCCGAACCACTCTTTGAATGGGCGTTTGTCATGCGAGAATCGTACATCGCGATAGATACGCCAAATGCAGTCTTTAGGCTGTAATCCAGTCAATTCAGGGTCTATCTTCACCAATCGTTCGAGCCATTGGGATGTGAATTGTTCAAAATGTTTGTGACAGCGGATATACCAATCTTTATGATCGTTAAACCATTCACGGTTATTGTTGCAGGATAATTCTGCTAAAAAATCAAGTATTTCTTTCATATTTCAAAAAAAAATTGTACCTTTGCAGTCTCATTGGATTGCAAGTCTAATCCGACGAGGTCTCATAGTTCAATGGATAGAATAAGGTCCTCCTAAGACTTAGATTCGGGTTCGATTCCCGATGAGACTACAAATTCGGTGCAAAGATAGTGCATTTTTCTCACATGGCAAAGCAAAGAGCAAAATTTTATGTGGTTTGGCAAGGTCGCGAGGCGGGAATATTCGATTCGTGGGTTGATTGTGAGGCGCAGGTGAAGGGCGTTGCTGCAAAATACAAAGGTTTTGCTACCCGAGCAGAAGCAGAAAAGGCGTATGCTGAAGGCTTTGAGAAGCACATTTCGGTTGATCGTCCAGCAAAAAATGAGCAATCTACATCAATTGTTAGGGGGGGGATTCCTCCAGAAGAGATGGTGCGACAAGGAGTGAAATTGCCCGCATTGGCAGTTGATGCCGCATGCTCTGGTAATCCTGGATTGATGGAGTTCCGCGGAGTGATAGCGGATACTGGAACGCAGGTATTTCATCGAGGCCCGTATGTGGATGGTACGAATAATATCGGTGAGTTTCTAGCTCTAGTATTGGGTTTGGCTTATTTGAAGAAGGAGAAACTAGATTGGGCATTGTATTCGGATAGCAAGACGGCCATTTCGTGGGTAAGACAAAAGAAGTGTAAAACAAAATTGGATTGGAGTACTAAGAATCAAGATCTCTTGCTTGCGGTACGTGCTGCAGAAAAATGGTTGCATGAAAATACGTGGACAACACCGATCTATAAGTGGGAGACGGAACAATGGGGTGAGATTCCTGCAGATTTTGGCCGAAAATGACAAAAAAAATACACTTTTTTGTAAAACAAAAATAGCAAATATATAAAAAATTTGCATGTTTCATTTATTTTCTGTAATTTTGCACCGATTTTGAGAAATAGGGGGACCCTAGACCCATCTCAGGAGAGTGGGGTATTCAAAAACGATATAATAGAAACAAAATTAATATTAATTTTTTTAAACTTTTACAACAATGACAAAAGTAGGTATCAATGGTTTTGGCCGTATCGGACGCTTCGTTTTCCGTGCAGCTATGAAACGCAATGACATCGAGATCGTAGGTATCAACGACCTCTGCCCAGTAGATTATTTGGCTTATATGCTTAAGTACGACACCATGCACGGTCAGTTCGAAGGAACTATCGAGGCTGATGTTGAGAACAGCAAGCTCATCGTTAACGGTAAGGTTATCCGCGTAACTGCAGAGCGCAACCCAGCTGATTTGAAATGGGATGAGGTAGGTGCAGAGTACGTAGTTGAGTCTACTGGTTTGTTCCTTTCTAAAGACAAAGCTCAAGCTCACTTGGAGGCTGGTGCTAAATATGTGGTTATGTCTGCTCCTTCTAAGGACGACACTCCAATGTTCGTTTGCGGTGTAAACGAGAAGACCTACGTTAAGGGTACACAATTCGTATCTAACGCTTCTTGCACCACCAACTGCTTGGCTCCTATCGCTAAGGTATTGAACGACAAATGGGGTATCACCGATGGTTTGATGACTACTGTTCACTCTACCACCGCTACTCAAAAGACTGTTGACGGTCCATCTTTGAAGGACTGGCGTGGTGGCCGTGCTGCTTCTGGCAACATCATCCCTTCTTCTACAGGTGCTGCTAAGGCTGTAGGTAAAGTTATTCCTGAGCTCAACGGCAAACTCACTGGTATGTCTATGCGCGTTCCTACTTTGGACGTTTCTGTAGTTGACCTTACTGTTAACTTGGCTAAGCCTGCTACCTACGCTGAGATCTGCGCAGCTATGAAAGAGGCTTCTGAGAACGAGTTGAAGGGCGTACTTGGTTACACTGAGGATGCAGTTGTATCTAGCGACTTCTTGGGTGACACCCGCACATCTATCTTCGATGCTAAGGCAGGTATCGCTTTGACTGACACCTTCGTTAAGGTTGTTAGCTGGTACGACAACGAGATCGGTTACTCTAACAAGGTTCTCGACCTCATCGCTCACATGGCTACTGTAAACGCTTAATCCCAATAGCGCAATGGCGCGTCCTATAGGCGGTACGCCGTCCTATATCCTAAGAGAGTATTTCCCACGGAAATGCTCTTTTTTTATACCTTGCCTTTACACCTTACACTTTACGCTATACACTATACCCGATACTCCCTACATCATTAAAATCACCCCAAAAATCACTCTTTTCTTGCTCAATTCAAAATAATTCACTACCTTTGTCGTGAAAATGAAAAAATCAACCACATGAACAATCAACAAATAAATCTTTCCGTACATTCGCACGATGTGCAGTTGGATGTGGATTATGTAAGTTGGATAACGGAAATCAAGCGTCGCTATCGTGCCGCGCAAGTAAAGGCTTCCGTGAGAGTAAACTCGGAGAAGTTACTATTCAATTGGGAACTCGGTCGTGATTTAGTGCAGAAGAAAGCTGAAGAGCGCTGGGGCGCAGGAGTTGTAGAACAGGTAAGTCTTGACCTCCAACGTGAGTTCCCGAATGCCGAAGGTCTTTCTGCCCCGAATCTTTGGGCAATGAAAAGATGGTATCTATTTTATAACCAGTACGATACAAAACTATTACAACCGGTAATAGAAATGAACGATACAAAACTATTACAACCTGTAATAGAATTTGATAAAGAAAAATTCCACCAGTTTGGTGGTGAATTCCCAACTTCCTTTGCATGCGTTCCATGGGGACATCACATCGCCATTATCTCTAAATGCAAATCAGTTGATGAAGCATTATTCTACATTGGTAAAACCATTGAACAGGGATTAAGCCGTGCTGCGTTAGTCAATTGTATAAAAGCCCATTTATACGAGCATCAAGGCAAGATATTGAATAATTTTACAGAGCACTTGCCTGCTTTGCAAAGTCAGTTAGTACAGGAGGTGCTAAAAGAGAATTACGATTTTGGTTTTGCTACAGTAGGGCATGAGATTTATGATGAACGCGAATTGGAGGAAGCTTTAACGAATAGTATAACAGATTTGCTGTTGGAATTGGGAAGTGGCTTTGCTTTTGTAGGAAGACAAAAGGAGCTGATTGTGGGTGGTAAGTCACGCAAGATTGATTTGTTGTTCTATCATATTCGTTTGCGCTGTTATGTGGTATGTGAGTTGAAGGCGCGAGAGTTTGAGCCAGAGTTTGCGGGTAAACTGAATTTCTATGTGAATGCAGTGGACGAGTTGTTGAAGCACGATGATGAAAATCCAACGATAGGCTTACTCATCTGCTCGGATATGAATAAGGCAGATGTTCAGTGGTCGTTTAAGGGGATTAGCACACCGATGGGTGTAGCCACATACAATAATGTACGTATTCAAGATGTATTGCCTACTCAGGAGCAATTGAAAGAACGAATGGAATTGCTGCAAAAGGAGTTGCGCGAAACAAAAAGATTGATGAATAAATGTACTGAATAGAAGTAAGATATAATCTCCTTTCCCCTCCCTGCCATTTATGCAAAATTCGCATAAATGGCATTTTT
>JAZNKZ010000080.1:0-1855 GCA_045578815.1 Paludibacteraceae bacterium
GTTCCGTGTATATCTTGCAGGTGAAAGTACATTTACTTCATTGGAAGCAACACCAACTACTAATCTCTCAAAGGTAGGAGAAGGTAATGCTATCACTCTTACTGCTAAAGACCAAAATGGTCAATTAATAGCAACTCCTGATGGAGTCACTTATACAATCACCCCAGCTGATGCGGGTACTATTACCAACAATATATATACCCCAACTAAAATAGGTGTGGCATCTATCGTTGCTGCCATTGGTGAGGTAAAATCCGCTGCATTTGAAGTATTTGCTTATGAAGGAGAAAATGTGGCTTTGAGCCCAGATAACAATAATAGCAAAATCATTGCTCAGTCCGAATTCGCTCCAAGCGGTACAGATGCTTGGCATGCCATTGATGGCAACGAGGGTAGTGTATGGCAAGGCTCTGCTACCAATGGTACTGCAGACGATGAGGCTGCCCGTACATACGATTCTTGGTTTGTAGTTGACTTCGGCGGTTACTACGACGTTAACCTCGTTTCTATTAAATTTGAAGGCGCCTGCTCACAAGAATATCATGTGGACTTCTCTGCGGATAATGCGACTTGGAATCAGGCTTACAATTATGTTGGTTATGCAGGTATTAATGGTCACACCAAGCTCATCTATGGCAATGATCTTCAAAACAACACCAAAGTACGCTATGCGCGTTTCTATAGCACCAAGGCTGCTACCCAATGGGGCGTAAAGATGTTGGAATTTAAAGTATATGGCACTACATGGGAGGCACCTACGGACACCGAAAAACCAGTTATGGGTACAGTATCACTTAAATCAAAGACATACAATAGTGCCGTTATTTCTGTTGATGCTACAGATAATATGGGAATCAAAGCATATCGTGTAAGACATGGTTCAACTTTCGACCAAACATTTATTCCTAATGCAAATGGTGAAATTACGCTCACAGACCTTGAAACAGGCGACTATTCTTTAACTATTACTGCCAAAGATTTATCTGACAACGAATCAGAAAATAGCGCCACACTTGAGTTTACTATAGAAGAACTTATCTATTGCAACTTCCCTACAGGACACGAAAGCAATGCTGCATTTGGTGATGTTAATGGACGCATATTAGTATCTGCTATTAAAGTTACACCAAAGAATATTCGTTTGATAATCAAGTCTGCCGAAGAATCAACAAAGAACATTGACCTTGTGTATGTTGCTCCTACAGATGCGGCTGCCGTGACAGTTGGTTCGGATGTGACAGAAGGAGGATCAAGGGAAGTAGCTGTGGATATTGAATACACTACTGCACCTGCTACATATGGCTATATGATTCAATGGAGTAATCCGGCTTGGGATGGACGTTGGCAAGCTAGTATTAATAATATTTCACCAACCCAACTGTGTACTGAATTGGTTGAAATAGAGGATATTAACTTCGCGCTCACTGCTAATGGTTCTTCTGCTGAAGCGACAACAGGCAACGCTGCTGCTGCCATTGATAACAACATAGAAGGTGGTTCTCGTTGGGAGTCCGCACAAGAGGACCCTCAAACTTGGACGTTGGATCTCGGTCAATTACGTATCTTCAATACTCTTGAAATCGTTTGGGAAGGTGCGTATGGAAAAACATTTACCGTTTCTGTCAGTGATGACAAAGAGACTTGGACACCTGTTTGGACTGTTGAAGATCAAGAATTAGCAGGTTTCCCTTACACACAAACGCAAACAATTGACAAAACCACTGCACGCTACATCCAATTCCATGGTACAGAGCGTGGCACAGGATATGGCTATTCATTCTGGGAGTTCCGTGTATATCTTGCAGGTGAAAGTACATTTACTTCATTGGAAGCAACACCAACTACTAATCTCTCA
>JAZNKZ010000081.1:0-14156 GCA_045578815.1 Paludibacteraceae bacterium
AAAGCACGAGTTGGATCCTTAGGCATACGTTGAATCTCAAGCGAGAGGATCTCCAATTGACTCATGACCTCAGGCACACAAGTAGGCACCATACCAAGGTCCTCGCCGCAGCAAAGCATGTCGGTAGCAGCGATGAGCGTAGGGAGTTTCTTCATAGCTGAATCGCGCCAGAAAGCTGTGTGGCGGTGGTAGAAATAGTCGTTGTGGATATCCATGAGGAGTTGGCGTTGGTCGGCATACAACTCGCTGAAGTTATGCGACTGATACATGGCGATACGTGGGTGGAGCATAGAAGGGTTCTTCTGGTCACGCACGAAGAGAATCTCGCAATGGAGATAGAGCAAGCCATTGAGGACATTATCGATATTGCACTTGCCCTCCAGCGCAGCACGGTGCTCAGGGTCGAGGAAGTACTGCTGAACCTTGCGTTGGGTGTCAAGGTGCTCAGGGAAGTAGTAGATATTGCCGTCATTGGTGAGGAGGAAGTTTTGCTTCACAAACTCGGTATCATAGCCAAAGACTTCGCCGAGGAAGTGAGCACGGAGGTAAGGACGAGTGAGGCGGTCCTCATCAAGCTTCACACCCATATTCCAAAGGTCTTGGAGCGAATAAGGCATAGCAGGAGAGAAGTGTCCGCAGAGTCCCCAAACATCGGATTTGCGCATCTGCCAGATACGGAAGAAGCCAAGGATATGGTCGATACGATAGGCATCAAAGTAGTCCGCCATCTTGGTGAAACGGAACTTCCACCAGTGGTAGTCGTCTTGCGACATGACATCCCAGTTGTAGGTTGGGAAGCCCCAGTTCTGGCCGCGTGCATCGAAGTCATCGGGTGGTGCACCCGCCGAAGCAGAGAGGTTGAAGAGTTGTGGGTCGGTGGAAGCGTCCACAGAGTCAGGAGAGATACCGATAGGTATATCGCCCTTGATAGCCACTCCTACGGAGTGCGCATAATCCACAGCATCGCGGAGCTGCTTGTCGGCGTGGAACTGGAGGTAGCAGTAGAAGTCCTTAGGTTGCTTGTCGCGTTTGGACATAAACTGCGCATATGGAAGGAGCCATCCCTCATTGGCAGCGAGGAAAGCGTTGTATTCGTCAGAAGCAAAGAGCTCGGCTTTGTCGGCCTTGTAGAGCGTTTTGAAGTACTTCATCTTCTCGTCGTAAACGCATTGGTAGTCAGCGATAGTCTTGGCATTGAACTCCTCTTGGGTCTTGCGGTACTTCTTGAGTTGGGTAGGAGTGAGGGTGCCCATCTTCTCGATATTGAGGTAGATTGGGTGGAGGGCAAAGACACTGACTGCGTTGTAAGGATACGAGTCGAGGTTGTTGTGACGGAGAGTAGTGTCGTTGATTGGGAGGGTCTGGATCATCTTTTGTCCTGTAGCAACTGCCCAATCAGCGAGGAGTTTGAGGTCTTGGTACTCACCAATACCAAAGCCGTTCTCTGAACGGAGAGAGAAGACAGGTACCGCTACGCCTGCGCCCTTCCAGTTGGCTTGTGTATAGCGGAAAGGAGCATCGGTGAGGACATAGTGCTTAGCACGTTGAACGTCCCAAATCTTGCGGTTCTCGCCCCACTCCATGTCCACGATGTCGCCCGATTGGAGGTCGTAGATGACATACTTGTACTCAACTACAGTGCCGAGTTTGGCGTGGAAAGTGGCGGTCCAAGTGGGGTTGTAGTTAGGCGATGAGGCGATAAGGCTATCAGGCGATGAGGCGTTGGTCATTGGGAGCATTTTCTTCTTGTCCCATGCGCCGAGGGCAGGGATATTACCCATGATGGCTACACCTTGATGGCGCTCGAGGCGAGGTACACTAACCTTGAGGCAGATGTTGCCTGTTGCCTTAGCCGCAGCAGAAGGTTTGCGGTGCGCGAAAAGCACTTGGCTGAAGACTTTAGAACCGAAGAGAGAACGGTCCTTATCTTGCCAAAGGTCGCGAAGGATGATGTTACCAGGTTGGCACTCAAGGAGATGAGGCATAGACTCACGACGGAGGATATTGCCATTCTCGTCCATGACAACATAGACATAAGAGATGTACTTGTGGATGTCACTGAGTGTGAGTTGTGCAGCCCATTCGGCAGAGCCATGGCACTCGAGGTCAAGTTGCAGAGGTGAAGCTTGTTGCACATCTGCGTCCGCAGCATAGAGAACGGCGATGTGCTGTCCCCACTGCGTTTGATAGTTGATTGAAAAGGAAAGATTCATATGATTGGGTTGTTTAATATTGTTTAGCGTTGTGTAGTGTTGTGTAGAATTGTTTATTTGGTTTTGCCGTTGCGGTAGAGGATGGAGCCGATGAGCATAGGCAGGACGGTGTTGATGAGCCATATCAGCAGTACCGCCAAGGCTATGCCAGCCGCATTGTCGCTAAACGCATCGAAAATTATCAATGACCAGCTGCCACGGATGGCGATATTCAATACTGGCATAGATGGGAAAATGGAAATCACCATGTAATAAAATGGGATGGAGATAAGGTACTCCATTGGCAACATATCCACTCCGCAGAAATGCAGAGTTAGCGCCAACTGGATTGCCCAAACCATATAACGCAAGAATGACCAGCCGACCGTTTGCATGAAACGGGTGTAGGAAATCTTGGAGAGTGCCATGACGAGTTGCTGCATCTGAGTAGATTGCCATTGACGCTTAGCAAGACTACGCACAATGTGAGGTAAGAAACTCATTAGGAGTATCACCACGATGAAAGCAATGGCAAATGACTGCATTGGGAGCGATTGATCATAAGAAGCAAAGAGCCATGTGGCAGGTACGCCGATGATGAGTTCGACAAGCAAGAGAGCCACAGTACCTACAAGACCAAGCCCAACCGCTGCGGAGAAATTACCCTTGTCCCTGAGAAGCATTGCACGCGCAGGATAATCGCCGGCATGATAAGGGGTGATAAAAGCACCCACGTAGCCGTAATAGACTTGGCGTTGCGCCCCCCACATGGTCATTGGCTCTACATCACGCAAGAGAAGACGCCACTTACCTGCCTCGCAGAGCACATTAACGGGCATAAGTAAAAGCACCGTCACTAGGACAAGACAATGCCATATGTCCATATCCTGAAAAGCCGCAAAGAAAGAGGCATAATCGTCGAAAATAATCAAACGATATGCTAAATAACCATACGCCGCAAGGATAAGCAGCGTGTTGAAAATACGAAGATATGGTTTGTTTTGCTTCATTTCGGGCTGCAAAGATAGTAAAAAATTGTGTAAAAACAAAATTTTTTTACAATAGTTGGGATATTTCAGCAATTTTTAGTACTTTTGCAGTGGAAATGAAGCGTGCGTGGATAATAATTTTCTTCTTCATATCGTGTATGAGTTTGACCATACACGCGGAGTTTTTTTCTCTTGATGCAATCCTAGAAGACATCTATAACCAACTATCGGAGGACGGATCGGAGGACGAAGAAGCAGCACTAGAAGATATCCAAGAAGAACTGTTGGACATTGCAGCTCACCCTATTAACTTGAACCAGACGACAGCGGATGAATTGAGCAGATTACGTTTCTTGAGCGACGAGCAGATTGATGCTATCTTACTCTACCAATACGAGCATCCATTCCAAGAAATATACGAGTTGCAACTGATTGATTGTCTGAAAGATTATGAAATTAGAAATCTATTGCCATTTGTGTATGTAGGAGCCGTAGATTCGGATGAAAAGATGTATGTTCGTGAAGTGTTTCACTATGCCAAGCATGAGATGACGCTGCGAGTGGATGCACGGAATATCGAAGATTATGAGGGTGATCCTATGTATGGCAAACTTCGGTATCGCCTGAACTATCAGAATCGCGTACAAGCAGGGTTAACAGTCAGTCGCGCGGTAGGTGCGCCATTGAAAGACAGTGACCTAGGTGGGTATGTAGAATTGCGAGATATGGGTCCAATGAAGCGAATAGTAGCAGGCAATTATCAAGCAAGTTTTGGGTATGGATTGGTAGTAGGTAGTCCGTTCAAACGCGGAAAAACAGCTTATCTTCAGTCTACTGCGACCACAGATGAGGGACTGAAAAAATATGGTTCGGTAGGTGATAGTTATAATCACTTTTGCGGCATAGGTGCAACAGCAAAAGTAAGTAGTTGGGCTGATGTTAGTGCATTTTATTCGTTGCGCAAAGGGAATGAAGAGTGGAATCATGTAGTGGGTGTGAATGCGACAGGCAGATGGAATCGGCTAAAAGTAGGAGTGACGGCGGTGGAGGAGATTAGGCCATTAGGTGATGAGGCTAAAAGGCTAGAGGCGAGAGCGGTGATGGGAGTAAATGCCCGATGGAATCGGGGAAAAGTGGATATTTGGGGCGAGCTTGCAACTAGTCAGCCAACCCAAAACTCTTCCCTAAATGGAAGGGATTTTAATAAATGGGGTGTAGGCGGCATCGCTGGCATACGATATACCCCTATGTCTGACATCAACCTATTGGCAATTTACCGCTACTACTCACCTTATTTTGACAATATCTACGCCAATGCATTATGCTCGTGGACAAGAATGAGAGATGAACACGGCGGCTATTTTGGAGTAGAATATAATCGACTGAAAAACTGGCAGTTATCGGCGTTTGGTGACGTATGGAAAAGTGGTTTTGAGACTATGGCACAAGCGGATTTTATTCCGCAAAAAGACTACCGTATGCACACACGATTCCGCGTAAAAAGAAAAGATGAGAAAGATACCTATTCGCTCCGATGGAATATGGTCTATGAAGTGGGCTCATGGAAAATGAAAACGCAGGCTGATGGCAATTTAGTGTATGCAAATGAGGGGATGACATATGGTTGGTCGCTCCTTCAAGATGTGGAATACCGCTTTTCTCAGGTGCCCATCGTGTTGCAAATGCGAGCACAACTGTTTGATGCACAAAATTGGGACAATCGTATTTACATATATGAAAATGATGTCTTATACGCCTACGCCTTCCCGTTCGTGTATGGAAAAGGCGGGCGGTTGTGGTTGAATGCGCGGTACAAAATCAATGATACCTTTTCGATATATTTGCGGGTAAGTGAAACAATATATCAACGTGCATGGTCAGCGGCCAATGAACGCAAAAACCATCGCACGGATGTGCATGCGCTACTGCGCGTGAAATTATAAAAAGTAGGAATAGATTTGCGTATGTGAAAAAAATGTAGTAATTTTGCGGAGTTTTACAGAAATTTACCATGAAAGTAATCAATCTATCAGAGCAACCATCGTTGCTTAATCAGTACTTAAAAGAGATGCGTAGTGTGGATACGCAAAAGGATAGTCTGCGTTTTCGTCGCAACATTGAGCGTATCGGTGAGATTATGGCTGTAGAGATCAGTAAGCAACTGACTTATGCGGTGGAGCAGGTACAAACGCCGTTGGCCGTAGCTGATGTGGAAGTTCCTCAGGATCAAGTGGTTTTGGGTACATTATTGCGCGCGGGACTACCCATGCATCAAGGTTTTTTGAATATGTTTGACAAAGCCGAAAATGCTTTTATCAGTGCCTATCGCAAAGAGACAATTGGCAGGAGAGAGGAAATGCAGATTGAGATTGTATCAGAATATCTGGCGGCACCATCCATCGAGGGCAAGACGCTATTGCTGGTGGATCCAATGTTGGCAACTGGTTTGTCAATGGAAGTGGGATATAAGGCATTGTTAAGTCATGGTGCTCCCAAGAGTGTACATCTAGCATGTATCTTTGCAACGCCACAAGCGATAGCATATCTCACAGAGACAATGCCGGAGGATGTGACATTGTGGTGTGCTGTGATTGATCCAATGCTGAATGAGAAGAAATACATCGTTCCAGGCTTGGGTGACGCTGGTGATTTATGCTTTGGCGAAAAGCTCTAAGATATTGGACAAGCATCCTTGTGGTGTGCGCAATAACCTATGTGAGTCTATTGCGCGAGGTACATGTGTCGCTCCCCCCTATTGAGGGGATTGACAAATGGGCACATGGACTTATGTACATGGTGCTGGCAGTAGTCCTATTGTGGGATAGCCAGAAAGCAGGAGTGGTACAAGCCGCAAAATGGGTCTTAGCCCTTGCGTTCCCTATTATTTACGGTGGCTTGATTGAGATTTTGCAGGAGCAATACTTTTTTCCTCGCACAGGTGATTGGATGGATTGGATAGCCGATTGCATAGGTACGGGAATGGGGGTGTTGATATGGATAATAGCTGAGAAATTACATGCAAGAAGAATGGCTCAATAGGATTGCTCTTACATGGGGTAATAGGACGCGCCAGCGGCAATTGCGTCATGTGCTGGATCACTACGCGACTGCAACAGAAGCAGCGGCTCGTCATCCAGAGATGGTGAGCATAGAGGGCATTGATCACGCAAAAAAAGAATTGGAGTTTATAGAGAAACACTCCATTGGATTGTACTACTATAAAGATGCTAATTATCCATATCGTTTGCAACAATGCGTAGATGCCCCTTTACTATTATATGCTAAGGGTAATATCGATGTAAATCAACAACATATGGTAAGTGTAGTAGGTACACGCATGCCTAGTGAAAGGGGGAAAGACTGGTGCCGACGATTTGTGCTAGATTTGGCAAAGAAGGTGCCCCATCTAACCATCGTAAGCGGTTTGGCATATGGCATAGATGTGGCAGCACATAGGGCGGCATTGGAAGAAGGCATCCCGACAATCATAGTCCCAGCACATGGACTAGATAGGATATATCCTTCGGTACACCGACAAGTGGCAGTACAGGCATTGAACAACGGTGGCATACTGACAGAATACACATGCGGCACGGAGCCAGAGCGATTTAATTTCGTAGCTCGCAACCGTATTGTAGCGGGTTTGGCGGATGCATTGGTGATAGTGGAGTCGAAGCAAAGGGGTGGTTCGCTAATCACAGCCGATATGGCTGTGGATTATGGACGTGAGGTGTTTGCCGTGCCTGGCAGAGCGGATGATGTATGCAGTGCGGGATGTAATGACTTGATTAAACGCAACAAAGCGCAATTGATTGAGTGTGCAGATGACTTGATTGCTGCCATGCAATGGCAAGTAGAAGCGAAACAACCTAAACAAACAACCATGGTGGAGATGTTGGTGGATTTGACCGCCAACCAAAAGCAATTGGTGGACTTATTACAGGAGACAGAAGAAGGGCTGCATATTAATCAACTAGTAATGGAAACGCAGTTAGCGTACAATGCAGTAGTATCGGATTTAGTAATGCTGGAATTGCAAGATGTAGTAAAATCCATGCCAGGAGGTATGTGGCGAATAAAAAAATAAAATTATGTTTGCATAATTCAAAAAAAAGTAGTACCTTTGTGGCGAATTTTGGAAATAGACATATAAATACAACAAACGATATGAATACATTTTTGAAAAGTTTAGGTGCCATCTTGGTATTGCTAGGTGTAGTTTGCTTGGCAGTATATTTCTTTGGCGTACAAGAAAACATCTTGTTAGCGATAGGTTTGGTATTGGAGATTGGCGGTCTCTTTGCCCATATTTTCATCAACAAGAAATTACTCTAATTTGTAGAAACAGCTACTTGCCGTCAAGCGATCCATGGCTGAGTACACCGACGCAATCAAACAACATTTGACGGGCATGTACCAAGACTGGTTCTTGGACTATGCTTCGTATGTGATATTAGAGCGTGCCGTCCCCGCAATTGAGGATGGCTTGAAGCCTGTGCAACGTCGTATCCTGCATGCCATGAAGTGTGTAGACGATGGTAAGTTCAACAAGGTAGCCAATATCGTAGGTCAGACAATGCAGTATCACCCACACGGTGATGCTAGTATTGGTGATGCGTTGGTACAATTGGGTCAGAAGAACTTGCTGATCGATTGCCAAGGAAACTGGGGTAACACGTTAACGGGTGACGGCGCCGCAGCTCCTCGATACATCGAAGCACGATTGAGTAAGTTTGCTTTGGACACGGTATTCAACCCTAAGACCACGCAATGGATGATGTCGTATGACGGCAGAAAGAAAGAACCTATTCATTTGCCTATCAAGTTCCCATTGCTGTTGGCGCAGGGTGTGGAAGGTATTGCGGTAGGTTTGAACTCCAAGATCCTACCCCACAACTTCTGCGAGATTTGTGATGCGGCTTTGGCATATTTGCGCGGTGAAGAATTCCAATTATATCCTGACTTCCCTACGGGTGGCGAGATTGATGTGAGCCGCTACAACGATGGCGAGCGCGGAGGCGCAGTGCGTATTCGAGCGAAGATTCAGAAGTCGGATGATAATCGCACATTGATTATCACAGAGATTCCGTTTGGTACCACCACCACAAAGATTATTGAGACTATCATGCGTGCCGTGCAAAAAGGCAAGATTAAAGTGCGTAAGGTGGATGACTTTACGGCAGAAGAGGCTCGCATTGAAGTGCAATTGGCACCTGGAAGTTCATCAGACAAGACCATTGATGCGCTCTACGCTTTTACGGATTGCGAGGTGAATATCTCGCCTAATTGCTGTGTGGTGCAAGACAAGAAACCTATCTTCACCACTATCAGCGAACTGCTGCGCATGTCGGTGGAGCACACCAAAGCGCTACTGAAATGGGAACTAGAAATTCAGAAGGCTGAACTAGAGGAGCAATATTTCTTCACATCACTGGAGAAAATCTTCATCGAGAACCGCATATACAAGGAGAAGGGATATGAAGAAGCACCTGACAAGGAGAAGTTGATTGTCTTTGTAGATAAAGCACTCGAGCCATGGAAGGCAAAACTCATTCGTGAAGTTCGCCGTGAGGATATTGAGCGATTGTTTGAGATTCGAATGATTCGCATCACGCGTTTCGACTCGAAGAAAGCAGATGAGCTGATGCGTGACTTGGACAAAAAGATTAAAGCCACTATCAAGAACCTGAAAAATCTCAACGACTATACTATCGCATGGTTCGATTCGCTCAAAGCGAAATATGGTCATTTGTATCCTCGTCGTACAGAGGTTCGTAATTTCGCAAATATCAATATCAAAACCGTAGTAGAAGCCAACGAGAAACTTTATATCAATCGTGCTGACGGCTTTATCGGTACGGGATTGAAGAAGGATGAATACCTATTCAACTGCTCAGATATTGACGAGGTGATTATCTTCCACAAGGATGGAAAATACAAGATAGTGAAGGTAGCAGAAAAAGTGTTTGTGGGTAGTGATATTATCCATATTGATATCTTCCGCAAGAACGATCACCGCACTATCTACAATGCAATATATCGTGACGGCAAGAAAGGCGTTTACTACATGAAACGTTTTGCAGTGACGGGCGTAGCTCGCGAGAAAGAATACGACTTGACACAAGGCAAAGCCGGTTCGCGTGTGATGTACTTTACAGCCAACCCAAATGGCGAGGCAGAAGTAATCAAGATCCAACTCAAACCTGCTCTACATCTCAAGAAGATGGAAGTGATCAAGGATTTGAGCGAACTAGCCATCAAGAGCCGTACTGCACGAGGCAATGTACTGACCAAGTATGAGGTCAAATCCATTACTATGAAGCAGAAAGGCCACTCCACCCTAGGCGGACGCAAAGTGTGGTTTGATCCAGATATATTACGCTTGAACTACGACGGACAAGGCATATACTTAGGCGAGTTTGTAGAGGAAGATCGCATATTGGTAATTACCAATAATGGTGGCTACTACCTTAGCAACTTTGATTTGACAGCGCACTTTGATCAAAACATATGGCGTATTGAGAAATTTGATAGCGAGAAAGTGTGGTCACTGGCTATGTGGAATGCGGATCTAGGTTATTACTATGGCAAGCGCTTCCAACTGGATGCCCAAGCCAAACTGCAAAACATGTTGGGCGAAAATAGCGATAGTAAGGTTATCGTGTTATCGGATCGTGAGGAGGCACAGATTCGTATATCCTTCACGGATGAAAACAAGCCCGATATGGACGTACTGATGTCGGAGTTTATTGATATTAAATCGCCTAAAGCCAAAGGCAAACGCTTCTCTACTTTGGAGATTGCTGCTATTACAGATATCACTCCAGAGCCAGAGGTGGAGGAGGAAGAGCAAACCGAAGAGGAGGAGATACCTGCAGAAAACGAACCATCAGCAGAGCAACCCGCAGTGGATGTACCATTTACTATCACCAACGAAGTGCCCGAAGATAGTAAGCCTGTGGATGAGCAATTGAGTTTGTTCTGATTCCCATCTTCTTTAGTTAAAACAAATATGTAAATTGTAGCGCTTCGGCAAGGGTTCGGTATCCCTTCGGAAGGGCCGATAGGTATATGGTAAGAATATGAACAACGAATTTCAAATGTTGGCAAAAACCTTCAAAGGATTGGAGGAAGTATTGGCTGGGGAACTGATTGAGCTGGGTGCCAACAACGTACAAATTGAACGCCGCGCCGTATCCTTTACGGGCGACCTACGCATGCTCTATACTGCCAACTTCTGTTTGCGTACAGCATCGCGTATATTAGTACCTATTGCCACCTTCAAAGCCAAAAAGACAGACGATATCTACAAGGAAGTGAAGCAATTAGATTGGGCACAATACATGAACACTAGCATGAGTTTCGCGATTGATGCCACAGTCTATTCTGACTTATTTCGCCATTCGCAGTTTGTCACGTATCGCGTGAAAGATGCTGTAGTGGACTGGTGGATGGAGCATGGTGGAGTGCGCCCCAATGTGCAACTCACCAACCCAGACATCTATCTCAACGTACACATAGCAGGCGATACCGTGACCCTCTCACTAGATAGTTCGGGTGAGAGTTTGCACAAGCGAGGATACCGTGTAGCAAACACTCAAGCTCCTATCAATGAAGCGCTTGCCGCAGGAATGTTACTGCTAGCAGGGTGGAAGGGACAAAGCGATTTCTACGACCCTATGTGTGGTTCGGGTACATTGCTTATCGAAGCTGCACTCATTGCTCGCAACATAGCACCAGGTATCTATCGCAAGGGGTTTGCCTTCGAGAAATGGGCAAACTTTGATGCAGACCTATTTGAAGAAGTATATAGCGACGATAGTCGTGAGCGCGAGTTTACCCATAAGATATATGGTTCAGATGCTGGTTTCTATGCCGTACAAACAGCCCAAAAGAACATCCAATCAGCTAACCTACAGCGTGACATAGAGGTGAAGCAAATACGTGTGCAGGAACTGAAAACTGAAAACGGAAAAGGGAAAACGGAAGGTGCGCTCGTGATGATGAATCCGCCGTATGGTGAGCGTTTGTCGCAAGATAAAGATGTATTGCGGCTATACCAAGATATAGGTACAACACTGAAACATCAATTTTGTGGTGCCACCGCATGGATAATCTCCAGCAACGAGGAGGCACTCAAGTGTGTGGGACTACGACCGGCGAAACGAATTCGCCTCATCAACGGAGACTTAGACTGTCTTTTTAATCAATATGTGCTATTTAGTGGCGACAGAAAATCATGGAAGAAATCCTTATAGAAGAATATAATTATCCCCTACCCGATGAACGGATAGCTAAATATCCGTTGGCTGAGCGCGACCAGAGCAAACTGCTTATTTACCGCGACGGGCAAGTGAGCGAAGATTGCTTTTATAACGTAGGCGAATACCTGCCTATAGGCTCGCTACTCATATGTAATAACACGCGCGTAATACAAGCGCGTCTAGAGTTTCATAAAACTACCGCTACACAACCCTACACCACATCTACACCACCGCTACACAATGCTCTCGGCGCGCGCATAGAGGTTTTTTGCCTCGAACCATTGGAACCACACGACTATCAATTGTCTTTAGGCAGTACAGACGGCTGCACATGGAAATGTATGATTGGCAATGCCAAGAAATGGAAGACGGGTGCGTTGTCTCTACCTGTCGTGTTGCCCTCAGGCGAAGAGGTAACTTTATTTGCCGAGAAAGGCGAACAAACAGGCAATACCTTTGCTGTGAAATTTTCTTGGAAAGGAGTGGCTGTAAGTTTTGCAGAGATTCTCGATGCTGTAGGCGAGTTGCCAATCCCTCCATATCTTAATCGCAAGACCGAAGAGAGCGACAAAACTACTTATCAGACTGTTTATTCGCGTATCAAAGGTTCGGTAGCAGCCCCTACCGCAGGACTTCACTTTACGGATAAAGTGTTGAATGGCTTGCGCGCGCGTGGCGTACAAACGGCAGAAGTGACGCTGCATGTAGGCGCAGGAACCTTCCAGCCAGTCAAAGTGGCAGATGCTAACCAACATACGATGCATACGGAGATTATCGCCGTGCCCAAAGCTACTATTCAAACGATTATCAATAATCTCGGACATATTGTAGCCGTAGGCACCACCAGTATGCGTACCTTGGAGAGTCTCTATTTCTTCGGCACACAACTGCTACACCATTCTACACAACCACTACACAACGCTACCCCACAGCTTACTGTCGCCCAATTTGAGCCATACGAGAAAGAATATACACTTTCCACACGCGAGGCATTGCAGGCAATAGTAGATTATTTGGATAGTACAAAGCAAGACGTCTTGCATGCTGAAACGCAGATAATGATTAAGCCCGGATATCAGTTCCGCGTAGTAAATCAGCTGATTACGAATTTCCACCAACCCAAATCGACGTTATTGTTGTTGGTAAGTGCGTTTGTAGGAGGCGATTGGCATACCATCTACGACTATGCCCTCTCGCACGACTTCCGCTTCCTCAGCTACGGCGACAGTAGCATCCTAACGCGAAGCAAATAACGTCGTACAGCGACAAATAACATAATAACGCGAAGCATACAACGTGAGCGCAGCGAACCAAGGATATGATTGATACCCACTGCCATATAGATGACCCGCAGTATGCGGAAGAGTTGTCAGCTTTTTTGGCTGACCAACAGGCGAATGGCGTAGAAGCCATTCTGGTGCCTGGTGTAGATAAGACTTCGGTAAAAGATGTGTTGGAGGTGTGTGATAAATACCCCCAATATCTCTTTCCTGCATTGGGTTTGCACCCAGAAAATGTAAAAGAAGACTGGCAAGAACAGTTGCATGTGTTAAAGGCCGCAGTCGATGCGCGCATGCACTCTGATTCCCCCATGATCGCCATCGGCGAGATAGGCTTGGATTATCATTGGGATGTGACTTTCAAGGAGCAGCAACATGAGGCATTGCGTGAGCAGATGCGCTGGGCAGAGCAATATGATTTGCCCGTGATGATTCATAGCCGTGATGCGACTGAAGATACACTGAAGATCCTTCGCGAGTTCCCTACAGTAAAAGGTGTGATGCACTGCTTCAGTGGCAGTCATGAGGTGGCAAAACAGGTGGTAGATATGGGGTATTATTTGGGCATAGGCGGTGTGCTGACCTTCAAGAACTGTAAGTTGGCGGAGCACTTGGTAGGTATTCCGTTGGAGCGTTTGGTATTGGAGACGGATGCGCCCTATATGGCACCTGTGCCTCATCGTGGTAAGCGCAACGAGAGCAAGTGGATGTGGCATGTAGCGGAGCGTTTAGCAGAGGTGTATCAATGCTCTGTAGAGCATGTGAATGAGGTGACAACAGCCAATGCAAAAGCACTTTTTGTTATAAATTTGTGAAAAAAAACAAAAAAAGTGCAAATTATTGTGCATATATCAAATATTTTTTGTACCTTTGCGGGTCATTAGGTGTATTGTGCCCGAAAGTGTAGCCATATTAATGGTTGCTGACACGAAGGAGAGATGCTCGAGTGGTTGAAGAGGCACGCCTGGAAAGCGTGTAAACTCCAAAAGGGTTTCGGGGGTTCGAATCCCCCTCTCTCCGCAAGACTTTTCCGAGAGAACTCGTCCAAGCTTGCTTGAGAGAGGGCGAATGGAAAAGGATTGCACAGGATGCCCGTGGCAGACTGTGGGGATTACGAAGAAATCCCCCTACAAAACGCTCGCACAGCGAGCCACCAACATGAGCGAAAGCGAATTAAATAATTATAAACAATTTAATACACAAAAAACAAATCGTATGAAAAAAATTTTTGCAACCCTAACGGTGTTGGCAATGTTTTCTTTCGGAAGCGTTGCAGTAATGGCTCAAGACGCAGCTGAGGCTGCTCCTGTAGCTGAGGAAGTAACTGTAGATTCTGCAGCTGTTGAAGCTCCTGAGGCTCCTGCAGTAGAGGCAGAAGAAGTAGTAGAAGAGGCTGAGGAAGGCGCTATCGTAGCTCTCCACAAGACTCTC
>JAZNKZ010000082.1:0-52136 GCA_045578815.1 Paludibacteraceae bacterium
ACTGACCTACAGTGAAACCGAGTACCATCTGCATGTATGCCCAACCCGAAGTGGCAACCATACCTGGCACACTGACAAAAGTAACACCCGAAATAGCTGCACCGATGGTGGACATGGCCACGAGCAGCCAATTGCTGCTGCGGTTGCCCGAGAAGAAACCTGCATTGTCGGCCTTACGACCAGCCAAATAAGAGATGAAAAACAGCAATGCAAAGTAGCATGCGATTACGATAAGGATTGTTAATGGATTCATATATCTGAGCCTTTAAACTATAATCTATAAACTTTAAACTATTCTTCATAGAGGAGATATGGACGGCGTTGGATTTTGAAGTTTGCCACATCCTCTTGCCAGCGAGCGCGAATCTCTTCCTCACTCTTGCCTTGATTGATCATCTTGCGCACATAATCCTGACCTACTAGGAGTTCGAAGAACGGACGGAAGAAATAGTTATCCATATTCAGATGCTCATACGCGTCCAATAGATAGCGTAGCGAGAAACCTACCTTTCGCGCTTCCTCTTCGCTCATGCCGCTGAGGTCCACACCATCGCAGATGCGACCTTTCTGAGTGGATTGATTAGGGGTAAAGGTAATCGCAGGACCATACACACTCGCCTCTGTGCGTGGGGCATTGAAGTTAGGGTGACCATAGCAAAGGAAGGGTTTATCTGTTCCGCGACCCAAGGACACAGGCGTCGCTTCGAACAGACATACGGCTGGATAGAGGTAAATCGACAGCATATTTCTTAGGTTAGGCGATGGCGCTACAGGCAAACGGTATAGGGTCTGGTGGGTGTAGTTCTTGCAAGGAATAACTGTTAAGTCCACCTGGAGCGAATCATAGAGCCAGTATTCGCCATTGATCATCAGTGCAAGTTCGCCCAAGGTCATACCATGTACTACGGGTATTGGCAATGCGCCTACACCTGATTTGTGCTTCATATCTAGTATAGGACCATCCACATACCATCCGTTAGGGTTAGGACGGTCAAAGACGATGAACTGCTTGCCATCATGTGCGCAAGCGTCCATCAGGCGGAACATCGTGATATAGTAAGTGTAGAAGCGGAGTCCTACATCTTGGATGTCGGTGATAAGGATGTCGAAAGTGGCCATGGCCTCTTTAGAGGGGCGATAGCTCTTTCCGTCGTAGAGAGATAGAATAGGTATACCCGTCTTATCATCTACGCTGCTAGCCACATGCTCGCCTTCACGAGCGGTGCCGCGGAAACCATGTTCAGGAGAGAAGATGGCGGTAACCTCTACGCCATGCTTGAGCAAGAGGTCTAGGGTGTGAATCGTGTCCTTGCCTTGGATCACGATACCTGTATGGTTGCTCAGTAGAGCAACGCGCTTGCCCTTGAGCAAAGGTAGGTATTGTTTGGTTTGCTCTGCACCTAGAATCACATCTTTAGCCTCAATGTGAATCAATGCTGCGCAGAGAAAAACAATAATAGTGATGATTTTTTTCATATGTATGTTATTTGGTCTGATTTTATTGGCAAATGGTATGGTGTGATTATAAGTCTCGCACTAGACGCACTGCATTGCCGCCAGTTCGGTTGTCATAGCCAATACCCGCGCCATCGCACATGAAGAGGAAATAACTAGCAAATTGTGGACCATAGGCTGCATTTTGGGACGCTGTCCAGTACAGACCAGCCATCTGCATATATCCCAACGAGGTGCCTAAGCGGAAACCAGAACAAGGCAAGAATACAGCACCTGCATCTTGCATCAAGATCCACTCTGCAGCGGTGAAGGATTGGTACTCCTCGAAGGCTATAGAACTATACTCCTTGTCGCTGTAGCCACTCTTGAAAGTGATGCCCTCTGGACATACCCAGTTGTCTGGCAATAAGATTAATCCATGTAATCCTTCTACACTGCCTATGCCGATAAGATTCTTGGCGTTTTTGCGTGATGCCCTGAGATATTCCCACTCACTAGATGTCAGCGTACGCCATGTATTGCCATCATCAATGGCAGTTCCCCAATCCACAAAATTGCCATTGAAGAGGCTTTTGTCTTCGGATAAAGTGACACCCCATGCTGTGGAGGGATCCGTATCCGTGCTCCAAGCAAAGAGGTCTATGGTGTCGGCAAAAGCCTGATTCACCATATTACGAGTACCTATATACTCATATTGCTGAGCGGCAAAGAGCCATGTGCCAGAGGCAGTGATATACTGCAAATTGCCTGGTGAGAAAGCCACCTGCTGATTGCTAGCAACAGAGAATACACCAATAGCTTGTGGCTGACTGGTAGAGAATGTGATACTATCAATATCGGAAATTGAAAATTCGATGGCCTCGTTGTTGTACCAAATGGTCAGGACATCTTGCGCTGAGGTAGCAAACCAAGTGAGTAAGCAAAATAGAATGAGTATGGTTTTCTTCATTATAGGTAATCATTATATTGCAATATAGAGGCTGCCTAGTGACAGCCTCTATATGTATAAAGATACTATTTATTTAGCTTTAGGGAACTCAATGAGTGCGAAACCAGCCTTGGTTGCAGCAGTAAAGACTACGAGTTTACCATCTACCTCAGCAGCATTACATTGTGCAGCGCAAGCGTCTACAGTAGTGTTAGCATCAGGTTGGCTTGGATCAAGTGAGTAATGATAGGTTGGTTCCCAGAAATACTCCTCATCATAGAGCATTTCAGACCACTTGATAAGCGCAGCCTTCGTGTCCACACCATCGGTGATGTCTTGTACGAACAAGCCAGGACCTGCACCAATACGCTTACCGTTGTTGTAAGGAGTGGAGAATACGAGGTAGCGACCACGGTTGAACATAATCACATGAGGATCTACACCACCGCGTGGGTTCAAACCACTCTCGGTAGCATCTAATTCTACATCTTCCATAAGTGGAGTACCATTAGCATCCATCAGGCGGATAACAGCCATATAGTGGCTCTTGAAGATATATTGACCTGCCTCTGGAACCTCGTTGATATAGCCATAGTATGGGAATGGAACATCAAGGATAATCTCGGTAGGGTTAGAGAACTGATTGAAGTTGGTGATTTGTACACGGTAAACCTTCTCAGCAGAACCCTCTTGGCCGCAGAAGAAAGCATAACCATTACCAGACTCATCAATATTAACAGAGATATTATCGCCCAAACGAGCTGGAGCACCAATAGTGTCACCCTCCTCTGTTACGCTAAGAACGCCATCCCAAGACCATACTTCAGGAGCAGCATTAGCATCCGCATAGTGATATACCTTGAGAGGATCAACTGTACTAAGAGCGGTAGTAAGGTTACAGATGTAGATATGACCGTGATTTAAACTACCAGAACTTACAACGTGTGTACCACCTTCGATACCAGTAGTGTTGAGAGCAATCTTGTTGCCTGCGTTGTCAGCCAAAAGGTCAGATACCTTATAGAGGTGTGGGAACGCAGAACCATCGTCGTTGCGAGATACTACGAGTACATGCTCGCCATCGAAATCAGTACCGCGGGTGTTCTCAGCTGCAAACTCAGCAGGAGCATTGCCCGTAGCTACAGAGAAGTCGTGAACTACTGCTGCAGCAATATCTGCACCTGGGGTAGGAGCAGCCGCAAAAGTGATATCAAATACAGTCTTACGACCCATGAATTCGATCTCCAATTGACCTGGGTTAGCCGCAGAGATCTTGTTGTCTTGCATAGCAGTAAACTTATACGCTGCACGTGCAGGGATTACTGAAATACTGCTAAACACAGCCTCTGCCTCCTCTGGCATGCCGAGCGCTACAGCACCATCAAAAATCAATGCTTTAACCTCCTCACCAGTGGTGCCTTTTTTCATGTACAAAGCATCCAACATAGGATCAGATGTTGGGTCAAGAAGATTGATGATTACGGTGTACTCTTGTGTTTTGGTTCCATTGATTACTTTGATGGTTTGTACCAATTGTTTACCGTCCTCAGAAGCACCTAATGTGAAATCGTAGGTATCTTGCTCCAATTTAGCACCCAACGAAAGTTTAGCAGTAAATTGAATTGCTTCAATGTTGGTTTCAGCAGCTACATCATTGAATGTAACAGTATAGGTGGTATTGTCCACTTTACCACTATAAGTGGTGTTTTTGATGGAGATGGACTTAATGAGAGCCTCTACTGTATCTTGAGGTTCTGGTTCTGGTTTACAACCTACAAATAGTATGCTCAATATGGCAATACTAAGGAAAAAAAGATTCTTTTTCATGATTAATAATTTATTTGTTAATATGATGTATTACAGCGTATTACCATCCCCACTCTGTGTTTTGAGACAAGGTGTATCCTTTGGTCTTATACAATGTGATTTGTCCAGAAGGGATAGGATTGATATAGTTGCGCTTGATTGGACGATTACGCTCGCCTAGTGTGTTGCGTAGGATATATCCTTCGGTAGCATTGGGGTCTTCTAAAACCACTTCTGTACCTCTAGTAGGATAGTCGCTTAAGCGGATATATGCACCATAACGGATATCTGGGTTGCAGCCATTCCATAGATAGTCGAGCTTGCACCAACGTTTGAGATCGTTAAGACGGAATCCCTCCATACACAATTCTACACGGCGTTCGCGACGGATTTCCCATAGTAATGCAGGGGTGATACCGCCATCGGCTTTTTGCTCAATCTCAAGACGCTTAGGATCATCAAATGTTACACCATTGATAGCAGGTTGGTCACCTAGCATCTGGAGGGCAGGCAGATTGACATCAGCACGTGCACGAATGAGGTTAATGGATTTATCTAGGTCAGCTTGAGTAAATGCTGCGCCTGTGAGCAGGTGCAATTCGTAGGCAGCCTCAGCATAGTTGAGCAGTACCTCTGCATAACGTAAGCATGGAGCGTCGGTAACGTTCTTTTGACCGGTCCAAGTAGGATCTGGTTTGTCAGCTTTGCTATCATCCATAAACTTGTTCCAAGAATAGCCAGATAGTGCGTAGTTGAACGGTTTGGTATCGCACCCTTTTACATAATACTTTGGGCGAATACACATGGTCAAACGTGCATCACGGTTAGCAAAAAAGTCGTCCGCCGTTGGAGCTACGAAATTAGCATCTTTGCTATAGAGAGGTAATCCATCGCTTGCCACAAACGCCTCCGCCAGTGAGCGACTCAATCCAGCTTGTGCCTCGGTGAACGAGTAGGTGAGTGTAGAGTGAGCTAGGACGCCATCTACATAGTGGCGATGCATGATAATCTCTGGATTACTGCCAAGGTCATCGCTGGTAAAGAGCGCGTTATAGGAAGGCGCAATAGCATACTTATTGGAATTCATCACCACTTCTGCCGCAGATTTTGCCATAGTAAGGCATTGTGTAGCCAGTTCCGTATCAATATTGTGGTATTTAAGGAATGTACCCTCGCGAAGCATGAATCGTGATGCCATAGCTGCTACCACATAACGGTTGATCTGTAGAGGTCCATCGTTTTCACGTACACTATCCATAGCATATTGGAAGTCAGCCATGATGCATGAGTCCACATAGGCACGTGGATCACGATCCTTGTAGAGGTAATCCATGTCCTCTTTGTTGTCACTGAGTTTAGGAACTCGGTCATACCAAGGCACGTCGCCATAGCGGAAGACAAGATTGCTATAGTAGCAAGCACGGAAGAAACGTGCTACACCACGCCAGTGGTTCTTGGCAGTAGGCGCAGCATCTATGCGGTCGATGTTTTCTAATACATAGTTGGCCTTGCGTATATTACTAAAGCTCCAAGAGCCGTCAGCCTCTGGTACTACTAGTGGTGTCAAATCTTTTTGTTCAACATCAGAGGCAAAGTCGTCATTGAGTGTTTGTCCCATAAGGAATGGACCATGCGAAGTGCCAGTACCATAGCCAGAGAAAATAGAGGTGTAGAAACCATACATATATGTACGGGCTTGGTCTTCGTTCTGCCAATATTCCTCGTCAGTTAAATCATCGTAAGGTGGCTGATTGAGAAAACCATCGCAACTAGTCATCGTAAAGGCTAATACAATAGCCCAAACGGATAGAAAAATATATTTTGTTTTCATATTCATACTATTACAAAGTTTCAATATTTCAGAGTTTCATTACAATGATATTTGCAAACCGCAACTGAGTTGGCGAGTGAATGGATAGATACGTCCGAATCCCATTGCACCACCATCACCTGCAGAAGTAGCTGTTTCAGGATCAATTGGCAAATCACCAAGATGATCTATTTCGCATACATTTTCAGCACTGAAATATACACGGAACTTGTTGAAGTGCATTTTCTTGAGTACTTTGTCAGGCAAGCTATAACCTACGGTGATATTCTTCAAGCGAAGATAACTCATATCCAGAAGGTAGCGTGATTGGCAAAGGAAATTGAAACCAGCAGCAGAATACTGTCCAGGTTGGTTGGTCTCTGTCAAACGTGGATAATATGCATCCGTGTTTTCAGCAGTCCAATAATCAGTTTGGTGAGCATAATATGTACCTTCCGAGAAGTTCCAACCAGGAATCATCATCGTACCAGTAGCCCAATATTGGCGTGAACCTACACCTTGGAAGAAGATATTGAGATCAACTCCATACCAATCGGCTCCAATCTTGAAGTTATATTCATAGCGTGGTGTTGTATTACCAATACGGCTCCAGTCGCCATGATTATCTACGGTTTTATCACCCCATGTAATCTCACCATTACCGTCTAAGTCTTTGTACTTCACATCACCAGGACCATATTTATATCCATAGCCACTGCTGTTTTCAAAATATGTTTGTGAAGCGATACCATCTACTAGTGTGCCATCCGCGTTGAAATCACTCTCTTGGAAGAGACGATCGGTGGTGAAGCCCCAGATCTCGCCAATCACTTTGCCCTCATAGTGGCTACCATCGATGACAGATGAAGTCTTGCGAGGGTGCTTGGTGACGATAGTTAACGCATCGGATACATTAGCAGATACATTGAGGCGAAGTCCATTGGCAAAACGGTGGTGGTAATCAATGCCGAGTTCCCATCCGTTGGTGGTCAATTGTGCCGCATTCTCGTAAGGAGCAGTAGCACCGAACGTACTTGGTACTTCGCTTCCACCTACCACCATACCATCATTGATACGGCGATAAAGATCAAGACTGACGCCCAAGTCATCGTTGAAGAAACGGGTGTCAAGACCCAAGTTGATAGTCTTAATCGTTTCCCAAGTAAATCCTTCCGCCAAAGCGGTAGGCAATCCAAATGATAGTTTGTTGGTCTCACCGATAATCCAGCCGCTATTATATGAAGCCATAATAGCACGGAAGCGGTTGTCACCAATATCTTGGTTACCAATAGAACCATAAGAAGCACGGATTTTGAGGAAGCTCCAATATGGATTAAGAACCTCCCAGAAATTTTCTTCGCTAGCTACCCATCCGAGCGAACCTGAAGGGAAGAATCCCCATTGTTGGTCGGTTGGGAAACGAGACGAACCATCAAAGCGACCGTTCAACTCAATCAAGTAGCGGTTTTTGTATGAATAGTTAGCACGCGCAAAGAAACCCATGATAGCCCATGAGGTATGACTACCATATACGAATTTGTCGCCAATAGCCAATGGAATTTCTGGTTTGCTCTGATCAAGCAAATCGCGAACTTCAGCATTCATGTAATCTACCTCTTTGTATTCGATATTCATACCAGCAAAGACATTGAGACTATGTGCATCGTTCCATGTGTGCTTATAACGGAGAACGGCATTGCCAGCATGGTAGTTGCGGTTGTATTGATATTTGTCAATTTTGTTGCGTGAAGAAGCCGCCCAGTTGTCCACAAGTGCCATACTGCCACTCCAGAAATCCCAACCACCTACTGTACCACCACGTTGGGTGATGTGTTGGTTGTCAAGATTGTAGGTATAGTCGATATCCAATGTCAAGTCAGGAATACCCAACACGAATGTAGCACCTACAGAGAAACGCATATAGTCTTTGACATCACTATCCATGCTAGCCGCTGCTGTTTCGGTAACAGAGTTGCGGAAAGGAATACCCTCGTAGGTACCATATGGCATGATGGATGGCCAACGATAGAGATAATAGAGTGCATCATAAGAAGAAGTACCAAAATTAAATGGAGTCTCCAAGTTGGTGCGTGTATAGAGCGCTTTGCTGCGCACTTTGAGCCAAGGAGTGATCTCGGTGTCTGTAGAATAGTTGACAGAATAGCGATTGTAAGAGTCTGGATTCACCTTGACTACACCACCTTGTCCCATGTAGCTGAGTCCCATATAGTAATTGGTTTTGCCAGCTGTACCAGAGAAGCTCATGTTGTGTTGTTGGCTGAAAGAAAAGTCTTTTACATATTCATCAGCCGCATTCCAACTACGGTAGAAATGAGGTACACCTGATTTGAGTATGAAGTCACGACCTTCTACCATTTCAGGTCCGAGATCTTGTGAACCGAACATTCTGTCCCATTCGTACATAGCTTCAATATCATCTGCATCCCAAATCAATCCGCATGCATTGGTAAATACGCTTGTACCAGGAGTATGACGATTACGAGCTTCTAGAGCCATTTCTGCTCCGATATACGATTTGGCTATTTCTGGCAGAGCTGTAGGTGTAGCCCATGAGAAGTTGTTGGAATAGTTGACAGAAAATTTGGATTCTACGCCGCTTCCCGACTTGGTGGTAATAAGGATTACACCGAATGCTGCACGCGTACCATAGATACTGGATGAAGCAGCATCTTTCAAGACAGAAATCTCTTTGATGTCGTCCGCGTTAATCATAGAGATGTCGCTAATCTCCACACCATCCACAAGAATAAGCGGTTGACTACCATCCTCATTGAGCAATGTACCTACAGCACCACGGATACGGAACTTAGGAGTATCACCCAAACGACCAGAAGAATTGGTCACTGTAAGACCTGCAACTGCACCTTGCATACCTGTACCGACATTGGCAATAGGACGACCTTCAAGTTGGTCTTCTACGCTAATAGAACCTACCGCACCTGTCAAATTAGCTTTACGTTGGGTGTCATAACCCACCACTACCACTTCATCCAGCACGCGTGTGTCTTCGCGTAATACGACATTAATGGTGGTACGATTGTTGACTGTCTCTGTGGCAGTAACATACCCAATGTATGAAAACTGCAATTGTGCATCCTTGGTAACTTCAATGGTGTAGAAACCATCAAAATCGGTAATAGTACCATTAGGTGTACCAGCTTGAACAACGCTCACGCCAATCAGCGGCTCACCCATAGCATCTGTCACCTTACCAGTGACCACATTGGCATTGGCCACCATAATGGTAGCCAATGCGATGAATAGGAATGCTAATCGTTTCATTTTATTACTTTATTTCCATTAATAATATACAAACCTTGTGGTAAGTTACTATCATCTTCGCCAAGATATTGGCCAGTGATGGTAAATATACCGCTCTTCATGATAGTTGTGTTGGATTCCACATTCTCCAAATAGGTGGAAACAATAGTCAGTTTGTCTCCATCAGGAGCAGGTACTACACATGTGTACTCTGTAGAAGGCAATGCCCAAGCACTTACGCTACCTGCGCCAGAAGCATAGATATTACCTGCCACATCGAATACAACATTCCAGCAGGATTCACCAAAGCCTGTTTCAACACGTCCTGCGGCCTCTAAAGAAGGTACACCTGCAGCATCGTATTTCACATCCCATAGAAGAATACCACCTGTAATAGCAGTAGCCATCATAGTCATATCTTTATTAAATCCGAGTGCACCACGTGTACGACCACCAAGAGTACCTGCAGAATTGAAGTCCACTTTACCCTCTTTGTTGATGTGAATGAGGGCAGGAATTTTTGCATTATCAGCAGAGCGGTCTTGGCTAATCCACCAACCATATTGATCAGGTTGGATAAAGCTATTTCCGTTTTGTTGGAGGAAGTCTGCATTATCAAATACAAGTTTGCTAGGTGCTTGTTCCCATGGTGTAGCGAGTTCGCCAATATTGTATTGATACAAGCCCATAGGGTGAACTAATCCCTCCATATTGATATCCTCATCAAATGTATAGATTACGCGGTCTGCACCTGTGCCCTCTACCCAAATATGGCTGATAGAGCCGTGAATGTCTTTACCATCCGTAGCGGTATAAATACCATTTTCTGCTGGTGTACCACCAAAGATTGGCGTAAGTTCAGATGGGTTAGCAGGATCCATGATGTAGGCATTATTAGGATATACGTCTGCCCACTCGCAAATATAAAGTTGATGGTCAGGACCTACTGTAACACGACATGGAGCACTAACAGCAGCAGCCCACTTGTCTGAAGTCACTTTCTCAACCATATCCATTGTAGCATCGTAGATGTAAATTGCTTTGTTCTCAAGCACTTTATCTCCGCTAGACTCAGCCACATAGAGTTGTCCGAAATATGGAGAGTTGTAGTCGTTGTCAATAGCAAGACCTTTAGACGCCATCATCTTATCAGGTAAGTTATCTATCGCGCAGAATGCTTCACCATCTTCAGGTAATGGTAAACTCTTAGTTTGGAGTGCCCAACCATATGTACCGCTAGGTAGGCCATTGAGATCTACTTCTACGCGGTGTGAGCCCTGTGTACGGTTTTCAGCAACATTCATTGGATGAGAAGCTACAACATTCTTATTTTCGTCAAGGAGTTGTAATTCCAATCCAGCAGCTGGTGCATTGAGGGTGTAAGTAATAATGGCTTTGTTGTTGGACAAAGCTGCAGAGGACATATTTGAAGTATAAGCATTCAATCCCTCTTTGCGAATACCTGTCTCTTCACCAGGATCTTCACCTGTGTCATTATCTTTAGATACGCGTGGGTAGGTTTCTCGATTGAGAGGAACGCGAGTAGTATAGGTGTTATTGGTCTTAGGTAATGAGTACACCATCAATCGTTCGTTGGTGTTGGATACGATGTATAGGTTACCAGCAGCGTCAAAGTCCATACCCATGGTTACAACTTCGCCTTCACCCCACTTAATTACATATTTTTCGGTCATGGTAGGAGCTCCAGAGGCATCATATTCAACTTCCCAAATCTTCACAGTACCATACTCAGTTCCTAGAGCCACTAAAGAACCATCGGCGTTTACAGCCATACCACCTTGTAGAACACCATCTACACCATTGTTGGAGATGTTAAAGTCCACTTCACCTTTTTTGTTGATGTGAATCAATCCTGGCTTTGCATAACTGGAGTTATAACGATATTGACTCATAAAGAAACCACCATGTTGGTCATATGCCAATTGTCCGCTACCGTTCTCCATGAATACATTAGGCATATCTTTGTAGATAGTGGCAGTAGGTGCTTGTTTCCATGGCAAACTATCTAATTCGCCGATATTGTATTGCATGATATTGCTATATACAGTACCCATAGAATTGTCGCGATCGTAGGTATAAAGCACTTCTTTCTTACCTAAACCAGTTATGTAGCAATCCATGATAGGATTGGTAACTACTGTTTTACCAGATTTCAATTGACCTGTTGATTTGCTGCGTTTACCATCAAAGAGCGTGATAAAGTTGCCTTCTGGTTTAGCGGCTTCCATAATATAGATACCAGCAGAAGTATAAGAAGAACTTGGTACAAACACGTCGCCATTTGGAGCGACTGCAGGACGAGTAAGTGCCCATTGGTAATTAGTACCCGTATTGTTAGCTCCCCATTCAACATTACCATGCCAAGCATTAGCACCCTGATTAGTAATGTCTTGGAAGTCGCTACTGAGTACGAAGACGCCCATTGTAGAATTACGGAACGAATCAGCAGTGCCTTCGGTACATTGTCCAGCCACTGAGTTGGTTACATATACGCGGCCAAAATATGGGCTAGCAGGTGTTTTATCCACCGCCACACCACGAGGAGCGTAGAATTGGAATATCTCATCATCGTTGCTCACCTTCACAGGGAAAGCTACAGGGCGTGCAGTAGCAGTAATGCTATAGTGATCAAAAGCAGTTTTACCAAATGGGTTAGCTACTTTGTTTGCACCTTTCTTGAGCGCACCAACAGATTTTGTATCCACAATTTCGTTGTTCTTCTCGATAGCAATAGTAACATCGGTAGCATCTTCGTTGAGACGGAAGATGAAATTCTTGCCATCATAGTCCACCTCGCCTGCATAGATATTAGCTACCGCAGCAGAGAGTGTTTGATAGTGTTGCATGCCATAGCCGTCTGCCAATGTCATGATATGGATTGTATAGCCGTCCACCCAAGACAACGTATGGATATTAGGCGCATCGGTAGGCACTGTAGCAGGATAGAGATCGCTTGCCACTTTTGCATTTTCAAGACCATTGGTAACATCAAAGAGTTGGAATTGATTTGCATTATGGGTAGGATCTACCATATACGCGTGGTCTGCATAGCGGAAGAATGAAACACCCGCTGCAGCACAAACAGTACCGAGTGGAGAGATGGTGAGTTGCTGATTAGTTAAGTCTTCACTTGCAGTTGAAGAGACAACCGTTACCTTTTTGGCATCTTCATCATATGATACTGTATAAAGGGTGGTACCCTCGCCAAGATAATATTTACTTTCCCAGCGTGCACCACTGACTGCAAATGAATTACCTTTCACATCACTAACACTGAAGAGTTGGGTAGGATTTTGCAAGTTATCATCCCATGTGTAGAAAGTACCTTGGTCTTTTACTTTTGCAATAAGATAGTCATCCGCAGTGAAACCGAAGTCGCAAAGTTCTACACCAGTAGGGAGTGGTAACGGAGTGGTAACGGTAAGGTCAAGAGAGTTTTGGGTGATCTTACCATCCGCCAATACATAGATGTAACCCTTACGGTACAACGCGCGCGTGATACTATTAGGTGTACCCTTTGATTCGTTTACCAATTCAAATTCATATTTGTCCAATGCGACTGCATCATTATCTACTTGAGGATAATCCTCCACGTGCATGCGAATATTCTTTAAACGCACCTTTACACCAGCAATTTCTTCTGCTGCCACAGTTATTTCTTCTGAGTAGGTGCTATATTTATCTTTTGTAACTACTAATTTGTAGGTACCAGGGGTGAGATCATAGAATGCAAAAATACCATTGTACCAATCATCGGTAGTCTTTTCAGCAATTTTCTTAGTACCCTGATAGAGTTCTACTTTTGCGCCATTGAGAGGCAACCATTGATCATCTGAGTTTTGTACGTATACGAATTTAGGTTCGCCCAATACATCCACGAGTTCGTTGCTTGATTTTACCCAACCACTGATAGTAGCAGTTTGTGGAAGAGGAGCATTGAACCACTTGTGGAAGTGTTGGAACATACGTAAAGCCTCGAGTTTGCAGTAGTCATCGTTCATCAAACGGTGGGTCTCAGGTGCATAGTCGTGGAAACTACCTTCGCTAAGGAATCCAGGAACAGTGAGTGGACGGAGAACTCCTAATCCCCAACCGTCGCCATAGAATGTCAAATCGCCTCGAACCAAAGGTTTAGGACTTGTCCAAACAGTAAGCGGGTTAAGAATTTGGATACTACCACTGCTCGCAGCCATCTTATCACTAGGAGCAGTTGTTGGGTTATCATTCTCACCACGATAGAGCATGAGTAGATAGTTGGTTCGTCCGTTCAATGCATTGGAGTGAATAGAAAGGAAGTGATCCACATCGTTGGCATTGGCCTCTTCTGCAATCGCACTTAGATCGCGGTCATCACCATTGCGCAACTCAGCTTTCTCTTGCTCAGTAGCGCCAGGATAGTAATCCAAATCACGAATACCAGAGTTGTTGGTATGACGTGACATGATGACAGTAGCACCAGCTTTCTTAAGCATTTCTTCAAGTGCCAGAGCCTTTACAAGGTTGGATTTACTTTCCCAATACCCCTCAGGATTGCTCCAAGTCTCAGGAACAGGGATAGTCCAACAACTACGGTCGTTTGCATCGTAGCCACCGTGTCCTGCATTGACATAAATTTTCAATCCACTCAAATCAGTACGTGCTTCAGTAGCATATTTGCGAGCTGCCAATCGAGCTGCTTGACGTTGTTTTTCTTTAGCTAGACGTGCTTCTTCTGCTTTAATGAAGTTGGTTTGCTCTTTTTGCGTTAGGTCGCGAGTTAGTTTGCCATCAATGGAGCGAGATATATAACGAATGTAATCAATCTCATCATGATCTTTGTAAAACTCTTGCATACCCGCCACATGATTGTTATCCAACCACTTTGGAGCATTCATACGTCCCATTGAACGCACATTGTTGCCATCAATGTCGCAGACAAAAGTGCCATAGCGAGCGGTGACATAGACAATGTGCTTACCGTTGGGTGAAACACTTGCCCAGAAATAACTAGCATCATCTCCGTTAGGAGCCAATACATAGGTGTGGTCTCCGTTAGTTATCAACATCTTTTGATCTTGGATACTTACGGTAGGCTGCGCTACAAGCATAGTAGCCAGTAGCAAGCTTAGAAATAAAGTAAGTTTACGCATATTATTTAGTATTTGATAATTTGTGTTTCTTATTTGCTTATTGCATTACCCAACATATCGTAGGTAGTGCCTTGACGCATGATATAGACTTGTCCATTTTCAATCCATTTTTCTGCTTTCGGAGTTTCAGCATTTATATCTTCTACAGCATCTTCTAGCGAAATCGTTACCTTTTGTATCGCGCTCCAAGTATCACCCGCATTTGGGATACGCGTTTTCACTCGCCAATAGTAGTCACCCAAAGGGAGATATTCTAAATTCTTGCGCAGTTTTGTTTCAAAGGAAGTATCTGTCAATTCTTGTGCGAATACGATTTGGGTCATTGCCTCATCTTTAGCAAACTGGATGATGTAACTATCTGCTCCTTCCACGGCTTTCCAGCGGAAAGTGAATGGTAATTTCTTGACTAATCCGTCATCTGGATACAATCCAGTAGCAGCAATAGGCTGACATAATGGTTCGTTGAAGATACGTAATGCATACTCATTGTTATATCTATCCAATACGCCAATTGCTATTTGGTGTGTAGAAGCAGATATTTCGGTGGATAATTCAAAGGTAGATGTGTATGAAATACCTATCAACATATCTCCGCGTGAGTACACATTAGGTAAGTGAATAGAGTCGTTGGGTACTGCGTATATAGCAAAATGGACATCGTTATCTTTGTGTGTCCAACTAAGTGTTTGACCATTCAATGTGATGTTTTCTACCATTTCGCGTTCTTTGGCAGGTTTCCAATTGATAGCAGGAGGCAAGGCGAGATTATGAAATTCAGCAGTTTCTTTTGTAAGGTTAACTCGCAATTTGGAACTATTTGCCCATGCGCGGGTGTTGTAAAACACAGCACCTGGTGCTCCATCTTTCACGGTGCGATTATATACCAACTGATTACGGATTTCTGTAGCTGAGAACGTACCATCTTCATACTTGTATAATGCCATACTAGAGTAGAAGTGCTTACCAAATCGGTTGCAGATATCTCCCCACCATTTGCTAAGTTTCTTATAGTCTTGTCCACCTCCAATCTTCCAGTATAATTGCGGAGATAGGTAATCAACAGTACCTTCCTCCAGCCACGCTACAGGGTCACAGTAAATTTCGGCATACATATTACCGCCTGTGATATTATATGGCAGAGTGATGCCACGTTTGGATGCCACACTACTATCAGTAGTCCAAATGCCAAAGGGCGACACTCCAAAAGTAACCCACGGCTTTACAGCCTGAATCGTATCATAGACTGCTTTAATCATCTTATTGACGTTTTGCCGACGCCAATCTCCTACGTTCATATCTGCAGGTTTATATTTTTCTACACTTGCAGCATCTTGATTAGTGGTACCTCCATATGGATAGAAGTAGTCATCCATCAAGATACCATCAACATCATAATTATTGATAATATCCCCCACAACCGTTTTAATTTGCTGTAGCACTTCAGGTTGTCCAGGGTCAAGGTAAATGTCGTTTTTGTAATAAAGTAGCCATTCTGGATGTGTATGCTTATAGTTAAGTTGGGTCGTATCGTCAGTTCCTGTCCAGTCGTATCC
This sequence comes from Paludibacteraceae bacterium, assembly GCA_045578815.1. Taxonomy (GTDB): domain Bacteria; phylum Bacteroidota; class Bacteroidia; order Bacteroidales; family Paludibacteraceae; genus Colicola. The sequence goes on from JAZNKZ010000082.1 coordinate 15,985, forward strand.
ACCACGTTTGCCATAGCGATAGGGGTTTATCCATCCGTGGCATGCCAAACCGCGTTTATGGCACTCATCAATACAATATTGCAGAGGGTCCCACCCTGGGTCCACTCCACGACCATTATTAAGATAACTTGACCAAGGTTCGTAATTAGATTTATAAAGAGCATCACAGGCTGGACGGATATGAAACAGAACAGTATTCATATTAAATTTCACACAAGCATCTAAGAGCGCATTCAGTTCTTTCTTCTGTGCTTCTTCCCCGACCGTATATGACAAAGGCCAGTCAATATTCGCTACTGTAGTTAGCCACGTAGCACGCATTTCACGTTTAGGATTTGCTATTACACTCACGTGCAAGACACATAAAAGGATAAGAAGTAAAAATTTCTTCATGGTATTTATGCAATCGTTTGATATAATTCTTAAAAATCGGTGCAAAGTTACAATATTTTTTGTATATATCCAAATTTTTTCTTACCTTTGCAACGATTTTGTAAAAAAAATATTTTTTTATCTTATACGTATGAAAAACTTATTGAGAAAATTTGCTTATTCTTTTGTAAGAATATGGCCAGCGTCCATTGCTATATTTGTGATGGTGTCATGTACGACTCAAACTGCTCCGATGTCGTTGCATTGGGAGATGGGGGCGAATGATGTAGAACCAGGGATTTGTGAGTTGTATCTAACAATGACCAATGAGTCGAATAAGCCGATAACTAAAGAGGGATGGATATTGTATTTCAACTATATGTCGCTTCATCCTATCTTCACCGAAGGCGAACAAATTAAGCAAACGGAACTGCAAGCGAGTTATCATAGCATAGAGCCTACAAACGATTTCGAAATTCTACTTCCCGATAGCAGTCGCACGTTCAAATTGCGCTTCCGTGGAAACGCTATCCGTGAAACTTCACGACCAGAGGGATTCTTCTTAGTAAAGACCCCATCTCTTCTTTTTCAAGGTGAAAAAACGAGAAAAGGAAGACCTATCAGTATTCCTTGTACGTATGCGCCATTCATCCGTCCTGAGCAGATGAAGCGCGGTATTGTGACATGGGAGAAAACACCTTATGCGGACGGAGCGTATGTGTTTGATTATGTGGAAGGAATCTTAGGCGATGAGGCGAGAGGGCTATTAGGCGATAAGGCGAAGGTTGTACAACCCTTATTGCCACAACCAAAGCAGATGACGTTTGCGGATGGTGTGTGCCATGTGGCGAAGGCAGAAATTATCTCTCGCACTGATGCCAATATGGTCAAAGAGGGATATACGATGATAATCAGCCCTGATACGATTCGCATTGAAGCGAGCGATGAAGCGGGTGTGTTCTATGCCGAGCAGACCTTGAAGCAATGGGGAGAGGTTGTGCCATGCGGAAAGGTGGTAGATTATCCCGACCTACAACATCGTGGTATCATGCTGGATGTGGTGCGTAACTACTACCCTGTGGACTCTATCTATCGCATTCTGGACATGATGGCATACCACAAACTGAATGTGCTACACTTTCACTTGACCGATGACGAGGCATGGCGACTAGAGATCCCAGGATTGCCACAGCTGACGGATATTGGTTCTAAGCGAGGTTATACCACCGACGAGAGCGACTGCTTGCTGCCTATGTACTGCGGCGGTTGGGATCCTGAGGCTCCTACTACTGCCAATGGCTTTATCACTCGCGAAAAGTATATCGAATTATTAAGGTACGCGGGCGAGCGTCACATACGCGTGATACCCGAAATTGACATGCCAGGGCATATGCGTGCGGCTAAGAAAGCAATGGGTAATATGTTGACAGATAGCGCATTTGATGCACGCGTGTATAAGTCCGCACAAAACTATACCGACAACGTGATAGATGTCACCAAGCCTTATGCGGTGGAGTTTATTGACCATGTGGTGACGGAGATTGTTAAGATGCACGAGGAGGCAGGACAGCCACTGACTATACTGAATATTGGTGGAGATGAGGTTCCAAAAGGTGCTTTGACTCGCGAAGAGCATCAGACATTTATTGACGCGGTATTGGAGATTTTGAGTCGCTATAATTTACAACCTATGGGTTGGGAGGAGATTACTCACTTCTGCAAGCCTGAGAGCCATGCTATTTGCTACTCATGGCTCAATAGTAATACAAAGCCATTGGAGATGGCAGAAGCAGGTTATCCTGTGGTGTTAGCTAATGCTAATCGTCTCTATTTTGATTTTGCATACTGCAATCACCACGAGGAGAAGGGTCTCAACTGGGGAGGATATACAGACGAGTATCGTTCGTTTGATTGGGAGCCGCTGATTCACCCGAATGTGATTGGTATGAATGCCCAACTTTGGGGCGAGGTGATCCGCTCGTTTAGTCAAGTAGAATGGCAGATATATCCAAAGATCTATGGTTTGGCAGAGCGTGCATGGAACAACCGCAGCAGCTTGACATTGAGCGAGTATAACTATCTAGTATATGAGGAGTTCCTGCCAGAGTTGGCAGCAAGCGGAAGAAACTTCCACATCCAACAGCCGGGTATCAAAATAGTGGCGACAGAGAATGAGCAACTGCAATTAGACAAGAGCCACGTACTGATTGAGATGAACAAAGTGATGCAAGGTGGCGAGATTCTCTACAGCCTGGATGATAGTGCTTGGTGTGTATATAACACAACAGTGGCAATACCTGCAAAAACGAACGTGGTGAAGGCAAAGGTGCGCTATCTTGGCAAGGAGAGCAATACGACCTGGCTATGGCTGAATGAAGAATATGAGTTGGATAGCGACGCTGAGGAAATAAATACAGGAGCAACCTTCTAAATTAAGGTGGAAAATTTGTGTAATCCAAAAATTTTTTGTACCTTTGCGCCCCTAAATAATTGGCACTATGGCAGAAGATATCAAAACAACGAGTAGTTATAATGACGATAACATTGTCCACCTTGATGATCGCGAACATATTCGCCGTCGTCCGGGTATGTATATTGGTAAACTGGGCGATGGTAAACACGATGATGACGGTATCTATGTGCTGATAAAAGAGACGATAGACAATTCTATTGATGAGTTTCGTATGAACGAAGGTAAGGTGGTGGAGGTCAGTGTGCGTCCATACACCGATGAGGAGGGATATACGGGAGAGATAGTGCGTGTACGCGATTATGGTCGCGGTATTCCGCTAGGTAAGATGGTGGAGGCAGTATCGCTGCTGAACACGGGTGGAAAATACGATACAAAGGCCTTTAAGAAGTCAGTGGGTTTGAATGGTGTGGGTACGAAAGCTGTGAATGCGTTGAGTTGGAAGTTCGTGGTACAGAGTTTCCGCGAAGGCAAAACACGCCGTGCAGAGTTTAAGCAAGGTCATTTAGTGGTAGATACCGATGTGCAGGATTATACGGGTAATGAGAAGCGGGGCACGATGATTGAGTTTGTGCCAGATAATAGCAAAGGACTATTCGAAAATTATCATTTCCGCGATGAGTTTATAGAGACGATGATGCGCAATTATGCGTATCTGAATACGGGTCTAACATTGGTGTATAACGGCAAGAAGTACATGTCGAAGAATGGACTTTTTGACCTCTTGACGGACAATATGACTGTGGAGCCATTGTATCCAATCATTCATTTACAGGGCGAGGACATAGAAATCGTGTTGACTCATACTAATCAGAGTGGCGAGGAGTATTACTCGTTTGTGAATGGTCAGCACACTGTGCAAGGTGGTACGCATCAGGTGGCGTATCGTGAGGCAATTGCTCGTACGATTAAGGAGTTTTTCAACAAGAACCAAGAATATAGCGATATACGCAATGGTGTGGTTGGTGCGATTGCGATCAACGTTTCTGAGCCTGTATTCGAGAGTCAAACGAAGGTGAAACTAGGTTCGAAAGATATGTCGCCAGAAGGCGGTTTGTCTGTGAACAAGTTTGTGGGCGATTTTATCAAGCAACAATTGGACAACTACCTGCACAAGCATCCAGAGGTAGTGGAGGTGATGTTGCAAAAAATTCAAGAATCTGAGAAAGAGCGCAAAGCTATTGCTGGTGTGACGAAAGCTGCTCGTGAACGTGCGAAGAAGAACTTGATGAACAATCCGAAACTACGTGATTGCCAAGTACATTACAATGATACCAAACCAACCAAGTCCTCCAAAGATGCTGATGATGATTTGCGTCAGGAGAGTAGTATATTTATCACGGAGGGTTTGTCTGCATCAGGAAGTATCACCAAGAGCCGTGATGTGCGCACGCAAGCCGTATTTTCACTACGCGGTAAACCGTTGAATACTTTTGGGTTGAGCAAGTCGGTGGTGTATGAGAATGAGGAGTTTAATTGCCTACAATCGGCACTGAACATAGAAGACGGATTGGATGAGTTGCGCTATAATAAGGTGATTATCGCTACCGATGCCGATGTGGATGGTATGCACATTCGATTACTGATGCTGACCTTCTTCTTGCAATTCTTCCCTGATTTGGTAAAGAAGGGTCATGTGTATATTCTTCAAACGCCACTTTTCCGTGTGAAGAACAAAAAGGAGACGCGTTATTGCTATTCGGAGGAAGAGCGTTTGCAAGCTATCGAGGAGCTGAAGCCTAATCCAGAGATCACCCGATTCAAAGGGTTGGGTGAGATTAGTCCAGATGAGTTTAAGGGCTTTATTGGCAAAGAGATACGATTGGATCAAGTGACTCTGCGCAAGGAAGATGCGGTGAAAGACTTGCTGAATTTCTATATGGGTAAGAACACCACAGAGCGTCAGAATTTTATCATCAATAATCTAGTGGTAGAGGAAGATGTGGAGTAGTATATTGCCATTGATATCGTTTGTCCTTCTCGGTATTGTTATTCTGATAATCTTTGAGGTACGCGCGAGGAAAGAAAAAACCAATACTGAACTTCTGAACGATGCTGAACAAGCGACTGATGTCGCTACTGAACAGCGAAGTGAAGACGACGGTTGCTGCGGCGAACACTTGGTCTGCGAGAGAGAGACACTATTGCAGACTAATGCCAAGGTGGAGTATTACGATGATGAGGAGTTGGACGTGTTGGCAGGTATAGCTGTAGAGGACTATACCGAAGCGCAATATAAGATGCTACGCGAAGTGTTTGATACTTTGCAGGCGAAAGATGTGCCAGGATGGGTGCGCAGTATTCAACTACGCAATATTCAATTGCCACTTGATATTCGTGAAGAGGCGTTGCTCATCGTAGTAGAGCGACGGAAAATGTAAATTCCCACGATTGTAAGTACAAAGCTCACGATGCCCAACCACAGGGTGTCGCCTGTGCCAATGGTATCTATTTTCTCCATATCCCATCCCGTGCGTAGTGTCACAAAGTAGAGGATTACTGCCATGGCATTATTGGTGAAATGCATGAGAATAGGTACCCACAGACTGCCTGTCCATGCAAGCATATAGCCAAACAACGCACCCATTAGCATACGAGGGATAAAACCATAAAACTGCATATGTATTGCTGAGAAGAGTATGGCGCTACACCAGATTGCGAGGTGAGGTGTGGAGGATTGATGTTTTGGGGTGAATAGGTGTTGGAGGACGCCACGGAAGGTGAGTTCTTCGGCTATAGCGGGTAATACAGCCATGAGCAGAAGGTTGATGATAAGTCCGCCAAAGGTGGTTATGGAGAGAAATTGCTCGGTGAGATGTGCAGCGTTCTCTTCTGCAGTTTTCATCCATTGTTCCAGTGGTTCGAGAAAGGCGGGCAGTGCTATTTGTTGGTTGATATGTGCGAGAAGATTGATTGCGGGTAATGCCACAAGCATCAATAATATAGCTATTCCTGAAACTTTGAAACTTTGAAATGTTTCAACTTTCAACCATTTCATAGGCTCTTGCGCCCATAAGTATGCCATACATAGTGGTGGTAGGAGGAATATCGCTGCGGTTTGTAGGAGTTGTATCCACTTGAGTGATGCTATAGATAGTGGTTGTGGAAATAAGATAATACATCCCATAGCAGGAATGCTGAATAGACATACGCATGCAATCCATTGAATGATTTTGTAGAAGGTATGTGTTTGTTCGAATTTTCCTTTAAGTCCCATAGTTTGAAATATCTATTTATATAAAAAAGGCAGTTGTGAGCCAACTGCCTTTTGTCGGGATGACAAGATTTGAACTTGCGACCTCCGGTCCCCCAGACCGTTGCGCTACCGGGCTGCGCCACATCCCGAAGTAAGAGTTTAAAGCTTGTGGCTTTAAACTCTCGTTTGGATTACTCAGCAGCCTCAGTAGCCTCTGCCTCAGCGGCAGCAGCTTCTTGAGCAGCCTCTACGGCAGCAGCAGCGAGAGCATCAGCAGCCTCTTGGCGCTTCTTTGCTAGCTCAGCAGCTTTAGCCTTATTGGTCTCTACCTCTTGAGCGAGCAATGCTTTTGCAGCAGCAGCTTTCTTGTCTGCCTCTGCTTGGCTGATTTTACCATTCTTAGCATCCTTTTGAGCTTTCCAAGCATCGAAACGCTTTTGAGCCTCTTCAGCAGAGAATGCACCCTTAGCAACACCACCGTTCAAGTGCTTCATGAGCAAAACGCCCTCGCCAGAGAGGATGTTACGAACAGTGTCGGTAGGTTGAGCACCTACGTTTACCCAATACAAAGCGCGATCAAACTTGAGATCTACCTTAGCAGGGTTGTTGTTTGGGTTGTAAGAGCCAATGCGCTCAATGATTTTGCCATCACGTGGCGAGCGGCTGTCAGCTACTACGATGTGGTAGTAAGCGTAGTCTTTGTGACCATGACGAGCCAAACGAATTTTTGTTGCCATTTGTTTGTTTGATTTGTGGACTACAACTACACGAGTTGCATGTCCGGGTTAATATTAATGGTATGCTCTTTACACGAAAAAGCCCGCAAAGGTACTACTTTTTTTTTATATATGCAAATATTTTGTAAAAATAATGTATTTTACTAGTTTTCAACCAACACAAAATCAATGAGTTTTCGCTCAATATCAACTTTGGTTACCTTAACTCGTACAGGATCTGAAAGTGTGTATGTTTTGCCGCTTCGTGCAGCAATCAAGCAATAATTTTCCTCGTCAAACTGCATATAATCGTTGCGTTCGATGGTGCGAATAGGCACTAATCCTTCTGTCATCGTGTCGGCGAGTTGTACGAATAATCCGAACTCGGTGACTCCACTAATAATGGCGTCAAATTCTTCGCCTAAATGTTTGCTAATCCACTTAGCGTGCATTTCTTTGATAGAATCGCGCTCTGCCATTTGTGCGGCTATTTCACGCTCTGAACAATGAACGCATGCTTCCTCGAGTTCCTCTTTCTCGTGGCAGCATAATGCCTTTGATTGTAATAGATAGCGTGATACAAGCCGGTGTACCATCATATCAGGATAGCGACGAATAGGTGATGTGAAGTGTGTATAATATGGGAATGCTAATCCATAGTGACCAGTATTGTCAGTAGAGTAAACGGCTTTAGCCATGGCACGTATGGCTAATGTCTCCACTAATGTTTGGCAGGAATGTCCTTGACAATCACTGAGCAAATTGTTAATATGCTTGTGGGTCGTCTTACTATTGGAGGATGTTTTAAGGTGAAGACCAAAACGCTTAATGAAAGTGCTAAGGCGAGCAATCTTTTCAGGATCAGGATTGTCGTGCACACGGTAAACAAAAGGTTTTGGAATGTCTTTTGTATGACTTTCACCGTTGTTCTCTTTCTTTTTTCGTCCTATTTCAGTGGCTACAATGCGATTTGCAAGCAACATAAATTCTTCAATCAAATGATTAGAATCTAGTGAGTTATGAAAGAATATTTCCGTAGGTTCACCTTTTTTATCTAGTCGAAAATGTACTTCAGGTGACTCAAAGTTGATGGCTCCTTGTCTAAATCGATTGGCACGAAGTACTTTGGCCAATTTGTCCAATACTACTATTGCTTCTCTAACTTTACTATTCTTGTCTTTGGTAATACCTTCTTCTAGTAAATCCTGTGCCTGGCGGTATGTTAAGCGATAGTTTGAACGAATGACTGTCCTGCATATCTTATGGCGAATAATCTTGGCATTTGCATCCATCTCAATGATGACTGACATGCAGAGTTTGTCCTCATTTGGACGTAAACTACATAACTCATTGCTCAATCTTTCTGGCAACATAGGGATAACTTTGTCAACTAGATACACACTAGTTCCTCTTTTGTAAGCTTCTTCATCTAATGCCGATTGTTGGATTACATAGTGGGTAACATCAGCAATATGTACGCCAATCTGATAGTTGCCCGTATCTTGTACTTGAAATGATAGTGCGTCATCAAAATCTTTGGCTTCATCAGGATCAATGGTAAAGGTGAGTACATCTCGCATATCACGACGACGCATGATTTCATTTCCGATAGAATCTAACGGTATTTTTTTAACATCTTCTAGCACTTCATCTGGAAAGCAAGTAGGAAGTATATATGCTTTTTCTTGATCCTCCACTGTTTTCTTAATTTTTTGATTTGCCTCCTGATTTTTATTCTTACGCTGTGCAGCTTTTTCACGGCGAATTCGTTTTGCTATGAGATCTTTTGTTTTCATTTTACAAAATAGTGTATAACTTTCTTGTACAAAAACTATGCAAAACCATCAAATAATATGTTTTTTGGCATAACAATATTGAAACATGCCAACTTTTTGTCTAAAAATTTGCATGTTTGCGTTTTTTATTGTACCTTTGTCCAAATTTTTAGTACTTTGGGTAGTTTAATTGTTTTTAATAATTAGATAGCAATATGAGTGTACTGCAAAACTTGACAGCAATAAAAATGTTGCAATTAAAGGCATTCAAAATCCAACTCAATAATCCCTTTAAGTGGGCTAACGGTTGGTTTGCGCCGTTGTATTGCGATGATCGAAAGATATTGTCATATCCTAAAATTCGTGACTTTGTTCGTATAGAATTAGCGCGTACAATTGCTGAAATGTATCCAGACGCAGATGTTGTAGCTGGAGTAGCAACTAATGCCATCGCACATGGTGTGTTAGTAGCTGAGCAACTGGGTTTACCATTTGTATATGTTCATCCTACTCCTAAGGATCACGGGCTAGAAAATCAAATTGAAGGTGATTTGCGTCCGAGACAGAGTGTGGTCATCGTGGAGAATCAAGTGAATCTTGGAAAAAATTGTTTGAAAGTGGCAAAGGTGCTGCGCGAGAACGGTTGTAAGGTACTTGGTGTGGTGACCATTTTTGATTATGGATTCTCTTCTACGCACAAAAAAATGGACAATGCAGAGCTAGATCTGATTGCGTTAACAAATTTAGATACCGTATTGCACCACGCGGAAAATATGGATATTATATCGGAAGAAGAACGACACTTGTTGCACATATGGCAACGTAAACCCTCAAAATGGATGAAATAATGGCTGAAGTTAAATACGAAAGTAAAATAGGGCAAATAGCTGCTAATAATGCTGCTATTTTTGCAGTTCTTAGCAATTTTGAAAATATTAATTATTTCCAAAAGAATATACCTCAAGACAAAATTCAGGAGCTTGAAATATCACGTGACCGAATTCGATTTAAATTGGAGGGGTTAGGGCAAAAAGTAGCGATAGTTATCGCTGAAAAAGAAGAATATAAGACTATCAAATTTGCTGCCGAGAGTCTTCCTATTCCACTTAATGCTTGGATTCAACTAAAGCAAGTAGCAGAAAATGACACTCGTATCCGTATCACTGTCAAAACAGATGTGCCAGCGATGTTCAAAATTATGTTCGATAAAAAAATGCAAGATGGACTTGATCAAGCTATAGATATGCTATGTCAAATACCTTATAATAATATGTAATTTCACACGAATCAACCATGGGAAAAAAGAAACGAAATCTCCGTATTCATCGCGAAGGAAAAAATATAATAGTTGGACTTACTTTTTTAATTTTTGCAATTAATGTACCGATATATATGTTGGTTGCGCAACATTGGGTTTTTGCAATCACTCTACTGCTATCGGCAGCATTATTGGTGTTTGTGACATATTTCTTCCGCAATCCTGTTCGTATAATGGAAGTTGATGATCCTAATTTCCTTATTTCTCCTGCTGATGGGCGAATCGTAGTGATTGAACCCACTATGGAAAATGACTATTTTCACGAAAAACGATTGCAAGTTAGCATCTTTATGTCACCATTTAACGTGCATGCTAATTGGTACCCAATAGAAGGTTCTATTTTGGTTTCTGAACACCAAAAAGGTAGTCATAAAGGTGCATGGTTGCCTAAATCAAGCACGGAAAATGAACGTTCGTTAGTAGTTATAGAAACTCCAAGTAAAGTGCAGATTGCTGTGCGTCAAATAGCAGGTGCAATGGCAAGACGTATTGTCACTTATGCTAAGGTGGGAAAACATTCTCATAGAAATGAACACCTGGGATTCATAAAGTTTGGTTCACGAGTAGATATGTATTTGCCGCTAGATACTGATATTTTTGTAACAGTGGGAGAACATGTGAAAGGTAACGAAACTATCATTGGAAGAATCAATTCATAAACTTTTAAATTGTACATAGTATGAATAAATTTGAATCTCTCTTTGCAGAATATCCTTGCAAACTTACTGACGAAACTGTTAAGGCTTCGGTAGCAGATATATTACTTAAACACTACGACGAAAATAATAATGTAGACGTATGGAAACAATGTCTGCATTCCATTGACCTCACTACTTTGAATGGTGACGATACTACCGAAAAGGTAGAAACTATGGCTCAGCGAGTCAATGAGTTTGAAGATCATTTCCCAAATGTGCCTAATGTGGCTGCAATGTGTGTATATCCAGCATTAGTGCAAACTGTAGTTGATACGCTGACTGAGCCCATCGGTATCGCTGCTGTAGCTGCGGGCTTCCCAGCTTCGCAAACATTCATTGAGGTAAAAATCGCTGAAGCTGCAATGGCTGTGGCCGCTGGCGCAACTGAAATAGATATAGTCATTTCTATTGGTAAGTTCTTAGAAGGAAATTATCAAGAAGTGTTTGACGAGATCTCTGAAATCAAAGCTGCCATTAAGGATGCACATCTTAAGGTTATTCTTGAGACAGGTGCCCTAATAACTGCAGAAAATATCTATAAAGCATCTATTCTCGCTATGGCAGCAGGTGCTGATTTTATTAAGACTTCTACAGGCAAAATAGCGGTAAATGCTACTCCAGAAGCTACTTATATCATGTGTTCTGCAATCCAAGATTGGTATAAGAAAACTGGTGAAAAAGTTTGCTACAAACCTGCTGGAGGCGTAAGCACGACTGAAGAGGCTGTGCAACACTATACCCTAGTAAAAGAAATTCTTGGACAAGATTGGCTAAATAATGAATCTTTCCGTTTTGGCGCAAGCAGATTGGCTAACAATTTGTTGACAAGTATCTTAGGAAAAGAAACTAAGTATTTCTAAGTACTTAGGTGCTTTTAAGAATAATACTTGCTATTTTCGCTTGTCCTGCTGCGTTGGGATGGATGCCATCGTCGCATAGGTAGCCTTTCCCATCTCCCAAACTGTCTGTAATATCAATCAGTAAACTATCAGTCGAATTAGCGATTCGCTTTACTGCGTCATTGTACAATTCATGACCAGCCCAAATGGTATCAATACTGCCATTAAGCCACTTTAATACATTGGATTTTTGCGTTTGATTGAAGGTAGATGTGAAGAAATCAAAGTATCGTTGAGCATCCATGGGAGGTAGTGATAGGATGACTGGCATGTGCCCCATCTCCTGTATTGTATTGATAATACGCATATAGGTCTTTTCAAAAGCACAAAGTGGAGTTTTGGGCTTATGGTCAGCTCCTGGGTCTTCTGCAATGGACTTCCAATTGTAATCACTATCATTTCCTCCATAGCACATTAAAACATATTTGCTATCATCTAATTGATCTAAATGACGTTGTAAAATGCATTCTCCCACTTCAATTGTGCAGCCCATCTTGCCTAAATTCACTAACTCGCTATTTAAAGCGGAAGCCACTCGGTCTGCTATGTTATTGTCGGACAATGAATAATGCCCCCGACCATTATCCTCTTGACTAAATAATACTCCTTTAATAATAGAGTCTCCTAATGCAACTAATTTCATAGATAAATCCATATTTGTTTAATTATTTTTATAATTAGGTTTATAATTCGTAAATCGCTTGCAAAATTACTGCCATTTTTATTGTCTGAGAAATATTTGGGATAGTATGGCATGGTTTTTGTCTAAAATTTAAATATAGTGACAAATGTATAAAATATGTGACAAAATACACAAAGTTGTAATTTAGTCACACCTATTTAAGTGATATAAATATGAACAAATTACCATCAATCATGACTGCTCTGCGCAGCAATTTAGTATTTATTTTATCTATTCCAACCTTCTGGTTGCTGTTTGTGTTATTATATCAGCCCACTAATCTAGTGAGTTTATTAAATATGAATAACGAATTCCTTAACTTTAATACTACTATTATTATGTGTATTTTATTGGGCGTTATGATTATTTCACGAACATTATTGATGGTAATTCATCGTTCACTAAAAATGAAGTGGTGGAAATTTATTGTTTGGGAATTGGCTGAATTACTGACAATGAGTTTATTTACTGCACTATATGTCACTTTGATGTATCATGGTGAGATAACTTATTTTCAATTGTTAGGACAATGTCTTTTTTATCTTTTGATTATTCTGATTTATCCATATGTGATTTTCAATGTAGCGTTTGTCTATGTAGCTAAATTAGAACAGGATACAACTTATGATGATAGTTTGATGAGGTTCGTAGATAGTACGCAAAAACTAAAGTTGATGATAGCTTCATCCGCTGTTTTATATATTGAAGCAGATGAGAATTATGTTCACGTACGATATATGGAGGGAGAGAAGCAAAAAGATTATCCTTTACGTGCATCTATGAAATCATTGGAACACTTAATGCTTAAACATGGGTTAATTCGCTGTCAACGTAGCTATTATATCAATCCTCAACATATTAAAGTGCTGCGTAGAGATAAAGAGGGGATGATTTCTGCTGAATTGGATGTTCCAAATCAAAAATCTATACCTGTTTCTCCTAAATATTATGATGCTCTGACTAAATGGCTATAATCTTCTCAAAACTTAAGAATAAACTTATTTATCTAATTGTTTAGTTAGCGATTAGTTAGTGATTAGTTAGTGATTAGTTAGTGATTAGTTAGTGATTGCGCTTATTTTACACTAAAACAGAGCATTTTACTTTGTTACTTCGTAAAATTTCTGTACCTTTGCACCATGAAAAAATTTTACATAGAAACATATGGCTGTCAGATGAATGTGGCAGATAGTGAGGTGGTAGCGGCTATTTTGCAAACTACCCATTCTGTTTTGACTGAAAATTTATCTGACGCTGATATCGTAGTACTGAATACTTGTTCTATCCGTGATAATGCTGAACAGAAAGTACAACATCGTTTGCAAGAACTAAAAGGGAAAACTGGAAAAGGGAAGATCATCGGTGTGATTGGCTGTATGGCAGAACGCATGGGAGCAGACTTGATTCAAGATTGGGGCGTAGATTTTGTTGCAGGTCCAGATGCTTACTTGGATATTCCTAACTTATTGGCATTATGCGAGCAAGGTTTGCCTGCAATTAATGTGCAGCTAAGTACAACGGAGACCTATAGGGAAGTAATGCCAGCAAGAATTGGCAAACAAATATCTGGTTTTGTGAGCATTATGCGCGGTTGCAACAACTTTTGTTCTTATTGTATTGTACCATATACTAGAGGTCGTGAACGGAGTCGAGATGTTGAAAGTATCTTAAATGAGGTATTAGACCTAAAAACTAAAGGGTATAAAGAAGTTACTTTGTTAGGGCAAAATGTCAATAGTTATAGGTTCGCGCGCGCGTGTGAAGACGGGACGGAAGAAGTTATAAACTTTGCATCATTGCTTGCTAAAGTCGCAGGGGCTGTGCCTGACATGCGCATTCGATTTACAACGTCACATCCAAAAGACATGTCGGATGAAACGCTGGAGGTCATCGCAAAATACAAAAACTTGTGTAAATTTATTCATTTGCCAGTACAGAGCGGATCAAATAAGATATTGAAACTAATGAACCGTAAATATACTCGTGAATGGTATCTAGATCGTATCGCTGCTATTCGCAGAATCTTGCCTGACGCAACAATAGGAACAGATGTCTTTTGTGGTTTTCACGATGAAACTTTAGAAGATCATATGCAAACATTGTCTTTGATGCGAGAGGTAGGTTTCGACACCGCATTCATGTTTAAATATAGTGAACGTCCTGGAACACATGCACAAAAGCATCTTCCTGACAATATTACAGAACAAGAAAAAGTAAGAAGATTAAACGAAATAATTGCATTGCAAAATCAACTCTCTTTTGAAAGCAACCAACGCGAGATAGGTAAGGTGGTAGAAGTGCTTGTTGAGGGATACTCTAAACGTAGCCGAGAAGATATGTATGGCAGAACATCACAGTATAAAACTGTAGTTTTTCCGCGTGAAGGAAGAAGAATCGGAGAATATGTGATGGTGAAAATTGAGGAGGCAACTGCTGCTACATTGAAGGGAATATTGGTGTAAAAGGTTGCTACAAGGGCTTAATAGCATGTTTTTAAGTGAAAAACTGCATTTTTTTAGTAAAAAATTTGCATAATTAAGAAATTTGTATTACCTTTGCACCCGAAAACAATAAATTTTCATAGTTAAGGTTTAGGTTTAATGGCAACGAGAGGCTGGGAAGTTTCTCGTTGTTTCTTAAACAATCGTAAAAATGGAAGCGCTTGTTTTCATTATTTTTTTGTGCAAATATGAATGACAAATTAGAAAAAAAATCAGAACAAAAAACATTACTCATAGATATGAGTGATATTGATGAAGTTCGCAAGGCCTTTGTTGCGAGCGAGATTTTAAATCGTAAATACTAAAATTTTATATGGCAACAACTTACATGACCGCTGATGGTCTACAAAAATTAAAGGATGAACTCCAATTTCTGGAGTCGGTTGAGCGTCCTCGTGTAATAGCAGCAATTGCTGAAGCACGTGATAAAGGCGACTTGAGTGAAAATGCAGAATACGATGCAGCTAAAGAAGAACAAGGTATTTTGGAGAGTAAAATATCTTTGATTAAGTCAAAGATTGTTGATGCACGTATTATTGATGAAACGGATATCAATACTGACGAAGTACAAATCTTGACAAAAGTGCGTGTGTTGAACCTAAAAACAAATCAAGAGAAGGTGTATCAACTAGTTACAGAGGGAGAAGCTAACATCGCAGAAGGTAAATTAGCCACAACTACTCCTATCGCAAAAGGTTTACTAGGTAAGAAGGTAGGTGACGTAGCTGAGGTCGTGGTTCCCGCTGGAAAACTACAATTCAAAATATTGGAAATCAGCATCTAATAAATAGTTTAAAAGAAGTAATATTATGACTATTTTCACACGCATTATCAAGGGAGATATACCAAGTTATAAAGTGGCAGAGAACGAGAAATTCTATGCCTTTTTGGATATCAACCCTTTGCAAAAGGGTCACACGTTGATTGTGCCTAAATTGACTGAACCTGAAGCAGATTATATATTTGATTTATCTGATGACATCTTGAGTGAAATGCTAGTTTTTTCAAAGCAAGTTGCTAATGGCATAAAGGCTGCTACGGATTGTAAGCGTGTCGGTGTCGCTGTCATTGGGTTGGAAGTACCACATGTGCACATGCACTTGATTCCCATTAACAATGAAGGGGATATGTCGTTCTCAAATCCTAAAATGACTCTACCTTCTGAGGAAATGGCTGAGATAGCCAATTCAATAGCAGAAGCTATGGGATACTAATAAAAATGACTGCTTCGGCAGTCATTTTTGTTAGAGTATATTTTACTAATTGTTTATTTGCGTAGCCAGGTTTGGCTTCTTCCTAATATTCCTGCTTTATCAAGTGATCCGCGAAGAATAAGTTTTCTGTCTTTTAGGTAAATTTTTGCGTAATAGAATTTGCCGTTATCTGGATCTAATACTTTACCACTGCGTAATTCTCCATCTTTTAACTGCATGTCGCGGATAATAGTTAATCCAATAATTGGTTGGTTGTGATCCGCCCCTTCACATGCTTTGCAGATGGCTTCAGTTTCGTTTTGACCAAATAAGTGGATAATATCACCATAATATTTTCCATTGTCAGCTTGATAAATTCGCACTACAGATTTGTGTTCGCCAGTTGCATCGTCTACTGTAATCCATTCGCCCAAAATAGGTGTTTGGGCAAACAATGTGGTAGAAAAAAATAAAGTTACCACAAAAAATAAATTCCATTTTTTCATCTTTCTTCAATTTTATTTATATGGTTATTATTAGAACTCACACGGCAAAAGTACTAAAAAAAACTTGAATCTACCAAATATCTAGCAAAATATTTTGATATTTGAGCAAAAATCAGTAATTTTGCGGAGTAATTGATGTGAATAGCGTATGAAATTAGTTTTTGCTTCAAACAATAAACATAAGTTAGAGGAAGTTCGTCAAATACTTCCAACTACTGTACAAATTCTTAGTCTGAAAGAAGTCGGTTTTCTACAAGAGATTGAAGAAATAGGATTAACCCTAGAAGAAAACTCGGCAATCAAAGCAAAAACAGTATGGGAGTGGTTGAATAAAGAAAATCTATTAGATTCTGTGGACGGAGTTTTTGCCGATGATACAGGTCTAGAAATCAAAATGCTGGGTGGCGCACCTGGTGTGCATACGGCACGTTGGGCTGGAAATGAAGCGTGTGACATGAATAATAGACGAAAAGCATTGAGAGAACTAGATAATGTAGAAGATCGAAGTGCACAATTCAGAACTGTCGTATCATTGATTCTTGATGGAGGGCTTCGACAAGTGGAAGGGATTGTGCTTGGAAGAATAGCAATCAAGGAAGAAGGAAATGGTGGTTTTGGATACGATCCTGTGTTTATTCCCGAAGGATATGACAGAACTTTTGCATCGCTATCTTCTGAAGAGAAAAATGCAATCAGCCATCGTGGAAGGGCTATGGAAGCTTTGAAACAAATCATAGATAATATAAAGTAATCTGTTATCATGGGGAAAATAAAGTTGTTTGTTGGAATATTTCTACTTTGCGTAGGAAATGTGTTTGCTGGGCAACATTGGAAGACACATTTTGCATATAATAGCGTGCAATTAATAGCAATGGATGAGAAAGAAGTATATGCATTGGCTAATGGTAAACTTTTTTCGATTAATCAACAGACAGAAGATATAACTATCTTTACCAATTTCTCTGGATTACATGGTACTGATGTTGCACATATCGCATATGACAAAGATCGTAAGCAACTTTTAATCCTTTATTCTGATGGCAAAATGGATATACTGCATGATGAAAATATGCGGTATATACCTGACTTGTACAACAAGCAAATGACATCATCAAAGAGATGTAATAACATTACCATTCAAGATAATATCGCGTATCTTGCAATGGATTTTGGTATTCTTACTTTTGACCTTGACTCATCTGAGTTTGTGGATACATATTATATTGGTCCAGAAGCAAAGGATTTACAAGTATTAGATGTTATGTTGTATGGAGATAGTATCTATGCGCAAACTACTGAGGTAAATTATTCAGCTTATATTGAGGATAATATTGTTGATTTTCGCTGTTGGAATGAATGTACGAAACTACCACAACCCTTTGACCCCAAAAAAGGAAAAGAATGTATAGATGAGAATGGAGGAGTATGGAAGGTTGCTGGCAATAAAGGTGTATTACGTGATTTCATGACGGGTGAACAAGCGTACTATTTGCCAGCAGGTCCTTGTGTGAATAATCCATATCGCATAGAAGTTGCAAATGGGAGATTATATATGCTTCCTGGTGGACGATGGGCTTCGCAAGAAAAGAAACCTGGAAATGTGATGATTTATGAGGATGGTCGATGGACTAACATTACAAATGAATACATCGAACAGCAAACAGGGAAACAAGCATTGGATTTCATGGATGTAGCGGTAGATCCTCAAGAGCCATCTCATTTTTTTGTTACTAGTTATGGCACGGGATTATATGAATTTAAAGATAGCTTGCTCATAGGGCATCATACTCCAGAAAATAGTATTTTAGGTTCTGCGGTACCAGATGTTCCTGAGCGTTACACGCGATTAGAAAGCGCGGTGTATGATAAGGATAATTGTCTTTGGACCGTTGTAAATGGCGAGGTGGATTCTACATTTGTTTGTTTCTTACCCAATGGTAGCCAACGTGGAGTAAACCTTTATTTAGATCCAACCACTCGTGTTATTCTTCATACATCTGGTAGCATGATTATTGATACCGAACATCCAGAAAAGAAATGGTTAGTATCTTGTCGTAGTATTCCTGCTGTGGTGCAATTGGATGATGGCGGAACGCCATTTGATTCCCAAGATGATAAATGTAAACTGCAGTCAGAATTCTATGATCAAGATGGGAATGTAATTGTACCAGATTTGTTTTATAGTATAGCGCAAGCACCAAACGGAGATATCTGGATAGGTTCTTCGTCTGGCCCGATTATTATCCCTAGTACAATAGATTTTCTACAATCCAATCAGTGTAGTCGGTTGCGTATTAATATGCCCGATGGCTCGAATCTATTAGATACAGAACGTATAAATGCTTTTGCGTGGGATGCTGATAGTCGTATTTGGATTGGAACGCAAACAGGTGGAATATATATCCTTGATTCTGAATACACAAATATACTAGAACACTATACTGTAGATAATTCAGTAATGCCATCCAATTCTATCTTATCATTGGCATATGATTCATTGCACAATAAGATGTTTATTGGTACAGGTATGGGGCTAGTGTCATATCAATTAGATTCTTATGTTTCATCATATATAGATGAGAATCTTAATCTAGAGGATGGTATAACCTATGGTAATATGTACCGTTGGCGTTCACATGCTGCATTTACTGAAATAGAAGAAGTCGTTGTAATGGGAGATAGGGCATACGGCTTATCGTCAAATTCTTTATTCTCAGTAAGCAAAACGGATGGTGAAATAGAGTACTATACTAGATTGAATGGGCTAAGCAGTTCCGTAATAGATCATATCGAATATAATGAATCATTAGATAGAATGTTGATTACTTATCGTAATGGTCAAATAGATATTATGGAATCTAATGGCACTATTTATAATATTCCTGATTTGTTTTTGAAGCAAATGAGTGTGTCAAAGCAGGTTAACGATATATGTATGTATCAAGATAAGGCTGTATTAGCGATGAATTTTGGCTTATTGATAGTTGATATGAAGAAGGCTGAGTTTTCAGATACATACTATATTGGTGAAAACAGTTCCGAGTTAAAAATAGACTATATAACTATAGCAGAGGAGCATATTTATGCTGCTACAGATCAATGGATATATTATGCTCGACTGACTGATAATTTGATGGATTATGCTAATTGGAAAACGTTATCTTATCCTATAGGTAAAATTAATGGGATGCGTGCGTATCGCGACATCGTACATCTGCTTGTAAATCAAAGATTATATGTTTTGCTAGAAGATAATTGGTGCCCCTCTCCAACTATAAATCATCCTCCATTCCGAGGGCTTTGTGTGACTAAAAATGGAATATATGCTCTACCATATAGAATATCAGGAGTATGGCGAATTTTTGCAGATTTTACTGTTGGAACACATTTTACGTATGGTCATAATTATACAATGCGACAAGATGGTGATACATATTGGCTAGGTTCTAGAGAAAATGGATTAATTCATTTACGTAAAGTGGATGCTCCAGAATATCAAACTGATATTCAAGAATATCATCCAGATGGTCCATTAAATAATTATGCATATCAACTAACTTTTGCAAATGATAAATTATATATGCTTCCTGGAGGAAGATGGGCTAGTCAATATGGACGTGCGGGCGATATAATGATTTATGAAAATGGAGAATGGACTAATATTAAGAATAAAGATTTAGTCAAAGCTGCGAATGGACATGCATTGCGCGACTTTATAAATGTGGCTCAAGATCCCTTAGATTCAAAACATTATTTTGTAACCACTTATGGTACAGGATTGTTAGAGATGAGAGACACTAGCGTCGTAAATTTGTATCTACCATCTAATAGTGGACTTTCTTCCGCAATTGAACATAATCCTGATAATTATACCAGAACAGATGGCATCTTATATGATGACAAAGGATATCTATGGGTATTAAATACAGGAGAAGGGGTGGGTAATGTGCATGTTGTATCCCCAGATGGGAAGTGGCATTCATTTGATGTATATGCAAATAATAAGCGTATCATCTTACATACTGCAGGCAAAATATTATTAGATCAACGTAATCCACAATGGAAATGGATTCCTGTATTACGATCTGAAGCAGGATTGGTCTTGTTACAGGATAACGGCACCCCAACTGATTTTAAAGATGATCGCATAATACATCGTCATAGCTGGATAGATCAAAATTCTAATCCAATTAATCCAATGGATATTCGCGCTATTGCTCAAGATAAAAATAATACAATATGGTTGGGAACATCTTCTGGGATATTTGCAATACCATATTATGTTGATTTTACTACATCTAATCAGTGTATACGTGTGGTAATCCCTCGCAATGATGGCAGTAGTTTAGGTGATTATATGTTGGATAATGAACAAGTGAATTCTATAGTGATAGATGGTGCAAATCGTATGTGGGTTGGAACTGCCAATTCTGGTGTATTTCTCTTAAATCCTGTTGGTGACATTGAGAATATAGATAGTTTTACGATGGAAACGGTTGCTCATTTTACAACCGAAAATTCTATTTTGCCAACTAATGAGGTTATTTCTATCGCTATCCAAGAATCAACAGGTGAAGTGTTCATTGGTACGGGAGGAGGTTTAGTATCTTATATGAGTGATGCTGTAGCTCCAATGGAAACATTTGACAATTTATATGCATACCCGAATCCAGTATATCCCACATATCAAGGCTACATTACGATTAGGGGGATGATGGAAGATTCTGAGGTGCGTATTATTGATGCAAGTGGAAATCTTGTGAAAACCCTCCAAGGAAACGGTGGCTCTGCGGTATGGGATGGAACCAATGTACATGGTGATCGTGTGGCTTCTGGTATATACACAGCGGTGTGTAACACTAAATTAGGAAATGGACACGGAGTCGCAAAAATATTAATCCTGAACTAGTATTTCAATGAATTTAGCGATCAGGCGTATAGTAATAGTATTATAATTCGTTATTAACATACTTTTTATAGAAAAATATGCATCGAGAATCGCGGATTATCATCTATTGATTTCGTTAGGATATTTGCTATGTATAGGTATTTTTTTGGGTGTAGCTAAAAAAATGGCATTTACTATTGTGCATTCAACACGATGGCTGATTGGCATGGGAATTTTGTTTTTATGTATAGCGGTAGGTTTGCAATACGCCATTGACCCTTTATCTATTCAAGTAGATAGGTGGTCTGCGTTACATAATTTTTCGAGTAGTCTGTTAGAAGGTGAATATCCATATGGCGCTGGGTTTACTTTCTGGCTTAATATTATCCACACGGTTTATAGCGATTATTCCGATGTGTGTTGTTTATGGATATGAGTTTTTGAAAATGGGTTGGAAAAAACAGTTGTTATTTCTATTGGTAACATTAGTGACTTTCGTGCTAACATTTTTACCATTTATACTATGGGAAGGTAGTACTTTGCTGTTCTTTGAGTACAATCCATTTGTGTTACAAACAAGGCAAGGAAGTTGGGTGGTATTGTTCCTATTCGCTATAATAGCAATTGCTTTTACCATCTATATGAAGGGTGGCATCAAGCATAGAGTGGCATATACAGGACTACTGTTAACTCTATTGGTAGTAATGGCATTTGTAGAGAAAATGTACCAGCAGAATATGTGGTTTGAATTATTTTCGCCAGCGTTTGATATAACCTACTTATCTACGGCATTGCCGTTCTATATAGGCTATATAGCTTGTTCTTTGTCTGTAGTCAGCGAGTGAGAAACAATAGTTTATCCTCTGATCAAATTCATAAACTCTTCTCTAGTTTCAGGTCGATTGAATGCTCCAGTGAAGTCGCTGGTAGTGGTAATGGCGTGTGGTTTTTGTACCCCTCGCATTTGCATACACAAGTGTTCTGCTTCAATGACGACCATGACTCCTAATGGGTTAAGTGTGGATTGGATACAATCTTTAATTTGTGTTGTCATACGTTCTTGTACCTGTAGGCGGCGAGCAAATACATCCACCACGCGAGCAATCTTACTTAATCCTGTAATCTTGCCGTTGGGAATATATGCGACATGAGCTTTTCCGAAGAAAGGTAGCATATGATGTTCGCATAAGGAATAGAAAGGAATATCTTTTACGACGACCATTTGGCGATAATCTTCTTCAAACAATGCACTACGCAAAATTTCTTCCGCATTTTGATGGTATCCTTGTGTCAGAAATTGCATAGCTTCTCCTACCCGAGTAGGAGTTTTTATTAGCCCCTCACGTTTACTATCTTCACCCATCAAGCAGAGTATTTGTTCTATATGGTGGGCTATTTTATTAGTAGTATCATCGGTTGGAATAAATGGTGCGGTCATAAATATACTTAATTAAGAATTGTTATTTTATCTGGTACTACGTATGTACTACTCTGCAAGTTAGGGAATAAATCAATCAAGAGTTCCTTATATTGGTTTGCTTCATCTCGAGTACGAAAATCACCGATTCGTACCTTCCAAAATGGTGGTTCGGAAATTATATATACTGGATGAGATAAGTTTTTCTCTAACTCGTGTTGTAATAGTATTGACTCGTTTTTTGCGAATTGTTGTTTGTTAGAAGAATACACTTGTACGCGAAAACCATTGATTTCTTGTTGTTTACGCTCTGTTCCCAAAAACTTATTTAGAAGAAGCTGGTAAATGGCAGAGTCTTGATGAATGATGGCATTTTCCATAATGTCAACTAAATGTAAAATTGTTGTGTCATTTTGGAGCACACTATCAGATACTATTAACTCTTCTTCATAGAACATAGTGTCCATATTTTGTGCATTACAATACATTCCAATCGCTATACAACATACAATAAAAAGAGATATGCGTTTCATATTATTAATAAATATTAGTATCTAAATGAACTACCACCTACAAATTCACGCAAGAAGGATGTTGGAGGAATCTCGCGTTCAGGTATAGATTCAAAATAACTCAAGTATTTCTTCAGTCGATGGGCTGTTGTGTACTCATCGCAATATTTAGGAACTTCATCTAATATTGGCTCTGCATGACGCTTCAATACCGCTAATTCAAACAACAATGCAGAGTTGAACATTACATCTGCTTCTTCTTGGAATGGCGCAATCCAGCGATCTTCTCCACGTTGTACACTAGCCAAACGAGCTATAGTTTCACGAGCAGAATAACCTCGATAACGATAATCGCGCACAATACGACGTATCAATCGAACGTCGCTCGTTGGAATCCAATTATGGTTATCCAGATTTACAGTGGTAAGCGCACTAACGTATATCTTAAACGTCATCTCACGTGGTATGTTCGGAATCAATTCTGGATTCAAAGCATGTAATCCCTCCAAAATAACCACTGTATCTTTTTCCAAACAGAGCGTTTCACCTCTATATTCTCGTTTGCCAGTTTCAAAATTATAGAATGGTAATTTGATTGTTTTGCCTTCCAACAATTCTGCCAAATGTTGACGGAACAATGGCAAATCCAAAGCGTTCAAGTGTTCAAAATCCCACTCGCCATTTTCATCTCTAGGAGTATCCTCACGATTGACAAAGTAATTATCCATAGATATCACTACAGGACGTATACCATTCACCATCAGTTGGATAGTCAAACGCTTAGAGAATGTTGTTTTCCCCGATGAACTAGGTCCTGAAATTAACACAAAACGAGGTACACCTGTTTCACGATGGGCAATCTGATCGGCTATTTGAGCCACCTTTTTCTCGTGCAAAGCCTCCGACAATTTAATCATCTCAAAACTCTTTTGATTCTTGCACGCTTTGTTAAATTCGCCTACATTACTAATGTGTAGCAGTTTATTCCACCCAACATATTCCTTAAAAATACCAAAACGTTTATCTTGTACACAATGTTCGCCCAATTTATTAGGGTCACGACGACTAGGAATACGTAACAATATATTGCCATGATAAAGCTCTATATCAAATAAGTGAATATAGCCCGTAGAAGGCATCAAAGCACCTGCGTAATAATCTATATAATCTCCCATACGGTAATAACGACAATATGGATTACCCAACGTTTCAAATAAAGTCGTTTCGCCATCATTACGCTCACCAAACAAGCGAATCACCTCCTTTGTTTGTCGTTCTTCCGTAATGATTGGACGATCTTCTGCAATAATCTGTTCCATACGCGCCTTCAATTGCGCTACTACCTCAGGAGTAATGAGTTTTGAAACTTCACGCGACTCACGAATCGTACAGTAGAAACCACGACTGATAGGGTGCTCAATACGCAATTCACAATTGGGCCATAACTCTCTCACAGCGCAAGCCATCACCATATCCAATGTACGAATATAGCATCGTTTACCACTTTCACTCGTCACGTCAATAAACTCAATATCTTTGGGCTTGTAAATTAAGAAATTGAGGTTCTGAACCTTATAATTAACGCGTGCCGCTATTATTGGATGTGGCATATCCAATGCTAATTGGTTATACAAATCCTTTAGCGATGTACCACAAGGAATTTGAACGTATTCCTTAATGTTTTTACAATAGATTGTGATTAAATTCTGCATTGTTATGTTTGTATTAACTTAACCCAATTGGATTTATAATCCTATCCTACTTGACTACCGTTCTTCACAGGAGCAGTCACTGTCGTCACAACCAACTTGCCGTCCGCATCCACAGCCGACAGAATCATACCTTGCGACTCTTGCCCCATCATCTTGCGAGGTGGAAAGTTCGCAATATACAACACTTGTTTGCCTATCAACACCGATGGATCAGGGTAACTTTGTGCAATACCCGACAAGATAGTTCTGCCACCCATACCATCATCTAAACGGAATTGAAGCAGGCGGTCCGACTTCTTAACCGGCTGACAATCAAGCACTGTCGCCACACGAATATCCATTTTAGCAAACTCGTCAATATTCGTATTCTCCTTTATCTCTACTGGTTTCCAACTCTTAAGCGCCTCTTGCTTCTCAGTTTCTTCATTAGCTTCCTTGATTGCTGCTAAGCGATCAAGTTGCGCTTGGATAGTAGCGTCCTCTATTTTCTCAAATAGCAGACTCACCTCGCCTAACTCTTGCCCCTCTTTCAGCAGATTGATATTACCCAACTCCTCCCATTGGAGTTCTGCCATTGATAACATCTTGCGCAGTTTTGCCGAAGAGAATGGCAGGAATGGCTCAAAGGCAACGCTCAGGTTAGCAGCGATTTGCAATGCCAAATGCAGAATTGTAGCCGTGCGATCCATATCAGTTTTTGCCACCTTCCATGGTTCCGTGTCAGCCAAATACTTGTTACCAATACGAGCCAAGTTCATTGCCTCTTTTTGTGCGTCGCGGAAGCGGAAGTCATTGAGCAATTTCTCCACCTCTTCCTTCACGTTTTGGAACTCTGCTATAGTCGCTTGATCATACTCATTGAACGTACCTGCAGCAGGCACTTTTCCATCAAAATACTTCTTCGTAAGCACCAATGCGCGGTTCACAAAGTTGCCGTAGATAGCTACCAACTCATTATTATTGCGCGCTTGGAAGTCTGCCCAAGTAAAGTCATTATCTTTTGTTTCGGGTGCATTGGCAGTCAGCACATAGCGCAACACATCTTGTTTATCAGGGAAATCTACCAGATATTCATTCAGCCAAACAGCCCAATTGCGAGAGGTCGAAATTTTATCACCTTCCAAGTTCAAGAACTCATTCGATGGTACGTTATCTGGCACGATATAGCCACCCTCTGCTTTCAACATGGTTGGGAACACAATGCAGTGGAACACGATATTATCTTTACCAATAAAGTGAATCAAACGAGTAGAAGGATCTTTCCACCATGTCTCCCAATTGCCAAACTGCTCGGGCTTTGCATCGCAAAGTTCCTTAGTATTCGAGATATAACCGATAGGCGCATCGAACCACACATACAGCACTTTGCCCTCAGCACCTTCTACTGGCACAGGGATACCCCAATCCAAATCGCGAGTCACAGCACGTGGGCGAAGACCACCATCCAACCACGATTTGCATTGTCCATATACGTTTGGACGCCACTCTTTGTGCTCTTGCAAAATCCATTCCTCAAGCCATGCTTGGTATTGATCAAGAGGCAAATACCAATGCTTGGTCTCTTTTTTGGTGAGTGGGTTGCCATTGATGGCATTATATGGATTGATGAGTTCGTCAGGTGAAAGTGTGGCTCCGCACTTCTCGCATTGGTCGCCATAAGCCCCTGCTGCATGGCAACGAGGGCACTCACCGCGGATATTACGATCAGTCAAAAACTCCTGAGTCTCAGGGTCATAGAACTGCTCCGATGTCTGCTCTACAAACTTACCATCATCGTATAGTTTGCGGAAGAAATCCGACGCCAATTGATGATGAATCTTACTCGTAGTGCGAGAATAAACATCAAAAGAAATACCAAATCCCTCAAAAGAATCCTTAATTATCTTGTGGTAGCGATCCACCACTTCTTGAGTAGTAATACCTTCTTTACGTGCGCGAATAGTCACGGGTACACCATGCTCATCACTACCACCTACGAAAAGCACATTTTCGCCTTTCAAACGAAGGTAGCGAACATAAATGTCTGCGGGTACATACACACCCGCCAGGTGTCCGATATGCACAGGACCATTGGCATATGGAAGGGCTGTTGTTACAAGTGTTCGTTGAAATGTCATATATTTTGTTTTTTAGCAAATTCTTTATGTTGTTTTTCAATTCCAAAGGCAACTTCTAAAAAATGCCTCAATTCTGTTGTAGTAACGGTTTTGATACTATTACCTTCTGCAATAGAGATATTTCCCGTTTCTTCGGAAATCACAATCGCTAGTGCGTCAGTTTTCTCGGTTAATCCTAGTGCAGCTCGATGTCGAAGGCCATAGTGTTTGGGTAAGTTCGTTTGTTTAGATACGGGTAAAATACAAGCAGCTGCCCAGATGCGCTCTTCATGTATAATCAGGGCCCCGTCATGGAGAGGTGTGTTCTTGAAAAAAATATTTTCAATCAATCGAGTGGAGATCGCAGCATCAATGGTTTCGCCAGTATCTGCGAACACTTTGAGTTCTTGCTGTTTCGTGATAACAATTAAAGCTCCCGTTTTGTTTGCAGACATATGTTCGCATGCTATAAAAATAGCATCCGCTTTTTGTTGAGCATTCTGTTGATGATGTTTTATCTTTGACCAATGATCTTTGAAATGTTCTATGTTAAAACGAGCACCTACACGATAAAAGAAACTACGAATTTCCTCTTGGAAAATAACAATCAATGCTATAGCACCTACGCTTATGAAACGGTCAAACAAAGTACTTGTTAATTCGAGTTTGAAAACATAACTAACAAGCAACCATGTGAAAATAAATGCTAAAATACCCCAAAAAAGATTACTTGCACCAGAACGTCGTAGGATGCGATAGATAGTAAATAAAATAAAAGCTACTAACAGTATATCAATAATATCTTTTGCGCCAAATAACATGTTTTGTCTAATTTTATTTACAAGTTAGTGTATATATATCAATTGCTTGTTTTGCAGCTACCACATCATGTACTCGCAAGATGTTAGCTCCTCGTTCAAGCGCTAAAGTATTTGCAGCAATTGTTGCTGGTAAGACATCTAAAGGTCCAATACCCAATGGTTTATATAACATGGATTTACGTGATAAACCTACCAGTGTTGGCACATGCAGAGATGAAAGGACATCCATTCCTTTAAGAATGGTGTAGTTTTGTTGTTCCGTTTTCCCAAATCCAAATCCCGGGTCTATTATTACATCTGCAATACCTTTTTGATACAACTGATTGAGTTGGGATTGCATGAAATCCAACATATGACTTATTGTGTAATCATAAGGGCCAAATGATTTCGGTATTTCTTGGGCGTATGTCAATATGTAAGGTATTTTATATGCAGCAATTACGTCCCACATTTTATTATCTGCATTCCCCCCATAAACATCGTTGATGATGTCTACTCCATGATGAATAGCATTCTGCGCTATTTCTGCTCGAAATGTGTCAACGGAAAGAATTGTATTCGGGAAATGAGTACGAATACAGCGTATCGCAGGAAACAAGCGAGTCCACTCTTCTTGGATTCCTATAGGAATAGATCCTGGACGTGTAGAACATGCGCCAATATCTATAATGTCTGCCCCTTGCTTCAACAATATTTCAACGTGTTGAAGAAGGGATTCTTCATCCATGTTTCCACATGAAGTGTAGAAACTGTCAGGAGTAACGTTAACTATTGCCATTACGCGAGGCAATGACAAATCTAACAATCGATGATGTGTATTAATACTCAACTGCATTTGACCTGCAAAGTTACAAAAAATCTATTGATTATACGAATTTTATATAAAAAAAGAGTGAAAATATATTGTTTTTCACGAAAAAATACCTTTTTTATCTTTTTTTTAGCCTAAAATTAGTGCGTTTCATTTTTTTTTTGTAACTTTGCAGGCTGAAAAACGATTTTTTAATAACTTAACATATAATTATGAATATCAAATCAAATGTATCTAAGGTCCTAATCGTGTTTATGGTTTTGGCTTTTGCAGCTTGTCAATCATCGCGTAATCCAGATCTTAACACTAAAACATCTTTCCAAACAGGTTGGAAGAATTTTAATCGCAACACCTTTGATTTTGAAGCGTATGAGGGTAATCTTTCAATTGCACCTACTGGCATGCTTCCTATTGAAGGAGGAACGTTTACCATCGGACAAATGGACGAGTTTATTACTGCGCCTCGAAATAATGAGCGTAGAACATTAACTGTTAGTTCATTCTTTATGGATAAGTATGAAGTCACAAACATTGCATGGAGAGAGTATCTTGAATGGAATAGATTCGTTTTTGAGCATACAAAACCTGAACTGCTTGAAAGTCTCTTGCCTGATACTACAGTTTGGCGCGATGAGTTGGCGTATAATGAACCATACGAAGAATATTATTTCCGCCATCCAGCCTATAGTTTCTACCCAGTAGTAGGTGTGTCATGGGATCAAGCAATGGCATATTGTCAATGGCGTACTGATCGTGTTAATGAGCAAATTCTGGTGTCTCAAAAATACATTGAGTTACCTCCATATAATCTTCTTGGTGCACATGCATTTATGACAAGTGAAGAAATTGATACATTCTTGCTTTCGAATCCAGACCATCCAGAGTATGCAACTTACAAAAAACAACCTGTTAAGTTACGTGCAGAAGTTGCTAAAAGATTCGGATACAAAGGTGGTAATTCTGGTGAATTAGTAGAGATGTATCAACTTCCATACGAATGGATTAGAGATCAATTTGTATTCAATACAGAGAAATACCTAAAGGACAAGAATTATAATCCTACAATGAGTTCTGCAGCACGTATGGATCCTGCAAATAATCTTCGTAAGTTGAATAGTGCTGATGGTATCTTGCTGATAGGTTATCGTCTTCCAACTGAGGCAGAGTGGGAGTATGCAGCTTTTGCTCCTGTTGCTGGTGAAGATGGATTGCCAAAAGAAGGAAAAATTTATCCTTGGTCTGGCTATTATCCTCGTGATATCACCTCTAAGAATAAAGGTAGAATGCTCGCTAACTTCGTGCGTGGAAAAGGTGATATGATGGGTGTTGCAGGTGACCATAATGATGAATACGTGTTAACCGCTCCTGTAGATGCATACCATCCTAATGATTTTGGCTTGTACAACATGGCGGGTAATGTAAATGAATGGGTGCTTGACGTTTATCGCGAAACTACATTTGAGGAAATGACGGAATATAACCCATTCCGTGGTAATATCTATGCACGTCTTAAATACGATGAAAATGACCGCCCTATATTAAATGCATATGGTTGTTTAGAGATTGAATGGGAAGGCGAGGATGACAAGCGTAACTATCGTGATGGTGATCAAGGTTCTTTGTTTGATACCGACTATCCATTGGATACTATTGGCTTGACTCCTGAGCAAATGGCAAACGTTAAGTTTGATCCATCTGACATTTTGGTTCCTCGTGTTGATGATCGTAGTCGTGTCTACAAAGGTGGTTCTTGGAATGATCGTATATATTGGTTGAATCCTACTACACGCCGCTTTATGCAACAAGATGAGTCTTCTAATACCGTAGGCTTCCGTTGCGCAATGAGTATCTTAGGAAAAGATTAATTTTAATTTGAATAACAATGAATATTCCATCTAATTTGTACTACACTAAGGAACACGAGTGGATCCGTGTAGAAGGCAATGAGGCATTTGTCGGTATTACAGATTATGCGCAATCTGAATTAGGAGAAATTGTCTTTGTTGACATTAATACTGAGGGCGAGACACTTGCTCAAGGTGAGGTTTTTGGATCAGTTGAGGCTGTGAAAACCGTAAGTGATCTTAATATGCCAGTGGAGGGCGAAGTCCTTGAAGTTAATGAGAACATTAATGATACGCCAGAATTGGTAAATAATGATCCCTATGGTGAAGGATGGATGATCAAAATATCAGTAACGAATCCCGATGATTTAAATAATCTTTTGGACGCTGCTGGTTATCAAGCATTCATCGGATAATTTTAATATAATATCCTGTAAACAAACGACTACCCTTACGAGTAGTCGTTTGTTTTTTATACCTTTCGTGCGATTACTTAATGTGTGCGATTGAAAATGCAATATACCATCTCTATATCCATAGGATTCATGATGTTATTCGCAGAGCGAATACGTGTTGCTGATATTGTTTGCAATTGTTTAACAGATGTGATTATACCAGTGGATGAATTAGTTGTTAATGCTACAGGAACTAATACGAACTTCAATTCGTCTATCCTCTCTTTATTTCGTAGTTGTTGTGTCAGAAGCGATGATAAATCGTATGTGTAACTATATAATACGTTATCTAAACTATCTAGGTCAGCCGCTAATGTTGCAACTATGGCATTGGTATCAGCAGGCAACTCATTTTTAATAAAGAATGAGTCTAACTGATTTTCTCTAATTAGCATCATATGTGTTGCTGGCAGGTCCCATCTATCTCTTGGACGATCGCTGGTGGCTTCTGAATATAACACATCGATCGTCAAATTTGCCTTGTTCACGTATACACTTGCGGAATCTTCTCCCAACTGTTTATCAATACGGCTAAAAATAGAATCCATGCGTACCGACAGTTGTGTGTAGATATTTGCGGGAGATACAATATAGTTGGTGTCTCTCACTAGAGAGTATTGTTGTAGTACTGTCTCACGATCTGGATAAACATAACGATTTACCTGTCTCACTTCGTCATTGACATAGAATGACTTAGTATCGTGTATCACCGAATCCGTAGCGTTTGGTCTTGGCATAGTAAAATGATAGAACACAGTCATCACGATGTCTTTTATATACAGTACATTGCTTCCTCCAAAGTCCGTACAAATATACAGTCCCTTAAATTGCTCGTTAAAGGCTTGTTGAGTTGAAAAATCACTAACGTTAAAGAAACGTTGAGCGAAAGCATCTGACAACTTTATGCGAATAACTGAGGTAAATTTCTCTGTTTCAGTAGAGTACGAAGAGTCAGTAGGTGTGTTAGGTACTATAATTGATGAATAGTTAGTAACTCGAGTCGATTCGTCCAAACTACAATAATCCGATAATTTTAGGTTACTGGGGTAACGTTCGTTCTCTAGCAGACCTTGTCGATCAATTTCATAGATATTTACACCAATTGGACTGTTGCCATCTCCGTACCATGTATTATAATAAAGGTATAGACATACCGAATCCACAACTGGATTCAGTTCTATCGTGTTTCCGTTCCCATCGACCATTTTGTTTGGGTATTGGAAACCTTCTGGACATGCCAATTGTGTCAATATATCTGCTTTTATTACACCAAAATGGGTTTCGCACTCGCCCAATAGAAATGAATCTGGTGTCAAAGCAATTGCAATACAAGAATCTAACGCAGAAGCAACACCAAAAGTATCGGACTTTACCCTTATTCTATCTTCTTCTGAAAGAATAGATTCGCCAGTACTAGGTCTATCTTCTGTGCAACTATATAAGCACAATAAACATGTCAACAGTACTATCCTAAATACCCAACTATTCTTCATCCTGGTCCAATAAACTGTTATAGAAGTTCATGTACGATTCTTTATCCTCACCCACATATGGCATAATAGGTTTGCCGCTATTTTGAGCGTAATTCATGAGGCGTTGATTGACATTTTCTGATGCCAATACAATTGCATCTGAATAATCTATCGCCAATCGCATCAAGTCTTCATATCCAACGGGTAAACCTGCTATTCCGCGAATATCACTATTTAAAATACCCTTACCCAAAATCTTGTTCGAGAATTTTGAATTAAATGGAGTGGTGTACTCTTCATCGTCCAACGATAAGATAATTTTTGTCTTTTCAAAAAAAGGTGTATCCGCATATAACTTCTTCAAGAACAATGGGGTTAGTGCAGACATCCAGCCAGAACAATGAACAAAGGTTGGAGTCCAACGAAGTTTTTTTACGGTCTCTAATACACCGCGCGCAAAGAATATACAACGCTCATCATTATCTTTGTACTCCTCACCATTTGCATCAACCAAACCCTTGCGACGATAGAAATAGTCGTCGTTGTCTATAAAATAAATTTGAATGCGAGCAGATTGGATACTTGCCACTTTGATAATCAACGGGTGATCTGTCTCCGAAATAATCAAATTGATTCCAGATAAACGAATCACCTCGTGCAACTGATTTCTGCGCTCGTTGATATCACCAAATTTAGGCATGAACGTGCGTGTCTCACAACCGCTAGATTGAAACCACTCTGGCAACTTCCTATTCAGCATGCGAATAGGAGTCTCTTGATCTAAAAATGGGTAGATCTGTTGTGAAACAAATAATATTCGATTGGGCTCTTTCATTGGATATATTTTTATTTAGGTACAATTTCCCGCTACAAAGGTACAAAAAAAAATTGATATTACATAATTTTAGGGCGAAAAATTTTCTTTTTTCCTATATTTGTTGTACCTTTGCAAACTTTTTGAACTAAAATTAATTTTATTTCTTTCAATTCATATGCAAGTTGTAACCACAAAAAACGACATTGATCGTCAAATAGAAGCATGCCTACGCCAGAAAAAAACCATTGGTCTTGTTCCCACAATGGGAGCGCTGCATGAAGGACATGCTGCATTGGTGCGTCGTGCTGTTGCTGAAAATGAGGTGTGTGTAGTAAGTGTCTTTGTGAACCCTACGCAGTTCAATAATCCAGAGGATTTGCTGAAATATCCGCGAACACTTGAAAAGGATATAGATCTCCTTAGCGAACTTGGTGTTCACTTCCTTTTCGCACCTTCTGCCGAAGAAATGTACTCTGCCGAAGAGATTAAAACTGCATTTTCCTTCGATTTCAACGGACTAGATCAAGTCATGGAAGGTAAAATGCGATCAGGACATTTCAACGGAGTCGTGCAAATCGTAAGTAAATTATTCGAGTTAGTTCGCCCTACACGCGCTTATTTTGGCGAAAAGGATTTCCAGCAATTGGCTATCATCCATCATATGGTGGAGCGCTCGTCTATGAAAGAGTGTTTTGCCAACCTGCAGATTATTGATTGCCCTATTGTTCGCGAGGAGAGTGGACTAGCGCTCAGTAGCCGTAACCAACGCTTGTCGGAGGAGGAGAAAAAAACGGCTATAAACATTTCAAAAACACTTTTTTCTTCGTTGAAATGGGCAAAAAACGCTTCAGTTGCGCAAGTGCAAAAACGTGTCATTG
The DNA here is from genome assembly GCA_045578815.1 of Paludibacteraceae bacterium. Lineage (GTDB taxonomy): Bacteria > Bacteroidota > Bacteroidia > Bacteroidales > Paludibacteraceae > Colicola. The sequence continues at coordinate 50,034 of JAZNKZ010000082.1, forward strand.
ACACCATCAATGCTATCGACGGATTAGAAGTAGAATACTACGAGATTGTGGACAAAACTACCCTTCAACCTACAACTAATTTCCATAATGCCATTGGTTGTATCACGGTTTATTGTGGACCAGTACGCCTAATTGACAATATCCAATATTGATACCATAGTCGTACCTACTCCTACCAAGCACGCGTCAATACTCAGATGTTAGTTAGTGATTAGTTAGTGATTCAGCAAGTTGTAATAGACAAAGGCATACCTTTTCTCGAAGGAGTATTTCCCCCTGAGATAAACGCCATTTATCTTTCTCCCGAAGAGATTACTGCCGAAACTGTACGCGAGGCAGATGCACTCTTCGTGCGAACGCGTACGCGAATAAATGAGGGGTTACTCCGTGGGAGCAAAGTACGCTTTGTTGCTACTGCCACCATTGGTTTTGATCATATTGATCAAGACTATTGCCGCAAGGCAGGCATACATTGGGTGTCGTGTCCTGGCTGCAATGCCCAAGCAGTTTGCGACTATGTTGAGGAAGCTATTTCTACGATTAAAGCGGACAAAACTAATCTCACAATAGGCATTGTCGGATATGGACATGTCGGCAAACTAGTCGCACAAATGGCTGAGCGTAAGGGCTACCGCGTATTGCTCTCTGATCCACCGTTGGGCATCGGTTCATTTCTGCAAGAGATCGCTCCACTTTGCGATGTGCTCACTTTCCATACGCCACTCACCCACGATGGCGAATATCCTACCTACCATCTCTGTGACGCCAACATCTTACGCCTCTGCCAACCAGATGCACTCATTATAAATGCCGCTCGAGGAGGAGTCATCGAAGAACAAGCACTCCTCTCTTGCCTTTCGCCTCTTGCCTCATCGCCTCATCGCCTCATCGCCGCCATCGACTGCTGGGAAGGTGAACCGCAACTCAATCACGAATTAGTACAACTCACTGACCTAGCATCTTTTCACATCGCAGGATACTCCATCCAAGGCAAAATGCGCGCCAGTGAGATGTGTTTACGGGCTTTTTGCGAATTTTTCTCGCTCCCGATTTTGTCAATCAACAAAAAAGTAGTACCTTTGCACGGTGATTCGGCATCAGGGTGGCTCTGCCGTATCTCTGACCAACTCAAAGCCCAACCCGAAAACTTCGAACAACTACGTAAACAATATAAATTAAGATAATGGCAAACTTTCAAAAACTCACCCCTCGAGCTACAGATTACTCGAAGTGGTACAACGAACTAGTAGTAAAAGCAGACTTAGCTGAGCAATCAGCTGTACGAGGATGTATGGTTATCAAACCCTATGGCTATGCCATATGGGAAACGATTCAAGCAGAGCTTGACCGTCGTTTCAAGGAGAAAGGCGTAAAAAATGCGTATTTCCCACTCCTTATCCCTAAGTCATTCCTTAGTCGCGAAGCAGAGCACGTAGAAGGTTTTGCCAAAGAGTGCGCCGTGGTTACCCACCACCGCCTTATGAATGACCCTGAGGGCAAAGGTGTTGTAGTTGACCCTAAGGCGCGCCTCGAAGAGGAGCTAATCATCCGTCCTACTTCTGAGACAATCATCTGGTCCACCTACAAGAATTGGATTTCTTCCTACCGCGACCTACCTATCCTCTGCAACCAATGGTGCAACGTCATGCGTTGGGAGATGCGTACCCGTCTCTTCTTGCGTACTGCCGAGTTCCTTTGGCAAGAGGGTCATACTGCCCACGCTACCAAAGAGGAAGCAGAGAACTACGCAGCCACTATGCTGGATGTATATGCTGACTTCGCAGAGAAAGTGATGGCTATCCCTGTGGTGAAGGGTGTCAAATCGCCAAACGAACGTTTTGCAGGTGCACTCAATACCTATTCCATCGAAGCAATGATGCAAGATGGCAAGGCACTCCAAGCAGGTACTAGTCACTTCTTGGGTCAAAACTTCGCCAAGTCATTTGATGTGCAATTCCTCACCAACGAGAATAAATACGAGTATGTTTGGGCTACTTCTTGGGGTGTTTCTACCCGCCTTATGGGTGCACTCATCATGACCCACTCTGACGACAACGGTTTGGTTCTTCCTCCAAATCTCGCACCAATTCAAGTGGTTATCGT
>JAZNKZ010000083.1:0-55199 GCA_045578815.1 Paludibacteraceae bacterium
GCTATACCATGAGCCAGACTTGGTCAAGATACCATACTCTACACCCATATCCACGAGTTCGCCTACGCGAGAGATACCCTCGTTGAACATGAGGTCGAACTCCGCTTTCTTGAATGGAGGTGCTACCTTGTTCTTGATGACTTTCACGCGCACTTGGTTACCGATAATCTCGTCGCCATCCTTGATAGCACTTGCCTTGCGGATGTCGAGGCGAACAGAAGCGTAGAACTTCAGCGCGTTACCACCCGTGGTGGTCTCTGGGTTGCCGAACATAACGCCGATCTTCTCGCGGAGTTGGTTGATGAAGATACAGGTCGTGTTGGTCTTGTTGATAGTAGCGGTGAGTTTGCGGAGCGCTTGCGACATGAGTCGTGCTTGCAGGCCCACACGGTTGTCGCCCATGTCGCCTTCGATCTCGGCTTTTGGGGTGAGAGCAGCTACAGAGTCGATGACAACAAGGTCCACGGCTGCGCTGCGGATGAGCTCGTCAGCGATGTCGAGGGCTTGCTCGCCACAGTCAGGTTGAGCGATGAGGAGGTTATCGGTGTCCACACCGAGTTTCTCCGCATAGAAGCGGTCGAAAGCGTGCTCGGCGTCGATGATAGCAGCGATGCCGCCTTGCTTTTGCACCTCAGCCATAGCGTGGATAGCGAGGGTGGTCTTACCAGAAGACTCTGGACCATAGATCTCCACCACGCGACCGCGAGGATAGCCGCCTACGCCAAGCGCAATGTTCAAACCTACTGAACCTGAAGGGATTACAGGTATGTCTTCTATCTTATCGTCGCCCAATTTCATGATGGCGCCTTTGCCGAAATCTTTATCGATTTTTGCCATGGCCAGTTGCAAGGCCTTTAGTTTCTCTGGTGAGGGCATTTTCTTTTCTTCTGCCATAGTAGTATTGTTTAGAATGGTTAGTATTGTGTAGAATTGTGTAGTGTTGTGTAGTGTTGTGTAGTGTTGTTTTATTAACGCGACTGCAAAGGTAGTGTTTTTTTTGCATTTATGCAAATAGTAGTAGTATTTTTTCTGTCTTTATGCTTCGTGATGCAAAAACTGGGCAATCATGTCGATGCAAAAAGTGATGACTGTAGCCGAAGCAAGACTGATGAGTAATGTTAAAAATAGATTCATACGTGTGCGATTTTTAAGTGGTTAAACATATATTTTTTTTGAAATCGGCTGCAAAGGTACTACTACAAACTGCTAAAACTTGTCAGTATGTAAGAAAAAATGCACTTTTTTTGTGGAAAAGTGCATTTTTTTTGGGTGTATGGTGTAAAGTGTAAGGTGTAAAGGCAGGGATATGGGATAAAAAAAGCCCTCACAGTTGTGATGTGAGGGCTGGGATTGTTGGGACGGGAGATTAGTCGATATACTGCACTTTGTTGATGTCGCGAGGTTTGGCTGCGGGTGATTCGTTGGCATAGCCAAAGCCGACGCAGAGGCAGAGTTCGTAGTTGTCGCTGAAACCAAGTAGGGCAAGAATCTCTGCGCTGTTTTGTGCATCATTGATAAAGCGCACAGGGCTGCCGAGGCAGATAGAGCCAACGCCCAGCGATTGAGCGGCGAGCATCATGTTGCCTGCGAGTAGTCCGCAGTCGTAAGCCGAGAAATCGTAGCCGAGGTCACGAGCGATGAAGGTCATCACTGGTGCACCGCGCATACAGCCGCGTACCATCTCTGGTTGGAGAGCAGGATTGCCCGTAACCATCAGGTCTTGAATCTGTTGCATCTTCTCTGGGTTGTCAATGATACGTACTTCCCAAGACTGTTTGTTTTGACCGTTGGCAGCATTAATTCCGCAGGTCATGATTTGCATCATCGTGTCGCGAGCTACAGGAGTAGCATGGTATTGGCGAATGCTGCGGCGTGACATGATGGCGTTGATTACTTCGTTTTGCATAGGTTCTTGTGTTTTAGGAGCTGTACATGACAGCATTGCAAATGCCAAAAATGGCAATAATAAAATCTTTTTCATAATCCGAGCCTTTAAACTATAAACTTTAAACTATAAACTATAAATCAACGATACTTTCCTTCGTTGGTATCGTCGAGGATGCTGAGGTAACTTTCGTAGCGCGAGAGGGCAATATGGCCATCTACTACAGCTTGGTACACTGCGCACCCGGGTTCGCCCGTGTGCAGGCAATTGGAGTAGCGGCAGTCGCGTGCTATCTCAAAGATCTCGCGGAAGTAGTGGCTTACTTCCTCTTTCTTGATGTCGAGTAGCCCGAAGCCCTTGATGCCAGGGGTGTCGATGATCCAAGAATGTTGTGTAGGGTTGTGTAGTGGGTACATCTCGGAGAAGGTGGTGGTGTGCATACCTTTGTGGTGGGCAGAGGAAATGGCTCCTGTACGAGCAATATCTTTGCCGAGGATGGCATTGAGTAGGGTAGATTTGCCTACGCCAGAATTGCCAGAGAGAAGAGTAACTTTGCCATCAAAGATGGCAGAGATGAGGTGATTAGGCGATTGGGCGATTGGGCTATCAGGTGAAGAAGTGAGGGTTATAGCAGAGATAGCGTAGGTAGGATAGCCAAGCGACTCGTATAGTTGGCGGAGGGTGGAGAGTTGCTGTAGTTCTTCTTCGGTGAGTAGGTCCACCTTATTGAATATAATACACGCAGGCACGCGATAAGCTTCGCATGTGGCTAGGAAACGGTCGATAAAGGTAGTGGAGGTCTCGGGATGGCGGAGTGTGACAATCAGTGCTGCCATATCCACGTTGGCAGCTATGATGTGTGAGGCATAGCTGAGATTAGTGGCTCGGCGAATGATGTAGTTCTTGCGGTCGTATAGTTCGGTAATCCAGTTAGTACCATCTTCCAACTGCGTGACCTCTACATGGTCGCCTATGGCAATAGGGTTAGTAGAGCGAATACCACGAATGCGGAAATTGCCCTTGACATGACATTCGGCGGTTGTTCCGTCCTCAAAGTGTACGCCGTAACTCGTACCAGTAGATTTTATAACTAGTCCTTTCATCCTAAAACGCTTCTGTTGCTGTTAGATAGAAACTGTATGCATTTATATTATTCCATCGTGGGTCAATGTTGCTGCGAGCGATGTCGAAGCGGATGTTGACTTTAGCGCGGTTGATGGTGGCTCTTAGTCCGAGTCCATAGCCCACTTTGGGTACTGCCCAGTGCCAATTGTGGTAGTCATAGACATCTCCTATGCCAGCGAACACTGCGGCGCGGAAGATACTCCAGATGGGTATGCGGAGTTCGGCTTGCAGTGCCATCATGATGTCGTCACGAAACATATCGCTATTGATACCTCTAATACCGTCTTGTCCGCCTAGGCGTGGAAGCATAGGGTAGAGGGTGAGGTGGGATATGTGGTATGGTGATAGCATCAGTTGTGCCTTGAATTGCCAAGCAAAGACGAGGTCACAGGGCAATGGTACATAGTGTCGCAAATCAGCAGATAGCAGGCCATTGACGGTAGCTTGTTGTCCTTGGGGTATGTCTATCTGGTTGGTATATGCGGCTGCTGCGGTGACTTTGGCAAAGATACCCTTGGTGGGGTAGAAGACATTGTCTCGCGAGTCGTATTGGGCTACAGCACCCAGTGCCAGTTGCACTAGCGGATTGACGGTGGTGTAGGTGTCTTGGATGCTGAATCGTGCGATGAGCATATCTGCCATAGGGCCAACGGCTATGTGTTGGGCCACATAAATAGGCGCTTGGATGTTGAGGTAACCGCGTTGTAGTTGGTAGGGTGTTCCCTGACGCAGCATGCCGATGCCGGTGTTGCCTTCGTTGGCAAAGTGGGAGTCGTGGTAGATGCCGTAGTAGGTGGCTGGTCGGTCGCTATAGCCCGCGCGGAATTGGAGTTGCCAAGAGTGTGGTGTAGTGTGGTGTAGGGTTGTGTAGGGTTGTGTAGTATGGTTTTTTCTGCCGAAATACAACGTCCCTTGGGCGTTGATATACCACTGGTGGTTGAGCGAGTAGGTGCCATCGAGTTGGACGATGGAGGTTCGCTCTTGGTTGGGTAGGCGGAAGTAACCTTGCGCAGCGGCACCAAACTCCCATGTGGATTCGGGTGAGTAGTTGATGACGGGTATGCCCATAGCGGGCAGGTTGAGCAGGCTATCAAGCGAAATAGCATGAGACATTGGGATAGCCAATGTCCATGCTATTGCCAGTATGAGTAATCGCTTTGCGATAGTAGTTTAGCAGTAGAGTAGTGTTGTGTAGGGTGGTATAGGGTGGTATCTCTAGCCTTTAACCTCTAACCTTTAACCTCTAACCTTTGACCTAAACTTACACGGTCATGATCTCTTTCTCTTTTGCTGCGTAGATTTCGTCGATGCGCTTCACATATTTGTCGTGAAGTTTTTGTGCATCGTTCTCCGCATCTTTCTCAGCGTCCTCTGGCAAACCTTCTTTGATTTGCTTTTTGAGTGTGTCAATAGCATCGCGGCGTGCGTTGCGTACGCTCACTTTTGCGTTCTCGGCTTCGCCTTTGCATTGCTTAGCGAGTTCTTTACGGCGTTCCTCGGTCAATGGTGGTATCATGAGTCGGATGCACTCGCCATTGTTGTTTGGAGCCAAACCAATGCTGGAGTTGATCAATGCGCGTTCGATGTCGGAGAGCATTTTCTTCTCCCATGGTTGGATTTGGATGGTGCGAGCGTCAGGGGTGGTGATAGTAGCCACATTGGATAGTGGCGACATTTGTCCGTAGTATTCCACCTTGACTACATCCAAGATTCGTGCACTGGCTTTGCCTGCGCGGATGCGCGCCAAAGCGTCGTCGAGGTACATGACAGCAGATTCCATCAATTCCTCTGCTTCATTCAGAATTTGTTTTGGTTCTAACATGATTATTAGGGTTTTACAAGTGTTCCTATTTGTTGTCCGTTGATTACTTTTTCGAGGTTGCCTACGGTGTCCATGTCAAAGACGTAGATTGGCATGTTGTTCTCGCGGCACATGGTGATGGCAGTGAGGTCCATGACTTTGAGCTTCATCTCTAGGATCTCATCGTAGGTAATCTGAGTGTATTTGGTAGCCGTAGGGTCTTTCTCTGGGTCAGCGGTGTAGATGCCGTCCACGCGTGTACCCTTCATCATGACATCTGCTTTGAGTTCGATGGCGCGAAGTACGGATGCAGTGTCGGTAGTGAAGTATGGGTTGCCAGTGCCACCGGCCACAATCACTACATAGCCTTTGCTCAATAGGCGAAGTGCTTTGTCAGCCGAGTAGAGTTCGCCGATTGGCTCCATGCGCACACTAGTCATCACGCGTGCTTTTTGTCCTACTGCTTCGAGAGCAGAGCAAAGTGCGAGTGAGTTGATGACTGTGGCCAGCATGCCCATTTGGTCGCCTTTGACGCGGTCAAAGCCTTTTTGTGCGCCGCTGATTCCGCGGAAGATATTGCCTCCACCGATGACGATAGCTACTTGTAGGCCAGTGTTAGCGATGTTGTGAATTTGGTTGGCATAATCAGATAGGCGTTGAGGATCAATACCGTATTGCTGTGCGCCCATGAGGCTTTCGCCTGAAAGTTTTAGGAGTATTCTGTTGTTCATATGTTTCGTTTTTTTAGAAATTATAATATATGGTATGATATACACATGTATACTTATCCGCCGCAAAATTACAACTTTTTTGCGATATATGCAAGAAAATAGCGATTTTTTCTCTATTTTCATTTTATAGGACGCCGCGGAGCGGCTATAGTTGTCAATTCATGACAATTCGAGGGTTGTTGGCTTCAATTCACACCACAACCGCCCAGAGTGAGCGGTTGTGGGATGGGGTTATAAGATCTGTGGTGTGCACAGGTTTTTGTGATTGCGTGGAGAAACGCAGTTTTTACCCGTGTTGATAAATTAGCATCAGTTTGATAAAAATAGCGGTAGGTGTGGGGTGTGAGTATAGTATTATATTGCGCTAATTTAAAGTTGTACTTTAAGATTGCGCAAAATTACTATATTTTTTTTCATACCACCAAATAAATTATGTATTTTTAATCATTTTTCTATATTTTTAGAATGGAGAATACTCTAAGAAGGCCTGACTAAACACACCACAACCGCCCAGAGTGAGCGGTTGTGGTGTAAGATAAGCCCGAAGGCAAATAAATCAATTTTTTTGATTGCGCTTTTAGAATCCCTCTCCTGATCCAAGGGTATGATCAATGTACATACTAGCGCAAAGGATGCCATTAGGTTCCATTTGAGTGGAAACCGTCATTGGTTGTTGATATTGTTTCTTTTTCATAATTCGTTGTATTGTATAGAATTGTATAGGGTTGTGGTGTAAAGGCAGGGAGAATGCGGCTTTCGCCGCAATTCTTGCCTCTAACCATTAACCTCTAGCCTTTTATCTTAGAGTTTTTGTCCTTGTGCGTTGTACATTTCACCATTGCGGATGATGATGAGTTGGCCATTGCTAATAACTTTTATTGTTTGACCTTCTGGAACTACGATGCCTTCTACACCAGTAGTTGTATTCTCACCTTCAGCACCCATTGTAATGCGGCGACGACCTGGCATTGGAGCAGGTGGTACACCTAACGCATTAAGTTCTGTACCGTCGAAATATGCGCGGTTTTTAGGAATGTTACAACCAGTCGCAGCACATTTAACAATCTTATTGTTTTGAACCATGTACATACCATCTAAATCTGCATCTACCATATCTTCGAATGTGCCGTGGAGTGATTTGTGATCACCAGGGGTAGCTGCAGTTTTAATCCCGCAGTAGAATGAGATTGTGTTTTCTTCAGCTAAGAAGATGTATGGCATACCTGCTACTGGAGTGATCACTTCGTCGAATATTACCTTATCACCATCTTTTCCAGCCACCTCAAAGAGTGTTGCACCAACAACTTTGATGATATTATTAGGCAAGCAAACAGTTGCATAATAACCAGCAGGAACTGTGCGTGTGTGTGCAGGTGTGCTGACTTCGATGTATGCCTTTTTGCTGTCTTTCTTGAAATAGAAGTCATAATCGCCTTCTGGGAGCACGATATTCTGATCTTCCCATTTGATACCTGGGAAATCATAGTTTTCTACTTGGTCTGACCACTCATCGCCTAATTTGAACTTAAATGGAGCAGAGATGTGGTGGCACAAAAGAATATATTGACCGTTTTCAGAATCATATTCCATCTCAACACCATTTACCCAATCGCCATTACCCATCAAGTAGCATTTTGCTGGCTCAGCCCATTTTGCAACAACATCGTTTGCATTATAGGTTCGGTCGTCTACGCCTGAGCCATCTGCTTTCAACTCAACATAGTCCCAACTATCACCACATGCATATTTGTACTTGTGATCAGTTGTAGCACCATCGATAGTGATAGTAAACTCGTTGGCATTAGCAGTTGGAGTCATCTCTTGGAATGACCAACTATTCATTTCGCCAGCGATATAGCACTTCTCTGTACCTTCTGGTACGGTTACAGTATATGTCAATTCAATCTTGGTGTAGTTAGCAGCGAGAGTATATTCGCCAGAAGCCAATGTGGTGATTTGGATAGGATTAGCAGTTGTAGCATCCTCAGATTGTACACCAGTACCTAATGTCCAACTATCAAATTTGTAATTGGTAATAGCAGGAGCAGTGATAGTACTTGGAGTAGTAACGCCTACAGCCAAAGTTTGTGTTGTTTGACCTGGGATAGGGGTTGCGTTGCAGAGATATGAAATGGTTACCTCGTGTGTTTCTTCAGGAACAAAGTTAGCAACGAGTTCAACATCCGCTGTTACAGTGAATGTGTATGTAGCTTCGGTAGAAACTTCTTCGCCACCCTTTGTCCAATTTTTGAACGCATAGCCAGTATTAGGTGTTGCTACAAGAGTTGCCTCAGAACCTTGCTCGTATTCTCCAGCACCTGTAACAGAACCATTTTCAGCAGTTGCAGTTACTGTGTACTTAGGCAGTGGAGGATATGCAACGGTAAGTTTCTTTGTGTTCAAATCCCAAGTGAAAGTATAGTCACCTGCGATGTCAGCAACGATTTGGCAGTTTTTATCATCACCGCCTTCTTCTTCAAACGACCAACCACCTTCATGAACTGATGTTCCACCGCGTTTCATTGTGCCTGTATTACCGCGCCAATTACCTTCACCAATAATTAGTTTGAATTTGTAAGTTTTTGCAGTCAAGTTTACTGTAACACTTGCAGAGGTAGCATCGCTAGTGGCTTTCTTGAACTCTTTTTTGTTTGTATCCCAATCTGTCATTTCACCTGCGAGATATACATCGGTTGCGAGTGGGTCTGGAGTAACCAAAACTGCAACTTCTTCTTTTGTTCCACCTGCATAATTCCCTGCAGCGCCCATGTAGTAATACTTATCGGCAGTCCAAACATAATTGCTAGATTGTACACCTTCTTCACCAACTTTATTATTGAAGAGAAGGTTTGTATATGTACCTTTCGCTGCTTCGAAGGAATAGACATCAAAACCAGCTACTTGCTCGCCTGTAGCAGTAAGTGCTTGACCTGGCCAACCATTATTAGCAGCGTCTTTCCATGCGTGAATTTGCACAAGAGACCAATTCTTATTATTAACGAAGTAAACTGTCTCGTAAACTACAGGAGCAACCAATAACGCTTCGGCTTCGGCTTGGGTGTACCAGCCAGTGTTTCCATTGTAGTTGTGGATATAGTATTTATCAACACCTTCAGCCCAAGTTAGGTCGGTGGTTTTGTTTACATCACCAGTATTTTCATGGAATAAGAGATTGAGATGGTCTCCTTGCTTTGCGGTACGAGAATACACATCGTATTCACCGATTTTTTCGCCTGTAGCTGTTAATTGAGAGCCTGGCCATTCGGTTCCTGTTGCATTACCATTCCACAAGTGGAGATATACCTTAGACCATTTACCTGCGTTGATGAAATAAACAGTCTCTTGTACCTCTTCGTAGTTAGCAACGAGGGTGTAGTCGCTTGAAGCAGACTTGGTAACTACAGTAATTGTTGCATCAGAAGCAGTACCTGCTTTGAGGGTAATGCCAGCTCCAATTGTCCAACCTGTGAAGTTATAGCCAGTAACGGTAGGAGCGGTGAATGATTTCTCTGTTTCAACGCCTACAATTTCAGCAATAGCAGGGCTCACTTCGGTTGCATCGCACATGTAAGTAACACTTACTTCGTTAGTTTCCTCTGCTGATTGGATAAAACGAGCATATACAGTGTGTGCGTCAGATACGGTGTAAGAAGTAATCTTGTCGCCGTTTGCATTATACCAGCCTTCAAACATGTAACCATCAAGAACATTGGTGCAAGAAAGAGAAACAGTTGCAGAATATGCAGCATCAACAGTTGCAGAAACAGTGGTACTTTCTTTTAAGAGAGAAGCAGATGCCGCAGAAACGGCAGTTGAAGAAGTTGTCATCGCATAAGTTGATGCAGTAAGGTCAGCAGGAACCACAGTTGCATCTACCCAATTTGAGCCATCCTTGAGTTGCACTTTGATTGTTTGAGTGCGGTTGATGGCGATTTTTCGGTCAGAGGCGTGGCTACTTTTCGAACCAGAACTTGTGAAGAGGTGGTATTTGATTAACTGATTAGTAAATACATTGGTGCTATGACTCGCATAACCTTTGCGATCGTCTGGTTTTTTACCTTCACCGCCCCAACCTGTAGCGTCAATAAAACAATATCTAGTATAACCGCCCCATGAGTCTGTTTTCCAATAATATAAATTTGTGTTAGTAATTTTGGTCATATTATATCCTTGTGACCAGGAATTATGTCCCAACAACAAAGATACATTTGACCAATCAGCAGGTTTTTCAAAATAAACATACTGATTTGCAGCAAGATCATACGCCCATGCGCCGACGCTACACAGGATGGCTGCGAAAAATAAGAAGATTGATTTTTTCATAAAATAGAATTTTTAAGATTAAAAATTAGTATAATAGTTTCAAATGTTTCAATGGCAGCAACTGAGCCGTGGTGTTTGTTCTATTTATATCCCTTATACATCCCCTATATGCCTCCTTGTGTTCCTTCGGTATCCCTTCGGTGAGGTTCCAATCAGATTCCAATCAGGTTCCGATGAGGTCTCGATGAGGTTCCGATGAGGTCTCGATGGAATATGGTGGCAGGTAGGCGGCATACCATAGGCATGCAGTCTGCAAAAAGCGGAAGTCGCGGCAAAAAGCCACGACAACGCAAAATAAGTACTATGCAAGAAATTATCTCTGACCAGACGACACAAATACCCCCCCCCTGTTTTGAAGGGCTAAAAAGGCGTATTTTCCTGTATCATTGGTCATGGATAAGAGATTGTGTCAATTTGCCTGCAAAGTTACATATTTTTTTACACATGCGCAAGCGCGAGAGAGAAATATTGCAAGATTTAGTGTTGCAAACGTTTGCAAGGGATGGGGGTAGAGGGACTAGAGGAGCTAGAGGGATGTATTATGCGGACTACGTCCTTACGTAGAGTGGCAAGGTTGTACCTTCGATGTTGTAGCTTCGATGTTGTACCTTCGAGGACACCGACCTCGCTATGCTCGCCCACCTCGAAAGTACTGCCACCCTACGCAGCCCATACTCCATCCACTCGCACATTTTTTGGTAAATACGGCTTCGCCTTCTGAATCTGTTCTTTACACCCCACTTTTATATGCAAGCATCTAACGTGGATGTAAATACCATATTCAATAGATAAATCTATTATTTTCCAAAAAATGTGCTCGTGTATTGCGTATGTGCATTTTTTGTTGTACCTTTGCAGCAAATTTTTAAGAAAACATCTTGGAAAGCATGGTTCGTTCATATTACAGAGTAGCGGAGCATCTGTTTGCTGTGGAATGCAGCGACAGTGCACTACTGCAATATATGAAGAACTATGAACCGTTTAGGGAACCTACCCCCAACCCCTCCCTAAATGCACTCCATGACGCAGGCGTCATCGGGGACCCCGCTAAGGGAAGGGAGTTAGGCGAGGGGATTTTCACGCTGCGCGTGGAAGGTGATGAGGCGAAAGGCGAAAGGCAAATAGGCGAGGAGTGGACTCATGTACTGACCGATAATGCAGAGGAAGATATGCCTAGGATTGAAGTTTATCGGGCGATAAGGCGAGAAGGCGATGAGGCGAGGGAGTGGTTGTTCCGCGTGGCGATGGTGGCCAACGCGCCAATCTGCTGCGAGATAGAGTGCAACGAGGATTTCACCCAAGGAGTGCTATACATTATGCCTGACTGTCAGGATGTTAGGTTCTGTATCGACAACGCGCTGATGCTGCTATTTGCTTTCCGAACCGCACCGATGATGACCCTGGAGATGCACGCTGCGGTGGTGGTGAGGGGCGAGGGAAGAGGATACCTCTTCCTCGGGCATAGCGGAACGGGAAAGTCCACGCATGCGCGGCAGTGGCTGGCAGCGTTTGATGACGCATGGCTACTCAACGATGATAACCCAATACTGCGCGTGATGGAAAACGGCGAAGTGCGCGTGTATGGCTCGCCATGGAGCGGCAAGACACCTTGTTACAAGAATGCGTACGCGCGCGTAGGAGGGATAGTGAAACTGAGCCAAGCACCACACAATAAGATCCGAACCATCTCGCTGCCAGAGGCATATGCGTATATGCTGTCGTCGGCATCGGGACTGAAAATGGATAGGCATATGGCGGACTGTATGTATGAAAGTATCAAACATGTGATTACGCATGTGAAATGCTATCACCTAGACTGCCTACCCAATACGGAGGCCGCAGAGGTCGCCCAGAGGGGGATGGTGTAGGATGGTGTAGGATGGTATAGGATGGTGTAGAGTGGTATAGGATGGTATAGGATGGTGTAAAGTGGTACCACTGCGATACAACCCTACACAGCGCGAAGCGCTACTAAACAACCCTACACAGCGCGAAGCGCTACTATAGATTATGAAGAAAAGCAATGATATATTAATGCCAGAGTTTGAGCGACTGCTCAAGAGTGGGCATATGGTGGAGTTTGTGCCACGAGGAGTGAGTATGCGTCCCTTTATAGAGGGAGGGCAGGATAAAGTGATTCTGCATGAATGTAAAAGACCAGCAGTGGGAATGATTGTACTGGCGAAGGTGAATGACACCTATGTGCTGCACCGTATCTACAAGATCGAGGGCAAGAAGATTACACTTCGCGGCGACGGAAACCTCACTGGCTCAGAGACTTGCACCGCTGCGGATATCATAGGGTGCGTGGTTAGACTGAAGAACAGAGATGGCAAGCGAATGAGATTGACCAATGGTACACTATGGCGCCATCTGCCTACTTTCGTTAGGAGATTCTGCCTGAAAGTGTATCGGACTATCATCAAAATAAAATCTTACGACAATGAAGACTAAGCAAGGATTTCGCCTCCGCGAACTAGGGGGTGACTATATACTGATAGGCGAGAGTGCCGAATTGGTGAACTTCAACCACCTCATTACCTTTAATGAGGCAGCGGCGTATCTATGGCAACAGGTGGAAGGCAAGGAGTTTGACGCCGAAACGCTGACACAGTTGCTGCTGGCAGAGTACGAAGTGAGTGAGGAGATCGCTCGACGAGATGCCCAAGCAACGCTGGAGGATTGGGAGAGAGTGGGGATAGTGATGGAGTAGAATGGAGTAGAATGGAGTAGGATGGAGTAGAATGGAGTAGGATGGAGTATAGCAGGATACATAAAATAGAAGATCTGCGTATTTGGCAATGTGCCCGTACATTGTGCAAAGAAATCTATGTCTTTACTCGTAGAGAAGATTTTGAAAAGGATTTTCGATTTGTACAACAAATCAGAGCTGCTGCGGGGTCTATTATGGATAATATAGCAGAAGGTTATGGTAGGAGTGGTAGTAAGGAATTTGTGCAATTCCTTTATATTGCAAAAGGCTCTTGCCAGGAGGTGATTAGCCAACTCTATCGTGCATGGGATGTCCAATATATTTCGGAAGAAGAGTTTACTGAATCTAAAAAATATATGGAGAATCTATCAATTATGATTTATAACTTTATTGAAACACTCAAAAAATCAAATAATAAAGGACCGAAATACGAGGGATAGAGGCTACTCACCCGCTACTCAACTGCTACTCAACTGCTACTCAACTGTGAAACAAACAGACCACATATTCTTCGCGATTTTGCGCTCGGTGATGTGGGGCACGGAGACGGAAGTGCCTGCTGATACCGATTGGCGAGGGGTGATGAACTTGGCAGCACGTCAGAAATGTTTGCACGCCTTCAGCGTGTGGACCAAAACACATCGTATCACTACACCTTACGACAAGACACTACAACCACAGATGTTTATGACCATGCAACGTCAAGTGCGGCTCAACCACTTGGCTGCTGACGTAATCACATTGCTGGCTGAACATCATATCCCTGCTACGCTGATCAAAGGTTATAGTCTAGCAGGACTATACCCCGATCCAGATACGCGCGACTTTGGCGATGTGGATATCTATGTGGGCGAGGAGAACTACGAGCGTGCTGCTGAGATCGTGACCGAGGCTTTTCCAGAAGCACATTGGCATTCGGCTCTACATGGCGGGATACACTATATACTAGTAATAGATGAGAACCTAGACCGCGTGGTGGAGCTGCATCGCGTGACTATGGAGATGCATGACAAGAAAGCCGATGCGCTCTATCAGGCGTTTACCCATAAGTATTTGGGGAGTAGCAGTAGAGTAGGAAGGAGTAGTGTAGAGTGGAAAGGTGTGGAATTGCCAGTGCCACCAGTGGCATATAATGCGCTGTATGTGTTTATGCACGCGTGGCATCACTTTGAGAGTACAGGCGTGGGCTTCCGTCCGTTGGCTGACTGGGCATTGTGCCTAAAGCATGCGCATGAGCAGTTGTCGGAGGCGGAGTGGCAGGCCCTATGCGGAGAGATAGACCACATATTGACAGCCCTGCATATGAAAACCGCATGGCAGACCTTTGGGTATGTGCTAGTGAATGCACTGCAACTACCCAGCGAGTGTTTTCCACTATATACTGATAGTTATCAGCGTCGTGCCGAGAGGTTGCAGCGTCAGTTGCTGCGCGATGGACATGGCGCGCGACCAGCTAAACTAAATATACAAGAAATCGCCCTGATGAGGCGATTTCCGTGGGAGCGACCTGAACGACATCGTGTGTTGCAGGTCAGCTATACAGCATGTAAACTAGTCTATGATGCTTGGCAAATGGGTAAGTTCTTTCCCGATTTGGCTTGGCATGAACTTATACATTCTCTTCGTCTTGCATGTACCAAGAAGCGTACATAGCATAGTTGTGCGCAATCTTGCGATTGATCTCGTTGGTCTGTTCGGGGTCAGCCTTCTTGATAAACTTAGCTGGTACGCCGCCCCATACTTCGTAGGGGCCGATTTGCGTATTCTTCAGTACCAATGACCCCGCAGCTACGATAGCCCCTTCGCCAACTACCACGCCATCGAGCAAAGTTGAGCCCATGCCAATGAGTGCGTAGTCGTGGACATCGGCGCCGTGGATGGTAACATTATGTCCGACAGATACATAGTCACCAATAGTGATGGTAGATTTCTCGTAGAGTGTGTGCAAGACGGAGCCGTCTTGGATATTGACATGGTTGCCAATCTTGATCCAATTGACATCGCCACGCAATACCGCATTAAACCAAATGGAGCAGCCATCGCCGATGACGGTATCACCGACGATGGTTGCATTCTCTGCCAAAAAGCAGTCCTTGCCTATTTGCGGAGTAAATCCGCGTACAGGAACGATGAGAGCCATAATTATCTTGCTGCGATAATGGCGCAGAAGTCAGCAGCTTTGAGGCTGGCGCCACCGATAAGACCACCGTCCACATCTGGGTTAGCGAAGAGCTCAGCAGCGTTCTTAGCATTGCAACTACCACCGTAGAGGATAGTGCAATCCTCTGCTACTTGCTCGCCGTATTTCTCTGCTACGAGGCCACGGATATATGCGTGAATCTCTTGTGCTTGCTCAGGAGTAGCAGTCAGACCTGTACCAATAGCCCATACTGGCTCGTATGCCAAAACGATCTTGCCAAAGTCCTCAGCGCTGAGGTGGAATACACTGCCTTCGAGTTGTGCTTTTACCACTTCGTTTTGTTTGCCTGCTTCGCGCTCCTCTTTTACCTCGCCGATGCAGAAGATAGGACGGAGGTTGTTAGCGAGTGCCAACTCCACTTTGTCCTTCAAGATCTCATAGGTCTCGCCATAGTATGCACGACGCTCAGAGTGACCTAGGATGCAGTACTCAGCACCCGTAGAAGCCACCATAGCAGCGCTCACCTCGCCAGTGTATGCACCTTTCTCCTTGTCAGCGCAGTTCTCAGCAGCCACAGCGATTGGGCTATCCTTGAGGAGTTCAGCCACAGTAGCCAAGTGGATGAATGGGGTGCCGATAACTACAGCGCATGATGGGTTAACAACTTGATTTTTAAGTTCGGTAGCAAGAGCTACACCTTCTTGCAGGGTCATGTTCATTTTCCAGTTACCTGCAACCATTTTTGTTCTCATAATTCTGTTATAATTAAAAAAGTTCTAAAAGTTTCAAAGGTTATTTAGTGTAAAGCGTAAAGGGTGTGATTACCTGTTCCTTACATTGTATTTATCGATAACGGTGCCGTTTTGTAGGACAATGACCCCTGGGTTGGCGCGGACGATGGTCTTGAGTGTGACAGGGTCGCAGTAGCAGATGCAATCACTCAAGGAAGGGTATTCCTGATTAAATGCGATAATCTCATCGGTGTTAGATCCGGTGAGGATATAGAACGGAGCCAGTTGAAGTGGGGTAGAGTCGTATAGTGTTTCATCGCATAGCATTGTATCCGCGAGTATGGTGTCATACTGTGTAGTGTCCGCAGTGATAGGTGCATCATCAATTGCGGTATAGGATTGCATTGTGTAGTTGTACAGAGCCTCCACCTTTGCCATTTGTTCTTTGTTTGCCTTTTGCAGATCGTACATGATGACGAGTGTGATGGGTTCTTCGCTCTCTAGGATATCCCATGTGATGTCATCACCATAGGCATTGATAATTTCAAAGTCGTGGATAGGCGACTCGTAGCCTTTCTTGATGAGTTTGGATTCGTGGCGCACCAAAGTCCACGTGCTATCAGGGTAGTTTGCAGCAGTAAATGCTTGTTCTACACCATCTTTCATGCAGATAAAAGTATATTCATATTGATCATCTTGGTAATCCTCCATGATGGTAGGTAGATGATTACCAATCTTATATGGGCGGAAATCCAAGCAAGGCAAATGCAAGGTAGTCCATCCCATGAACGATATGGTAGCAGAAATAGTGCAAGCCACGATGATCAATTCCATCCATCCAGTCCATAGTGGTCGTGTGCTCTTGCGTAGGCATACCAACAAGATGGCCAGTAGGATAAGGACGAGGTTCTTGTAGAAGGTTTGCCAGTTGGTGAGTACGATAGCATCGCCAAAGCAACCGCAATCGCTCACGGGATTTTTGAAGGCGATGTAGAGTGTGAGTGGTGTCATGACCGCATAGAAGAGCAAGGTAATCCATGCGGTACAGCGAGTACGCACATTCATAAGCATGCACACACCGAGCAATAATTCTAGGATGATGAGGCACCATGCTGCGGTTTGGGCTGCAGGTAGAAGGTCGGTGAAGAAACCACCAAAGGCCTTAAGGTAATCCTCAATTTTGTAAACTGTGCCTAGTGGATCAATGGCTTTGACGGCTCCTGAGAAGATAAATACGAGTCCCAAGAGTGTGCGGCAGATGGCCGCTATGATGGATTTAGTTCGTTTCATTTTCCATTAATTTGATTAGGTAAAACACTGCATAGTTTAGCATATCGAAATAGTTGCCATCGGCGCCTTCGGAGATGAGTGTCTGGTTGTCGTTGGCGGTGATGGATTTATTACGGTTGATCTTGGTTAGGATGATGTCGGTTAGACTGGATGCAAACATGTCTCGCCATGCTTCGCCATAGTCATGGTTCTTTTTGAGCATCAGTGCTTTAGCGTCGGACATATAGCGGTCGTAGAGCTCGATAGCGCGCTCGGCAGTCATGTCCACGGAGTCAGCAAATCCCTCGTGTAATTGGATGAGTCCGATGATGCTGTAATTGACGATAGCCATCATTTCTCCCTCGATGCTTTCGCCCACCATATTAACGCCTGTCTGCTCGATTTCGCGCACGCGTTTGGCCTTGATAAATAGCTGGTCATTGACCGTTTGTGGCCGCATGATGCGCCAACTAGGACCATAATCCTTCATTTTCAACTCGTAGATGCGACGGCATTTGCCTGCTACGATATCAAATTGCTCTGGAGTTTTCATCATTGTTCGTAGGTGAAATGTTTTAGTCTGCAAAGGTACAACAAAAAATGCAAATTTGCAAGCAAAATGGCGGAAAGTTTGTTTTCTATTTGATTTTATTAAAAAAAAGTGAAACACAAATGGTGTAGAATGATAATTTGTGTTAAAAAAAATAGCATGCTATACGTAGTATGGCATGATTTTTGTAGGTTTCAATACGTGTTATAGAGATTTAGTAGAATTTAATTGCGATGAAAAAGTTAACAATACTATTGATACTATGCGTGGTAGCAGCCACAGCTATGGCGCAGAAGACATTGTCAGGAACAATCCTCTCTAAAACTGACGGTCAGCCCGTGGAGATGGCTACCGTGCGTTTGTTCGCATACGAGGGTGGCGACTCGACTATGGTGCAGGGTGCACAAACTTATTATGATGGACTATTCATTCTCAGCAATATCCGTGCAGGTAAGTACCGTTTGCTAGTATCGTCGGTAGGATACAATGAGCATAGCCAATGGGTGGAGATGAAGAATGCCGATTTAGACCTGCCTGCAATACGATTGACGGAGCAAGTGCAAGAGTTAGCAGAGGTTAGTGTACAGGGCAAAGCAGCAGAGATGACCGTTAAGGGTGATACCATCGAATACAATACTGCTGCCTACCAAGTGGCAGAAACCGCCACCGTAGAGGAACTGCTCAAGAAGATGAATGGCGTAGAGGTGGACAAAGAGGGTAATGTGACCATCAATGGTGAGGAGATAAAAGGTGTGCGCATCGATGGTAAGAAATTCTTTGGCGACGATGTGCAGACCGCTACGAAGAATATCCCTGCTGACATGATTGAGAAGATTCAGGTTATTGATGAGAAGAGCGAAATGGCTAAACTCACGGGCTTTGAAGATGATGAGACGGAGCGTATCATCAATCTCAGTCTGAAGAAAGACCGCAAGAAAGGTGTATTTGGCAACTACTCGGGTGCATTGGGCACAGACCTTGTGACGGATGACGGTGGTTGGTTCGACTATGGCAATCCCGCATACGGTGCAACGGATGCTGCGCGTATGGTGCATTTCTTGGAGAATGATGCGCGCTACAATGCTAATATCTTCACCAACTTGCTGTTAGGTGAGAGTCAGACAACTATTATTGGTGGTGCTAACAACACCAACGAGATTCGTTCACGTCGCGGACGCGGTTGGTTCGGCGGACAAAATGCTGGTATCACAGCGTCGGAGAACTTGGGTGTGAACACCAATATAGACTTGACTAATAAATTAGGCGATAAGGCGAATAGGCAAATAGGCGATGAGAAGACAGAGCTCCTCTTGGGTGGCGATGTGACGCTGAATCACTCGGTAAATGACACCCGTACCCAGTCGCAAAAAGAGAGCTATAGCGAGGAGGCAACTTATATCGATCAAGACTCTACCAACAAAGTGACCCATGCATGGGACGCGCAGATGCGTCTGGAGATGGAGTATCAGATTGACTCCATGAACAAGGTCATCCTTCGCCCACAAATCAGCTACTCCAACTCACGCTACGCACAGACCAACGACTATACCTACGAGCGCGACTCCGTGCTCATCAACGACGGTTATCAAAATCAAAGTAGTCTGCAAGAGGAGATTTCTGCGGCTATTCGTGCGACCTACAACCATAAGTTTGCTAAACCCGGTCGCAGTCTCACGATGCGTGCGAACGTGACCTTTAAGAATACCAAAGGCGAGACCGATACCTATGCCTTTGATAATCTGACTAATGCGGCACTTGTGGACCAAAACACCCTCTCGCACAACAATGCCCTCAACTACTCGCTGCGTACATCGTTTGTGGAGCCCATCTATGGAAAGAACCACTTTATCGAAACGGTGCTTTCGCTTTCGGGTAGCAACCGCAATTCGGTGAAAGACCAATATTCTATGGATAGTATTACTGGCAACTATGAATACGATAGTGTCTATTCCAATGCCCTCACCAACGATATGTACACCGAGCAATTGGAACTCAACTATCGCTGGGTAAACGAGAAGATGGACCTCACCGCAGGTGCGCGTGTGCTGGCTACACAGACACATTCTACCACCTACTATGGCAACACCCTCGCGCGCGATACCTTATATAACAGATGGAACTGGTCGCCAAACGTGCGTTTCCGTTATAAGTTCGGACAAAAGGAGTTTGCACGTATTGTCTATCGCGGTCGTGTCAATCAGCCTACTATCCAACAGATGGAACCTGTGCGCAACAACTCCGACGCAATGAACGAAACGGTGGGAAACTTGGGCTTGAATCCAGCGTTTAGCCACAACATCTTTGCCATGTATTCGAAGTTTAATCAGGAGAAGTTCTCTAGTATGATGGTGGGTATGAATGCCAACCTCACACAAAATGCACTGACCAATAATACCATCTACGACCAGACGGGTAAACGCTATATGCAGACGGTTAATTCGGAGATGATACCATGGTATGTGGGTGCGCATTTTATGTCCAACACGCCTTTCTGCAATAAGATGTTCCAATTCCATTCGCGTACAGCCGTAAGCTACAACCAACGTGTGGCGTATGTACTCCGTGAGCAGGATGCCGATGAAATAGCCCAGCTGATTGCTGCCGATCAATTGCCTTTGGGCGATGCTTCCAAGACGGGTAACTTCCGCATGAGTAGTGACTTGACCCTTCGCTTTACTCATAAGATTGTGGATATAGGCGTGAAGAACACCAATGTCTATTCGCTGACCCACAACTCGCTCAACAAGAAGAACATTAGCCATATTGGTGATTGGATTATCTCGGGCGATGTCACGTTCCATTTACCTAAATCGTGGAATATAGCCACAGATATCGCTTATACCTCGCGTAGCGGTTATCAGGGGTTGACCGACGTGAACGAACTCATTTGGAACTTCTCGATAGATAAGACTTGGAAGAACTCCACACTCACCCTCAAGGTGTACGACCTCTTGAACGATAAGAAGAATATCGTACAAACGGTCAACGAAACGAGTGTCAGTTACCAGAAGTTCAATACCTTGCCTACCTACGCCATGCTGACCTTTACCTATAAGCTCAACCGCATGGGCGGACTGAAAGCTACTGGTGCTGCGGCATGGCAACAGCAGATGTACGAGTCAGGTGGCCGCCCACCAATGGGACCACATAGATAAGTTTAGAGATTAAACGCCATCGCCATTTGTGTTTTATACACAAGTGGCGTTTTTCTTAAAAAAAGCGATTTTTCTTGGTCAATTCAAAATATTTCACTACCTTTGCAGTCGAAAGTTCAACGTCAGGGTTTAGACGGAGGGTGATGTTCCCTCTTGGAAAGCTAAAATCACAACCTAATCGGTATGACTAATCTTCCCAGTCGTGGCTTTCAAGACATATTTAAAAGGCGTTTATTAGCGCTCTGTTCTGACAACTAGAAATCTCGCAAATTTCAAGTATCTTCAGGACTTAGCAACGATAGATGCCCTACGGGATATAAATTATCCCTCTTGTGCCTATTTTGGTACGTCTTTTGCGTATATGCCTATGCGCACACGCGTACCTTAACTAATGAGTAGCACGAGAGTATATTTATATTCGGCGTGGGCTTCGCGTTGTCGGTTCTAAGATACAAGGCAATGCGAGAGCCTCTAGTTGTGGAACTGGCAAATGCAAGTTTCACGCTTTTATTTTTGTACCTGATATGTAGATGCACAATTAAATAACAAAATATGATAAGTAAGAAAATATATTATGTTCGGTTACATTGGAAATCCCTGGCATTACATACATTGTTTGATGCACTTTCCTGGATCTTTGTAATCATTACAATTGTTGGCTCTTTGTTAGCATTTTTACCATTTGATGGTAGCGAGTGGTTGAAAGAATGGATACAAATTCTCCTATTACTAGTTTGGCCTGTTGCCTTGGCTCTTTCATTGATACTTGTCATTGCCTTAGTGGTCAACTGGCCGCGAACCCAAACAAGTTTTAAAGATAAAAATACAGATATAACAGTAATCATAGAGTGTTGTAATATCTTCAAACAAAAAGGCTTAAAGGTTATTCATGTTGTAGATACCTTTGATATGGAATTGCATCGTATTATAACACCTCATTCATTACATGGAGCATTTTTACAACGTTGCGAGACATTGGGAGTCAACGTAGAAGAAGAGATTGACAAGGCTTTAAGCAATCTTTCCCCTTTGGGAGAAGAGCAGATGTTGTCAGGACGGAAAAATAGGTATGAATTAGGTGCGTTGTGTCCGATTCAAGTAGATAACGAACCTTATTGCTGTGTAGCGTTTACTCACTTACTACCCAATGGCAATATTGAAATAACCAAGGATGAATATGTAGAGTGTTTAAAAAGGATGTGGCGTAATTTATCTGCTCCACGCATACGAAACGAAGAGGTAAATGTAGCAGTTATGGGTAACAAGTTTGTGGACTTACCCGCTGAATTTTCTACAGAGCAAAAGATAGACTTAATGATACAAACATTTTTTGTGGTAGCAAGAGAAAAACGCATATGTCATACCCTAAGAATTTGCATTCATCCAAGTAATGTTACAGATGTTAATTTTGATAATTACTCCACTATCATAGAACATTTGTCTAAGCGTCCTATTATATAATTGTCAATCACAATGTATAAATATTTTGCGTTCATAAGTTTTTCGAGTAGCGATGCACAAGAGGCAGTACGCTTGCAACATGCGATAGAAAGTTATCGCCTGCCCGCTGTTTTAGTGCGGCATGACCGAAGCATACCTCGAAGAGTGCGTCCCTTGTATTGTTACCTAAATGATATGCACGCAACGGAAGAATTGATGCATGAGTTGAAGCAGAGGATGGAGCAATCACGCTATTTGATAGTCCTGTGTTCTCCACGTTCAGCTCGATCAATTTATGTAAATAGTGGAATTGATTATTTTATTTCGTTAGGGCGTCGTGATAATATTATTCCAATCATCGTAGATGGGATTCCTTATAGTGGAGACGAATCCACTGAATGTTTCCCAGAAACACTAAGAAAACATTTCCCCAAACACCTAGATCCTCTACAAGACCATTCCATTCTTGGTATTAATATTCACGAAAAAGGAGTAGGTTCGCATCGTTCAGCATACAATAGAGCAATGCTAATGTTGGTGGCGCGAATGCTCCAACTTGATTATGATGGACTATTATTGCGTGACAAGCAAAGACGCAGAAGACGTGCAATAGGATGGAGTGCTCTCACAACAGTGGTTATTACGCTACTTGCTGCGACATGGCACTTCGCACACCCAATATCTGTATCTATAGTGTTGAGTGATTCTTCGCCAAACAATGCGTATCTTCCACCATGTGAAAATATTGAGGTGCAATTGTCTTTACCAAATGAAGACAAACTTGATACAGTACAGCATCTGAATGATACTTTGTATTTTCATAATATTCCATCCTATCATCTAAATAAGCAATGTAAGATTCAAATCAAAGCGGATAATTATCTTCCTCTTGATACCATTATAGCATTACAACGCTCTATTCAGGCTACCATCATGCGCGATGCAACTCAGTATGGTGCGATTAGGTTTTCTGTATATGGACATCCTCAGCCAGAGCAACTCAAATTGAAGATTGCTGGATACGAGATAACGCCTACAACTACTGGAATAGTCGAGTTAAATATCCCGATAGAGCAACAACGTATAGCATACACAGTCGAAAGTCGGTATGGTACTGATACTATATATATGCCTTGTGGAAAGGACGATGTTTTAATACTACAACCATGAAACGAATATTACTCACTATTTTAATCATTCTCATCCCTAGTTTGTTATTTCCGATCACGCAGACTGGTTATGTTAAGACTATCGCCCGTAAAGATAAAGCAAGTACTCCTGTTGAGGATGTCGTGATTCGTGTACGAGGGACACATAATGCTGTCAAGTCGCATAAAGAGGGTAATTTCTCATTGTTGTTACACAATCTCAATAATGGAGAGCCCTATGCTATAGCTAGTATAATAAAGTCTGGCTATGAGCCAGCAGAGCAAGGACTTGTGGGGCGTACTATTGCTTGCTCTGATATAGTTCCACTTGAAGTGTTGCTTGTGAACACTCAAGAGTTACAATTAGAAAAAGAAGCGATTGCAGCTAAAGCGCGTGAGAATGTTGAAGTATATTACACAAACAAGCTCAGCATTTTAGAACAACAATTGGCAGAAAAGCAAATTACAGAAAAGGAATTTAATAAGCGATTACAAGAACTAGAAAGTCGCTACGAGCGTTTTGAACCATTGTTGCAAACCATATCCAATAGTTTTGCCCGAACCGACTATGACAAGTTGGATTCTTTGACTTTATTGATTCATGAAGCAATAGAAGCGGGTAATCCAGAAGAAGCAGAACGATTAGTGAGAGAGAAAGGTAATCTAAATGAACGTGAAAAGCATATCCGCACAGCAGAAGGAGAAATTTTAGCAGCAGAACATGTGTTGGAGCAAACAAAACGTGAGTTAGAAAACCAGCGTCAAATAGTAGTTGAACAAAAACGAGACTTGGCAGGAGATTATTATCGACTATATGCATCTTTCTTTCCGCGCTTTGAAAATGATAGTGCAGCAATCTATATTTGCCGACGAGCCGAATTGGACACGCTGAATGTGGATTATCAACTTCAGGCAGGACAATTTATGAAAGAAATTATGGCTGATTATCCATCAGCAAGGATATTTTTTGAACGTGCATACAGAGTGGCATTGCTGCAATATGGCGACATGAGTGCGCAGATGAGTACTACATGTCACGAGTTGGGAGCATTGTGTAAAATAGAACGACAACCAGAGAAGTCTTTGTCGTGGTATGAAAAAGCGTTGCGCATTAAGGAGAATGTACGTGGAAAAAAATCTCCTGCTGTAGCAGAGACATTAAACAATCTTGCAGAGCTTTATCGTGAGAAGAAAGATTATGCGAATGCGATGAAACTACACAAAAAAGCTTGTAAAATAAGGGAGAAAGCCTTTGGAAAAGAAAGTATTGAAGTAGCTGAAAGTCAAAATAACATAGCTGGATTGTTGTATCAACAAGGACGTTTGCAAGATGCAGAGAAGATGTTTCTTGCTGTGCGCAATATATACGCTTTTAAACCTTCAGTATCGCAGCGTTTGGTTGCAGGGAATTACAACAACTTAGGGGCAGTATGTTATGCGCAAGGGAAATACGAGGAAGCCTTGCATTGCTTCCAGCAAGCAACTGATATTTACAATCGAACTCTCGGAGAAAAACATCCTTTAACACAGAATGCTATGAGAAATAAGGATATATGTAATAGTAAACTCCATACAAACCCATAAATTTTATACTTATGAAAAAACTCTTTACAATCATCTTTTTCTCTATTACTTATTGCATATATAGTTGGGCATTTGTAGTTGATAGTATTCTGTATAATAAAATAGGAACTAACGAAGTGGAAGTTGCTTATAATTCAGGGCAAAAAATGCCTAAAAATTTAGTAATACCTGAGCGAGTAACTTATAATGGTGTGACTTATGTGGTGAGGAAAATTGGATACCTAGCGTTTCAATACCGCACATTCTCATCCATTTCAATTCCTAATACAGTTGTTGCAATCGGGAATAACTCCTTCTTAGAATGTAATGTACCTCAAGTTATTATTCCTAAGAGTGTAAAAACAATTGGTAGTGAGGCATTTGCATATTGTAAGGCAACCTCTTATGTATTTGGTGATGGCGTAGAGAGTATCGGAAATGAAGCCTTTAATTTGTATGCATCTAATGACTTAAAAACTTTATCGTTTCCTGTTTCATTAAAAACAATCGGCAAGAAATGTTTCTGTTGTGAAAAAATGACTTCCGTGTCTTGTGCAGCTGTTATACCTCCAACTTTGGCTGATAGTACCTCGTTCTATTTTAGAACTTCCTCAAAAAACATGGTGGACACCTTGTTTGTACCTCGTGAAAGCGTAGAAGCGTATAAACAATCACCATGGGCAAAGAAGTTTAAGTATATCCTCCCACACGATTTTGTTGAGGACACTTTGTCAAGTGTGTCAGATGTAATAGATGGGTCAGTAAGTTTGTCTTTTCGAATTGATACAAATGTTGTACAATACAACATCAATCTTTACCAAGAAGGAATCCCGTTTGCGGAGTATATTGTAAATAATAAGGGAGAAGTTATTTATCAAGGATATTTGTCGCTGCTCTTGAAGGCTAGAAATAAACTCCAGAATGTAGAATCACTAGATAGATCCCTATGTGTAGTTAGGAAAATAATGACAGATACCACCACAAACTCAACAGAATACTTTGTTATTACGCTCAATAACTTACAGCCGACTACAGATTATACTTACACAATACGAGGTTTTGACGCAGCCAAAGTTCCAATTTATAATGATATGGGCGAATTTTGTACGGATGACGTAGCGATAAGAGATGTGTATGTTGATGAACGGAAAAAATACAACGCCACTAAATTTTATTATAAAGGTGTAATCTATATCCGTTATTCCAACGGAGATGTGTATAACATGCGAGGAGCAAGAGTTAGGTAAAGTAAAATAATATATAAAAATGTAGTCGAATAATTATGAAAAAGTTCCTTTTAATTTCGGTGCTTCTACTATTGAGTTCATACCGTGCTATGGCATTTTATGTGGATAACATCAACTATGCTATCACAAGTGATACTACTGTAGAAGTGACATCTCCACAAGATTCAGTTCCTTCAAACTTAGTAATCCCAGAACAGATAACATATGAAGGGAAAGTGTATAATGTAACGAGTATCGGGGATAGTGCTTTCATGTGGTGCAATCCGACATTTATAGAGCTTCCTTATAGCGTAACAAAGATAGGAGATGCAGCTTTCTCTCATTGTGATGCTTTTGCTATTAGTGTGGATAGTGGTAATAAAACATATGATAGTCGGAATAACTGCAATGCAATTATAGAAACTGCAACCAATACCCTAATAGTTGGTACTCATAATACTATTATTCCCAATAGCGTGACGGGTATAGGGAATTATGCTTTCTGTGGTTGTGATTCTTTGGAAACTGTAAAGATTCCTAATAGCGTAACAACGATAGAAACTCGGGCTTTTAGTGATTGTTGGAGATTGACTTCTGTAATAATAGGTAATAGTGTGGGGTGGATAGGGGATTGGGCTTTCTATAGTTGCTATTCTTTGGAAACCATAGAGATTCCTAATAGTGTAATGGCTATAGGGTCTGATGCTTTTAATAATTGTAAAAACTTAACTTCTGTAATTATAGGTAATGGTATAAGAATGATAGGAACTCGGGGGTTCCAATATTGTGATAAGCTGACTTCTGTATATTGTAGAGCGGAAACTCCACCTATAATACTCTTTGGATCAACACTGTCTGATAGAATAATTGATAGTTTATTGGTTCCTATTGGATGTGTAGATGTATATGAACAATCGCCATGGGCGGATAGTTTTAGATATATTGTGGATGATGGTCGTGCTAACGTGATAGATGTTGATACTACATCTGCGACACTTTGTTGGGCACCACAGCCTGATGTAATGCAATATGTCATCAATGTATATGAAAACGAAAATCCTTATGCCGAGTTTGTTGTAAATGCTGATGGAACTGTCGTTTCTGAGAAATATGCAGACAATATATCTCCGGCTCAATCGACCCAATCATATTGCATTAGAAAAGAGAACGTTGGTTCGGAAAATGGAACAGAATTGTCGCTAATGAAGATAGTAACAGATACAACCGTAAATTCAACAGAATATTTTGTTATTACGCTTAATAATTTGCAGCCTGGTACAGAATATAGTTATACTGTGCAAGGAATGAATGCAAAGGGTGAGTGTATCTATGAAGAGACAGTTACTTTTACTACTTTAACCTCAACTGACTTAGAATTAGTATTTACACCCGAAGAAAAAAAGTACAAAGCCACCAAATTTTATTATAAAAGTGCAATCTATATCCGTCATTCCAACGGAGATGTGTATAACATGCGAGGGATAAAGGTAAACTGATTACTTTTAGAAATGTACTATGAACAATCTAGATTCTTTCAATCTTCAACGTTTTCTTGCTGCGCAAGAAAGTTATTACGCGGATGCCCTCAAGGAAATAAAGCAAGGATACAAACAAAGCCATTGGATATGGTTTATCTTTCCGCAAATGCGTGGATTAGGTCAGAGTTCAATGGCAGAATACTACGGAATCTCTTCCATCGAAGAAGCACGCGCTTATTTGGATAATCCTATGCTCAGAGTACGACTAATAGAAATATCTACAGCATTGTTGCAGCACAAAGGAAGAAGTACTGCTTATGAGATACTTGGAACGATTGATGCTATCAAAGTCCGCTCCAGTATGACACTCTTTGATTACATCATGCCCAGCTCCGTCTTCGCCGAAGTTCTAAACGCATTTTACAACAGCGAACGCGACGAACTAACCATAAAAATTCTTCTTTCCTCATAGCGCATAATAACTTTTGCCCACAGATAGGTTCTAGATAGGTTCTAGATAGGCTCTAGTGGTCGCGAAGTGGTCGCGTAGCCCGCAGTCAACTTGAGAGTGATTTGAAAGCCACCGAAAGCCCACAGATGTCCCAGAGATCTCCTATGGTGGTCGCGAAACATGCAGGGAACTTGAAGGGAGCGGAAATGCTAAACAATATCAGGAGATTTCTCCCCAATTGACGACGGTTTGACGCAGATGGTCAAGCCGTTGTTTATAGATACGATTGTGCATCTCGTCGAGAAGTGGATCGGCATCAAGAATAGCCATAGCTGCTTGGCGTGCAACATCTAAGATCTGACCATCGTGGGTAAGACTCGCGATACGCAATTCAAATGGCAAGCCCGACTGCTGCGTACCTTCAAGGTCGCCAGGTCCACGCAATTGCAAATCGGCTTCCGCGATACGGAAACCATCATTGGTGGCTACCATAATATCCATGCGCTTGCGAGTATCCTTACTTAGTTCGAGTTTGGTGAGTAGTAGGCAATAACTCTGGTCAGCTCCGCGTCCTACGCGACCGCGCAGTTGGTGGAGTTGGCTCAGTCCGAAACGCTCGGCGTTCTCAATAATCATCACGCTGGCATTGGGTACATTCACACCTACTTCAATGACGGTGGTGGCTACGAGTATCTGTGTTTCACCACTCGCAAAACGCTGCATCTGCTCGTCTTTGTCCTTGGCGCGCATCTGCCCATGCACCATGGAGATTTTATATTGTGGGAAAGTTTGGCAGAGGGTGTTATAGCCATTTTGAAGGTCTTGCAAGTCTAGTTTCTCGTTCTCTTTGATAAGAGGGAATACCACATACACTTGTCTGCCCATATCAATCTGCTGCGTAATAAACTGATTGATAGTCGTGCGGCGCTCGATATTGTAGTGAAGCGTATGTACAGGTTTGCGCCCAGGGGGCAATTCGTCAATGATACTCACGTGCAAATCACCGTAAACAGTCATTGCCAGAGTGCGGGGAATAGGGGTGGCAGTCATCACAAGTACATGGGGCGGACGGATGTTCTTCTCCCAAAGTTTGGCACGCTGCGCCACACCAAAGCGGTGTTGCTCATCAATAATACATAGTCCGAGGTTGGCGAATTGCACCTCTTTCTCAATCAGTGCGTGTGTGCCAATGAGTATATCTATTTCTCCGTTGCGCAGTTGCTCGTGCAGAGGTATGCGCTGCTTGGCGGTGGTGGAACCCGTGAGGAGTTGACAGTTGACTAGGGGGCGTGTAGTATCGTGTAGTGATTGTGTAGATTGGTGTAGTAGTTGTAGGATTGTTTCGTAGTGTTGGTTAGCGAGGATTTCGGTGGGCGCCATGATGCAGGCCTGGTAGCCATTGTCCACGGCGAGTAGCGCGGTGAGCAATGCCACGATGGTCTTGCCACTTCCAACATCGCCTTGCAGCAGGCGATTCATCTGCTTGCCCGACTTGAGATCGCTTTGTATTTCTCTCAGTACACGTTTTTGTGCGTTGGTGAGCGCGTAGGGTAGGGCATTGTATTGGGTATGAAAAGCCTTACCTACGATTGGCATGCGAAAACCCTCGTTTTGCTCGCGGCGCTTCATTTGGCGCAGAATCTGCAGCTGAATATAGAAGAGTTCCTCAAACTTCATTCGCTCACGTGCCTTCTGCATGGCGATTTGGTCCTTCGGGAAGTGGATGTTCGCCAACGCTTCGGTAAGCGACATGAGGTGTTGCTGCTCAATGAGATCAATGCCTAACGTTTCGCGCACACCACCTTGGCGCAATAATGGCATAAGTTCGGCGGTGATGTTGCGAATGGCTTTGGAGTTGAGTCCCGCACGCTTCATGCCCTCGGTGGTGTTGTAGTAAGGCTCAAGTCCTTTTGTCATCTCTGGCTTGACCTTCGCCATAGGGGTGAGTTCGGGGTGTACGAAATTGTACTGATGGTTGAAACGTGAGGGTTTACCGAAAAGCAGATACTGGGTATTGCGCTCTAATTTGAGGTACTTGATGCCTTTGAACCATACTAGTTCGATGGTATGTCGTCCGTCGGTGAAAGTGGCTGAGAGGCGTGCTCCAGCGCCCGTACCAATGGTGTGCCACTCGGTGATGTGACCAATGATTTGCACATAGGTGTCTTCATCATCAATCTCGTGGATGAAATAAAATCGGCTGCGGTCGATATACTTGTATGGAAACTGGTATAGCATATCGAGCGCGGACTTTACTCCGAGCTCTTTACGAAGAATGTCGGCACGCTTAGCGCCGACACCCTTACAGAATTCTATATTTTGGATGGATAAATCCATCTCAAGAATAACTCGATTATTATTGCAAACGGAAGTTTACAGGTACGGTATATTTCACGCGTACTGGTTTACCGCGTTGCTTACCTGGTTTCCACTTTGGCATTGACTTAATCACGCGGATAGCCTCTTTATCCAATGATGGCTCACCAGATGAACGAACAGCTTGTACATCCACGATACTACCATCTTTGTTTACCACAAATTGGCAGATTACGCGACCTTGGATACCATTCTCCTGTGCGATAACTGGGTACTTCACATTCTCAGCAAGGTACTTGAAGAGTGCTTGTTGACCACCAGGGAACTCTGGCATGGACTCTACAACCATGAAGATGACCTCTTCTTCCTCTTCTTCTACAGGAGCCTCTACAGGAGGAGCAATAACCACCTCTACATCTTTGTCATCCTCCGTATTAATCTCAATGGTCTCAACCTCTACATCGTCTTCAACCACATTTAGTACTTCAACTTCTTGCACTGCTGGTGGTGGAGGTGGAGGAGGAGTCTCTTGAGTAGTTTGTTGGATGTCAATTTCCTCTTCAAAGAAGAAATCAGTGTCATTTACTTCGTACTTTGTCACTTCCTTCTCAGTCCATTCGAAAGCAACATAGCAGATACTCAAGACAAGCACCAGACCTATGAGTACATAGGTCAATTTCTTGTCTTCCAAACTTGCTTTGGGTGATTTTTTCAGTTGCATATACTATTAAATTTAAAATTCAGTCGCGTTTTTATGGAAAAGGCACATTATCCTTTCAGCGTGCAAATTTACTGCTTTTTTTTGAAATGAGCAAATATCTCTTATGTTTTTTACAAAAATTTCATAAAATAGTTGTAATTTTGGGATAATTGTTGTACTTTTGCAGTCGAAATGGATTTAAGAACTTTGTTGAAATCTTCTGGTGTACGCAATTTTACCAAATTGCTTTCCGCTAATGTAGTGGCGCAGGTCATTGGTCTTGTGGTATATCCTATCTTAACGCGTATGTACGCGCCCGAGGATTTTGGGTTGCTGAATTTGTTTTTGAGTATAGGAAATGTGTTGGTCGTACTTTCTGTACTGGACTATTATTATGCGATTGTGCTGCCTAAGGAAGAAAAAGATGCTGTGGCGTTAACACAGACGTCTTTTTTTTGTTTGTTGCTAACTGCGGGCTTAGTGTTATTGAGTGTGGCG
Source organism: Paludibacteraceae bacterium (assembly GCA_045578815.1). Lineage (GTDB taxonomy): Bacteria > Bacteroidota > Bacteroidia > Bacteroidales > Paludibacteraceae > Colicola. The sequence continues at coordinate 31,244 of JAZNKZ010000083.1, forward strand.
TTTGCTAAACCGATTAGTATATTGTTCAAGATGCCAGATTTGACTGAATACTATTGGATGATGCCTATATATGTATTAGCTATGGGAGCATGGAATATCTTGAATTATTGGTACATTCGCCATAAAGAATATGGATGTATAAGTCGTTATCAAGTATCTCAGAGTGTACTTTCTGCAGGGGGGAAATTGGGGTTTGGTGCTCTGGGATTGTTACATGGTGGAATGATATTTTCTATGGTTATAGCTCCTTTAATCGCATTGCTGTTGAGTTTGTTTTCAAATATGCGTAAGACACTCGTTCCATTGTGTAATGTCTCTAAGAGTAATATGTGGCAGCAAGGAAAACAATATCGTAATTTCCCCTTATTTGTATTGCCCCGAAGTTTTATCAATGTATTAGCGACCCAATTGCCGGTACTGTTACTTACGCCATTTTTTGGCGCGAAATATGTGGGATTGTTGAGTATGGCAGTATTACTGGCCTACACTCCAATAGGTACCATATCGCGTGCTATTTACCAGGTTTTATACCAACAGACTACGGAGTATGTCCATCAATCACTTCCTATAAAATCTATGTTTAGGCGTTTCATAGGATATACGTCTATAGTAATCATTCCGATATTTGGGATATTGTATTTTGTGTTGCCAAACCTAACTGCATGGTTATTAGGAGAAGAGTGGCGTGTGGTAGGAGAGTATATTAGGTGGATGCTCCCATGGTTGTATGTGTCGCTATTGACAGGTAGTACTTGCTATTTGTCGGATGTGTTTATGCAACAACATGTGGGGTTGTTTTTCGAAGTCTTGCTGGCTATATGCCGTATAGGAGGATTGATTGTAGGAATTTTTGCAAATGACTTCTTGGTTGCTATTGCAGCTTATTCAATCGGTACTGCAATTGCTGTATTGGCACAATTGATTTGGTTGGCATCGTTAGTGAGACGATACGATAAGTCCTTGGCTTAGTTCAGATAGTTGTCTGCCAATGTTAGCATAAGTATATTGCTTCCCATAGGATCGTATGGTGGCTATATCATATATAGTTGTCCTGTCAAGCATGTGTAGTAATGCTTTGGCTAATGCATCTTCATTCTCAGATGGCACTAATATACCACACTCATGATTAATCATTTCGGGAATCCCCCCTGCGTTGCTGCTGATGATGGGCAAGCCGACTGCCAGACACTCGGATAATACGACTGGGGCATTTTCGTATCTAGAGAAAAATAGGAAGCAATCGCTTTGCTGCATCCATTGCGCCACTTCATGAGGTGTTTGTTCGCCTGTGAAAGTGAGCATGTCTTTGGGAAAGTCTAATGTCTGTGCGTATGCAATATCTTGTTCGAAATCCACTCCTGTTCCCACTAATACCAATTCAAAATCTTGCCTTTCTTCTGCTACTTTTCGTACTGCTCGCAACATACCTTGTATATTCTTCGCTTTTTCGTCAAAACAACTTACGTGCAGGAGACGGAATTTTTCTCCTTTCGGAGAAATGGTGATAGGTGAAATAGGTTGATAGAAAAAATCATCTACGACATTGTGGATTCGTTGCCAGCATTCGTTTTTTATGCCACATCTTTTCATAGCATCTTCCAGCATCTGGCTTACAGGCAGGATACATGAGGCATGTTTGGCAATCTTCTTCATCAACCATCCGTGCCATCCGCCACGAAAAGCGAAATTGGCAGGTAGATACCCAGACCAATGTTCTACTACTATATAGGGGATATGATAGCGTTTTTTTAACCATAGTGCTAATAGACCATTCTTGTCCAGCACATTCATTTGTACAACATCGGGCCTTCCCCATTCTTGCTGTAACTTTCTCCAAGCCCGATACATATCACACACCCAACTAAACCCAGTCTTTTCTGAAAACAAAACGCGCACATCGTTTCCCTGTTGTGCCACAGCTTCTGCGTGCTTTTGCACAAACAATCCCGCCATAGCATCGCGTGGAGTAGGGTACCAAGCACTCAGATATAGTATTTTCATCGCATTTTCCTTTCTCTTAGCCAATTATACGCATTGGCAAACCAGAAGTACCACTTATAGTATTTCTCCACGCTATAATAGATAGTCGGCGTGCTTCCGAATTGTTTATAATGTTCGGCTACGCCCTTGATCATGCTACCTTCGAAGTCAAAAGCTAATCCTAGATCTCTTGCCCATTTGATAGATTCCAGTACAAGCAGTGCGCTGGCACCAGAGTGCCTATATTGTGGGTCGTAACATGGTATAAGATAGTATAGGTTGTGCTTATCCCAAACTAGGTATGCAGCAGCAATAATGGTGTTTTTGGTATCGCATATAGCCAGAATTTGACCTTGGTTAAGGCGTTTTGCCTTGCGATCTAAAACGAGAAGGAATTCTCGTGTGTAATTGATTTGTTTGCCTTGTAACAAAAGACATTGCTCGTGAAAACGATAAAAGTCTTCGATATTCATATCGGTGCAAACATGCAGTGATTGTGCCTTTTGTAACTGACGTTTTTTATTCTTAGAGAAAGCTTGCATGACCTGTTCGATATCGGATAGGTTTTCGATTCGATAGGTGGTACGAGGTGTGGTTTTGAAACCCATTGCTTGCATGACGAATGCGGCCGGATTTCCAATGGAGAAATGTTGGTAGTAATAACTCAGCCCCATATTAGCTAACTCTTGGCAGAATTGTTGGCACACGAGCTTTGTACGTGTCATATCTGTAGCCACGTCTTGACGCAACCAAATACCTCCAATCTGCGTTTGCTGTGGCATGATGATGTATTTCATCCATATGCGTTTACGCAATAGATAAGGTAGGGCTGCCTGAATATTGTTATTTTCGTCCAAACTGAGCAGAACATCCCATTGTTTTCCAGCGCACACAGCGTCCATCCACCAATCGGTCATGAAGATAGGCAAATCGGTGTTGCTGCGGCAGAAGTTACGATATCTTTCTTTGTTAGTCATATTACCCAATATACAAATCGAATGCAAAGTTAGTGTTTTTTGCTGAAATATGCAAATAAGACTTGCAAATTTCAAAAAAAAGCAGTACTTTTGCGCTTTAATTCAAAATAATCAATAAATTCTGTTAGTCATGATAGTGGAAACAAGTCCCTACAAAGTATTTGCTCTTTCTCAAGGAGGTGAGCTCGCTAAGCGTGTGTGTGAGTATCTAGGATGTTCATTGGGTAATATCCAAATCGCTCGTTTTTCAGACGGTGAGTTTGCCGTAAGTTTTGAAGAATCTGTTCGTGGTCAATCGGTGTACATTGTACAATCTACTTGTCCCAATAGTGATAACATTATGGAGTTATTGCTGGCGATTGACGCGGCCAAGCGCGCTAGTGCTTACAAGGTGATAGCAGTGATTCCATATTTTGGTTGGGCTCGTCAAGACCGTAAGGATAAGCCACGCGTATCAATCGGTGCGAAGGTGTGTGCAAATCTGTTGCAAGGAGTTGGGGTGGATCGTGTGATTACAGTTGATTTGCATGCGGATCAGATTCAAGGTTTCTTTGATATTCCAGTGGATCACTTGTATGGTGCCAATGTGTTGGCTAAATATGTCCAGAGTTTGAACCTCGATAACCTCATAGTGGCATCGCCTGACGTAGGTGGTACTAAGCGAGCATCTGTGTTTGCGAAGAAACTAACAGAATTGACCAAGCAAGATGTCCCTATGGTAATTTGCTACAAGCATCGTCCAAACGCCAACCAAATAGGTGAGATGCGTGTGCTAGGTGATGTGAAAGACAAGAATGTGGTTATTATTGACGATATTGCAGATACTGCAGGTACGCTGTGTAAGGCCGCGGAAGTGATGAAGGAAGCGGGGGCAAAATCAGTTCGTGCATTGGTTAGCCACGGTTTGATGTCAGGTCCTGCGTGCGAGCGTGTGGTAGGTTCAGCTCTTGAGGAATTGGTGTTTACCGACTCTATTCCATTTGACAAGAAGCGTTGCTCAAAGGTTAGCGTGGCTTCTATGGCTCAACCTATTGCACAAACTATCTTAGCTATCCAGAATCATCGTTCAGTTAGCGAGTTGAATATTCACTAAGTATTGCGTTGGATCGTTAGACATACTAGTTGGTTTCTGATGTTGCTGTTATGCGCTGCTTGTGCAAAACAGCAGCCATCTTCGACTGCTCCTGCGCCGATTCCATTTACGGCGGACTCGGCATATGCTTATATTAATCGCCAAGTAGTTTTTGGAGCGCGTGTGCCTGGTACAGATGGGCATAAACAGTGTGGTGATTGGTTGGTGAACGAGTTGCGTCGGCACGGCGCACAAGTCAAAGAGCAGCGAGGGGTGATGACTAATTATGCAGGCGAAAAGCAAGATATTCGTAATATCGTCGGTTATTGGGAAGGCACGTCTAGTCAAACAATTATGCTATGTGCTCATTGGGATACACGCCCATGGACAGATGAAGAGGCAGACTATAATAATCGTTTTTCCCCTGTACCAGGAGCTAATGATGGAGCAAGCGGTGTAGGTGTCATATTGGAGATTGTACGCCAGATGCAGATTCTAAAGTTGAGTGGAGAGCAGTTGCCTTCGTTGCAAATAGTGTTTTTTGATTGTGAGGATATGGGAACGCCTACTCACTATACAGGGAGACAATATGAAAATACTTGGTGTCTAGGTAGTCAATTGTGGGCGAAGGAATATAAGAATGCTGTTGATAATCAGTTATCTACGCAGCCAATTATTGCGTATGGAATTTTGCTTGATATGGTGGGTGATCCTTCGGCTACTTTCCCTCGTGAGTACTTCTCAATGACTTATGCGGGCAGCTATGTGGATCGTATATGGCGTACGGCTAGTAGTCTGGGGTATAGTCGCTATTTTGTGCAGCAATCTACATATTATCCAATTACTGACGACCACTATTATGTTAACACTCTGGCAGGTATTCCTTGTGTTGATATTATTGACTATAAGGGAAATACTGAAACTGGTTTTCCCGAATGGTGGCATACGCTTGCGGATGATATGCGAAATATAAATAAACAAACATTACAAGCAGTCGGTCAGACTGTTATTACAAACATATGCTCGAAATAAAGAACCTACATGCCTCCATCGCAGGCAAAGAGATATTGAAAGGGCTCAACTTGACTGTCCAAGAGGGTGAAGTACATGCTATTATGGGGCCTAATGGTGCTGGTAAATCCACGTTGTCCAATGTGCTTACGGGGCATCCTGCATATACAGTCACTGCGGGTGAAGTGATTTTCCGTGGTAAAAATCTGCTAGAGATGTTACCTGAAGATCGCGCCCGTGAAGGAATGTTTCTTTCCTTTCAGTATCCTGTGGAAATACCTGGTGTTTCTATGGTGAATTTTATGCGTACCGCTGTCAACGAAAAGCGTCAGTACGAAGGTAAGCCTGCATTATCAGCAACAGATTTTTTGAAACTTATGCGCGAGAAGAAGGCATTAGTAGGTATGGATAATCGTCTGACCAAACGTTCGGTCAATGAGGGTTTCTCCGGTGGTGAGAAAAAACGCAATGAGATTTTCCAAATGGCTATGTTAGAGCCGTGTTTATCTATACTGGATGAGACAGATTCCGGTCTTGATATTGATGCCCTGCGTATTGTGGCAGAAGGTGTGAATGCTCTCAAGACCCCACATACAGCTTCTATTGTGATTACGCACTATCAACGTTTGCTAGATTATATTGTACCTGATTTCGTACATGTCCTTGCAGATGGTAAGATTGTGCGAACTGCAGGTAAAGAACTAGCACTTGAACTAGAAGCGAATGGTTACGCTTTTCTCAATGACTAACATTGAACTAATTTGAATCGTACTAGACAATGTTGAACGAAATCATTTTACATCCTGGTGAAAAGCGTGAGCTGTTTTTGCTCAACGAACCTCATGTGGATTGGCATATTGTACAAGAAGCTAATTCATCATTGCTTTTGCATGTGATTGTTTTGCCTGAACCTTTTGATACAGATGTCAGCCAACAAGTTTCCATCTCCGTAGAACATGTAGCTAAAGGTTGTAAGACCGAAATTTATGGTATGGGGTTGCTCGCAGGGCATCAGTGCTCTAATGTTGTGACTAGGATTCTGCATACTGTCGGAGGTGGGTATTCTTCACAACTCATCAAGTTTGTGCTTAATGATGAGGCCAAGGCTTCGTTTAGAGGAGAACTTAAGATTTTACCTGATGCACAGCAAGTTGAGGCGTATCAAACGAATCGCAATATCTTACTTTCGCACCATGCGGAGATGACAACCGAGCCGCAGTTAGAGATTTATGCGGATGATGTCAAGGCTAGTCACGGTGCCACTACTGGACAATTGGATGAGTCGGCCATTTTCTATATGCAACAACGTGGTATAGGTCGTGATGCCGCTTGTCGTCTCTTATTGTGTGCCTTCTTTGATGAGGTATTGCGTTCTATTCCAGATGAGAATATGCGCGAGAATCTAGTCAACCAATCAATGCTGGCGGTTAATCGCATAATCTAGCATAGAGATTAGACTATTCTTGTAAATATTGTTGGGGAATATTTTTATTGCCTCCAATGCTTTTTGGCGGTATGAATCCATCAATTTATGTGTGTAACGTATACCTTCGTAGCGGAGGACAAATGATTTGATTTCTTCTTCCGCTTCAAATACGTTGATAGTAGTTGATTTATTGGCTAGAGTTTCAGCCAATTGCTTGATATGCTCGGCTTCCTCTTTGTTTGCGCGTTGTAGTGATTTGATGATAGGCAGTGTCGCTTTACCGTCACTAATATCATTCATAGTGGGTTTCCCTAGATCTTCTATGTCGGAGAAATCAAAGATATCATCTTTCAATTGGAAGCACATTCCCAAATATGTACCAAACTCGCGCAGTGCTTTCTGCTGGCGTACAGTGCCCCCCGAACTAGCGGCGCCAGCTTCGCAGCAGGTAGCGAATAGGTGAGCTGTTTTTTGCTGGATGATACGAAGGTATTGCTCTTCGCTAATCCACATGGATTGGTTGGTATGCAGTTGTAGCAACTCGCCCGATGTAAGAGATGCTGTCATTTCCGCAGTAATATTGAGAATTACATTGTTGTGTGTCGAAGCGAGCAATCCAATTGCTTTGGCCAACATGTAATCACCCACCAGAACTGCCACCTTATTGTTCCATTGCACATGCAAGGCTTTTTGACCTCGACGCATTGGCGAATTATCCACGACATCATCGTGGACGAGTGAGGCCGTGTGCATCAATTCCATTGATGCAGCCGTTTTGATAGTCTTTTCTGTTATGCCGCGGCAAATACCAGCAGATAACATTACTAATATAGGACGTAACTGTTTGCCTCGCTGTACATGTAGATAGTCTAGTGCATCATTGAGTAATGTGTTGTCGGAATGAAGGGTTTTTGCAAACTCTATTTCGTATTGGCGAAATTCTGTTTGTATGATATTACGAATCTTGTCCATTATTTCCATTTAATAGAGTTAAGGAACCCGCGATGTACATCGCCGAATGTTCTAGTATTTGATTGCCCACCAATAATATATATATTGCTCATAGTATCTACCAACACTGTCTGATGGCTTCTTGAATGATAGTTGCTAGGCATCTTGTTGCTAGCAGTGTCAGGCAAATACCAATTCATACCTTCATCATCTGAATATAAGATATCACTACGCCATAGCAAGTCATTGTCCGTACCTCCAAACATGATTAGGCGATTATTATACTGAATGATCGAAATGCCAATTAGTGATTCAAATGATGGTTGAGCAATTGAGAAATCTTTTATGCGATAGCCCATGTTGGGAACAAGTTCTAAGTTCCATCGAGAATTGACCATATCGCCATTCATAGCTCTTCCGCCCACAATCATTGCACGCGGCCGTTCGCTGCTACTCTCAAAAGAGAATGCTGCAAAGTCGCTTATTGGAAAATTTGGTGGCAAATAACCATTGTGGAAGTCTGCAATATTGGTTTGCGGCCGGATACTATCAGCAATAGTGGCAAGCATCAGCTGCTCAGTAGCTTTGTCTTGCACAATACACCATGCTTTGTTGTCATACGACATCAACATGTTGACAGGTATGAAACTAGATGCAGCATAATCTATCTTGGTCCATGTGTATAGGTCGCTTGATACATACAGACATGTACCATCTATATAATATAGTGTATTTTCGTGTTGTACAATATCGCGTACATGACATGGAATGGGTAGTCCGCTTACGCTAGAAGTTGTTGAATTCCAAATCTCGCCATCAGTAGATTGGTATATGCTGGTGGATAAACCATTATTGACATATAAAATAAATTGATATCCCATGTAAAATGCCTTTGTTTCGCAATGCGGTACAGACTGTGGAGCAAAGATATTTTCCGTGAGGCATTGCCATATAAAAAGGTTGGGGTCGGCTTGATGTGCATTGATATCAATCAAATACCATTTTTCGGTTTTCATATCAGATGCCGTTACTTGTAAGTAAATAGGCTTTTGATTGAAATTCATGGTGTCAACACCTGTACTCGTTATGATAGTATCAGGTAGTACAAATTTGACAATACCAGGTGTTGCCATATAGGTGATAATAGGGATGACTGAATCTAATTGTGTGCCAAATAATAGTGAATCAGTACTATAGATTAGTCCTGTATCCGTCCGATGTTCAATCTTATATGTAGCTGCTTTCAATCCTGGATTGGCTGTATCTGTTTGAAATGTGAAAGTAGAGACCCTAGCCTCGGATGATACTATGGAGTCATCATCATTGGTGTTAGTACAACCTGTAATACATAGCGATAAAAGCAGAAATATTGGTAAAATACAACGCATAAACTCAAAATTTTGCACAAAGTTACTGCTTTATTTGCAAATTTGCAAATAAAGTTGTAATTTTGCATAGAATTTTGTGAAATTATGCTTTTTGAATCAGTATTTTTGGATATTTATAGACTTTTGCCGAGTCAAAAGTTGCGCAAGGAAAAAAACTCAGTTCGAGAGTTACTTGCACAGAAACGTCGTCTACTGACGAAAGAAATGGTAAAAGAAGATTCTGCCAAAGTACTTGCTTTGCTAGAGCAGTTATCATGTTTTGAATCAGCAAAATCGGTACTAATATATTACCCAACGCAGAATGAAATAGATCTTTTACCGCTAATCAAACGTTACAAGAAGGAGAAGATTTTTCTCTTTCCGGTAGTGCGTCGTCGGTCAATGTCTGCGTGTCCATACGAGGGAAACGCAAAGATGCATCGTGGTAAGTATAGAATACCCGAGCCTACTACTGATCCATTCGTTGGGAAGATTGATTTGATAGTTTTACCTGGTGTGGCTTTTGATGCGAATGGTACTCGATTAGGACGGGGAGGGGGGTATTATGATCGCTTTTTATCGAAACTGAGCAAGGATACCATCTTGGTAGGAGTGGGCTATGACTTCCAATTGATTGAAGAGGTTCCTGCTAATCGTCGAGACAAACACCTTCATTATGTGATTACTCCAAATGGTGTTATTAAAGTAAAAAGGGATTGACCAATCCCTTTTTTACTTTATATCTTTACTCACTGGAATAGAACCGTTTGTTGTGCGCGTTGCTCCAGTATTTGTTTATCTGTTTCAGGTGTCAGTTTTGTTTCTCCTGTGCGGTAATAGTAAATCATACCATAAGCTTGGCACTTTTGCAATCTTGCATATGGTAACTCATCCTTGTAGAAGGCCTCTACCTGATCCCATATACTTAGAATGATTTCATCCACCTGTTTGCGCAATGTTTCAGTATCTTCAAATACACGACTATGTGTCTTTTTATGTAACAAGTGACTTGTATAGTCCTCTTTGAACATCTCATAATGCACTTTCACCTTGTTAATAGCAGGATTGTAAATAGGAAATCCGCCTGTCGCTGTACGTTGTTGTTCGCCGTCAATGATATTTTGTCCCCATTCGATTAATCCTTCTTCGGTGGTTAAGTCAGGTAGCGCATTGCTCTTAGGATTGAGTTTGTATAGTTCTTTTTGACTGCGCTTGATTTCACCTCTAATTACAGCTAGGTTTAGTACTTGTATGAAGTGAGATATGTACATGCGAGCATTGCGCACACGATGGCGATACTGCCTATTGGCAGTCACCTTACTATCAAAATTCGCATGGTATTGTGCCACTTGATTCTCATACTGCATCAAGAATCGTTGTGCCTCAGACAAGGTGCGATAGTTGATGGCTTGGTCGTTGTAGGCGGCATTGCCTGCTTGTTGCACTGCTTTTTGTAAAGCATGTAAACGTGCTTGATCGGTTTTGGGTAATCGACGGTAAGGCATATGTTTTGGGGTTAAAAATGTTTCAAGTGTTTAAATTGTTTTAATCCTTTCGGGTGGTGAGTTTATTGGCAAGCTGACGCAATTGCTCAGTAGCTTCGTTTTGAGGTAGTTGGTCCAGTAATGCAAGTGCTTTTTGAGTATAATCTTCAACCACCTTTTCGCACACCGCACGCACTTCTAGTTGCTCAAATATCTCTTTTACAGCTGCAATCTTCTCCGTGTTGTCTTCTAGCACTTGGCTGTACCATTCTTCTAGCCTCTCGCCTCCTCGCCTCTTCGCCTCTAGATATACAAACGTCTTCTTATTGCAACTGATATCACCTCCAACGGCTTTTCCGAATGTTTTAGGGTCGCCCCATACATCTAGGATATCATCTTGTATTTGAAAGGCTAGTCCGATGTTGATACCAAATTGATACAGAGTTTCTTGTGCTTGATCATCTGCACCAGCAATATATGCTCCTGTTTGCAGTGCATTGGCTAGTAGTACGGAGGTTTTCAGACGAATCATTTTGAGATACTCTTCTATGGTTACGTGCTCCTGACCCTCAAAATCCACATCGTATTGCTGCCCCTCGCATATCTCTGTCGCCATTTTGTTGAAGAGTTGCAATACTTTTGGCAGTTTGTCGGCGGGAACACCCGATAGCAACTTGTATGCTTCAATCACCATTTGATCACCCGACAGGATGGCGGTGTTCTCGTTCCACTTGACATGTACGGTTGGACGACCACGACGCACATCCGCTTTGTCCATCACATCGTCGTGCAGGAGCGTGAAGTTATGGAATACCTCCAACGCCAATGCCGCAGGCAGCACTTCTTCGTCCTTGCCGCCAAATAGCTGACTAGCAATCATTGCTAGTTGTGGACGTACGCGTTTGCCGCCTGCTGCTAGCGTATATTCGATGGGCTCGTACAAACCATATGGCTCACGATCCCAATCTAGATTCGATATTTCGTTATTAATATCCATATGCAGTTTAGTGTTTAGTGGACGCTTCGCTACTGTTTAGAGAGTGTGTCCTCAATGATTTCGCTCAGCACCTCGCCTATGTTCAATCCTGCGGCACGTACTTGTTGTGGAATGAAGGATGTAGCGGTCATACCTGGTGTGGTATTTATCTCCAAGAGATTTATCTCTAGCCTTTCGCCTTTCGCCTCATCGCCTGTCAATATGTAATCCACACGAATGATACCTTTGCAGCCAAGGATGTCGTATATATTCAACGTCATAGCTTGCACTGCATCGCGCACTTCGTCGGGGATACGGGCAGGGGTAATCTCGTCCACCTGGCCATTGTATTTGGCATCGTAGTCAAAGAACTCGTTGCTAGTCACTACTTCGGTAATAGGGAAAGCAACTGCTTTGTCCTTGGTCTTGTATGCGCCGCAAGTGATTTCAATACCCTTCATAAATGCTTCGCAAATCACTTCGTCGCCTTCTTTGAATGCTTTCTCAATGGCAGGTTCTACCTCTTCTAGCGTCTTGACCTTGGTCACACCAAACGACGAACCACCCACATTGGTCTTGATAAAGCATGGCAAACCTACTTGTGCTATAATATCCTTGCCTACCGCCTCATCGCCCAATCGCTTCATCGCCTCTTTTCTCAGCAACACACTCTCCGCTACTCTCACACCGAATCCTTTTAAATAGTGATTACAGGTGTACTTGTTGAATGTCATTGCAGCCGCCAGTACGCCACAGCACGAATAAGGGATGCCTATCATATCTAGGTATCCTTGCAACACACCATTCTCGCCAGGTGTGCCATGGATGGTGATATAGGCAAAGTCAAATTTGTGTTTTTGACAATGGTAAGTGTAAGAAAAATCATTCTTATCTATTTCCGCCCACTCGTTCTCGCTCACTTTTGCTTTCCATTCAGTACCACATAGTAGTACGATAGTGGTCTCATATGCTTGGTTGACCAAGAAGGATTCTATGCCTGCTGCGCTACGAAGCGATACTTCGTATTCCGAACTGTCTCCTCCTGCTATAATGGCTATTTTTCGTCTCATTTGTAAAAAAAATCCAAAATCGCTACAAAGGTACATAAATATTTTTATTTATGCAAATTTTTTTTTGCTTTTTGGCATGCTATTTGTATTTATAGGTTTGCATGCTATGTTGGCTTGCACAAAAAAACTACTTAACTATGAAACGATTTATTCTTTTGGCCTGTATGATTATGGGCGCATTTTTGGCTCCTGGAGCACATGCCTGCACCGGTATCACAATTCACACGGTTGATCAGCATCCTATCACAGCTCGCACCATCGAGTGGGCATCCACACCGCTCACTACTATGTATGTGGTCGTGCCACGCGGACAGGAACAACGCTCATTTTTGCCCGATGGCACGATGCAGGGAATGTTATTTACAGCAAAATATGGATATGTCGGTATTGCTGTGGAGGAGAGTGCTTTTGTAATGGAGGGTATCAACGAGGCAGGCTTAGGTGCAGGATTATTCTACTTCCCACAATATGGGGAATACGCACCCTATGACCCACTCGCGAAAGACATTTCTATCAGTGATATGCAACTTGTGGCATGGATACTCAGCCGTTTTGCTACGATCAACGAACTCAAGGCTGGTATCTCAGACATCCGTGTGATTGCTACGGATCCACGTGCATCTACCGTACATTGGCGCGTTACAGAACCCTCTGGACGGCAAGTAGTGATTGAGATTATTGATCAGCAGATACGATTCTATGATAATCCCTTGGGTGTCCTTACCAATTCTCCTGAATTCACGTGGCATTTAACCAATCTCAACAATTTTGTCAATCTTTCTGCAGGTTCAGTCAACCATCGGCAAGTGGGTACACTATTATTGAATGCTTTCGGAGGTGGGAGTGGACTGCATGGTTTGCCTGGCGACATGACGCCACCTTCACGATTCATCCGTGCTGCTTTTTTTCAAAGCACAGCACCTCGCCTAGCCGATGAAGATGCCACGGTGATGCAGGCCTTCCATTTGCTCAATAATTTTGACATCCCAGTGGGTGTCCAGTTTGCTAATCCACGCGAAGTCCCCAATATGCCTAGTGCTACGCAGGTTACCATTGCTTCTGACCTTTACAACCAACGTCTTTATTATCGCACGATGTACGATGCGTCTATCCGATGCATAGATCTCAAAGATATCAATTTCAAGCGAGTAGCATTCCAGTTTGCCTCGTTAGATCTAGATCAGCGGCAACCCATCCAAGTGTTGAAGATTAGGTAGCATTACTTTTGCACCCCGATTAATAAAGTTAATAGGGGTGCTTTTAATATTCTATAAGATATTTGGCTATGGCAATACCTCTCTCACAGCTCGCAGTATGGGGTCTACACTCATGGGTTTGCCCATTGCACCACGCATCCATGCATCGGGAGTTAAACGTCCCTGTTGATAAATGCGCGTGTACTCTTTTGCCCATTCTTCTGGATTGCTGCACTGTGCCAAATGTTCTTCTAATTGGTACTGTACTAAATTACCAATAGGATAAGCTGGCAAATACAAAGCATATCCTATCATATGCGAATAGATGCCTAGTATCGGACTATCTTTCTCTCCTAGTGTAGGTGCATAGTATTGATTCCACACCTCGCTTGCTATGCCGACTACTGCTTCGCGCAGTTCCGATGCATTGGCATCTGGATGGTCATAGAGCCATTGCCACATGCGCATATCCACTAGACTCACACCCATGATCTCGTACATACCCCAGATGAGATCAAAGAGTTGTTCTGCATCTTGGGATGCAGTTGTGGCATTGTGCAGTAGTTGTAGGTCACGCTCCTGAAATAAAAAAGCACTCGCTTCCGTAAAACCTGTGTTTGGTATGCCTGCAAGTGTATAATAATCAATGTTGTATAGGGAAATTACCTCTTCTACATTATGCCCAAACTCATGTACAGCTATATTATATCCCTTATAGTCCATACCGCTATCACTCACTCTAGTGCGAAGGCGTGCACTTTGTTCCCTACCCACGCATGGACGTGCGTGCCCAGAACCACGGGCGGCTTCCACCACGATATGCTTCGCTATGGCATTTGCTTTGTCAGTCGCAAACCCTAAGTCCACCAACATGCGAGGAATGTCTTTCTCAAAGGCCTTGGCGTTGGGATAGCGTTTCTGTGTTTCTTTGGTCAGTATATCTTCGGATATGCTGCTACGACTTTTGAAACCATCGTACCAGATATCATATGGGCGTAGATCACGTCCTAGTCGCTCGCGTATTAGTGCTGCTACCTCTTTTACTTCTTCGGATTCCAGCAGCTGGATAAAGAGAGACTCAATATCCTCCATAGGTATCTCGAGATCTTCATTGAAAGTGCGCTGAATGTGCGTAGGCGCATCTGGTCTATATGCGTCTATTTGCCGCCCTGCTCGGAAGATGCCGATGATCTGCTGATATCGCGTATCAGGCTCACGGCTAATATCCACCTTGAGTTTGATGTCTGAATCGGGCAGACCGCTTACAAAGTTTGTGGTAGGGCACCATAGCAGTTTATCATTATTCACCACTACTGCAGGTATCTCCTGTCGAATAATACGCAGCATTACTTGATAAATCATCTCTTGCTTTTCGTGCGCATTAGGTATGTTAGCATAGTTAGATTTCAATTCGTCTCTCAAGTTCCAATGCGATAGCAACGCCATTGGTTCTTTCCATAGTCGCTGCCCCTGTTCGTTGGTAAGACAATGCATCATGATATTGTAACCTGCGATATAGTTCTCCGCTTCACTCAATGCTTGTGCGTAGTTGGCCATCACATTTCCAGGTACACGACTGCTGAATACGTCTCCTAGTCGTGCGTATGCCCATTCTTGGCGAGTCCAATCTTGGCCTAATCTATTCTTCTCCTCTAGTGTGTAACTAGGGAAGTTGAGTACACAGATATGTGCCACTTTGTTGGCAAACATGTCTTCAACAAAATGTGCCATCGGACTATAGCCACTGATGATCCAGTCCACCTGCATAGGCTCAATTGGGTTTACAAGCGTAGTAGCTTCTTGCAACGTATTATTCAGCATGTCAGCACTTTGCCCACATTGCTCTAGTATGAATGCCATGCGGTCGTACAACTGTTGTCTAGCTTCTGCACTGCCTGCATATGCTCCTACCACCAAGGCTTGATAGTCTTCTGCTGTGCCGTCATACTCTCTCCATAGGGCTGCCACCTGTGCCGCTCCTCGCGCCACTAGGGTCGAGTCGGCGTCCGGATGATCCGCTAGTATGCAATTTACTGCTTGCTCAATCGCTTTTTCACTAATCATTGTTGTCTGTTTTTTTGTTTGGCAGGCAGTCATGATTGCTACCATGCTCAATATCCAAATCCATGATTTCATGTTTTTCTTTTTATGAATTGTTATTATCATGCTGCAAAAGTACTATATTTTTTTTATACGAGCAATAGTTTTTGCAAAAAAATTCCTTTCTACTTGCGTATGTCAAAAATATTTTCTACCTTTGCCACCTCAAAATTTGTAACAGCAAAATCCAATGCGTATGCAAAAGTCTATCTCTCTTCTGTTGGCGTTATCCTTCGTTACACTGCTTCTGGCTCGTACTCCTGAACAAGCAGCTCAGATTGCTAGTACCTTCATGGCGCAGCCACATACTATTCATCACCAGTTGCCTGCTAAGCACAACCTTGCTCCTCGTTCTGTTGAGTTGGCGTATGTCCAGTATCAGATGGATGCCACCTCTCCTGCAGTCTATGTATTCAATGATTCCGATCGTCAGGGTTTTGTTCTCGTCTCTGCCAATGATGATGCCCGCCCTGTGCTTGGTTATGCCGATCATGGCTATGTAGATCCTACCAACATCCCTGCTAATATGCGTTTTTGGATGCAGATGTACGCGGATGAATTGGCTGCTTTTACACCTAATCAACAAGATATTACTAGCCGCCATGCTGGCGCAGCTGCGGCTGCTTATCCATCTGTTGAACCTATCATACAAGCGCAGTGGGGACAAGATGCTCCATATAATCTCTATAGCCCAACCGTGGATGGGCAGAAGACTCCTACTGGCTGCGTAGCTACGGCGGTTACGCAGATTATGCACCATTACAAGCATCCTGCGCGCGGACAAGGTAGCCATACATATACCAGTGATACATATGGCATTACACTTAGTGCAGATTTTGGTGCTACTACCTACGATTGGGATCATATGCTCACGCACTATACCCGTGGTGCATATACTACCCAGCAGGCTGAGGCCGTTGCAACTTTGCTCCACCATGTGGGTATAGCATGCAATATGGATTATGCACCGGGTGGTAGTGGTGCAGTCACTCGCTTTGCTATGCAGGCACTCGTGGATTATTTCGACTACGATGCGGCTTATCGTGAACTTTCCAAGAATTATTTCCTACAATCTTATATGCTGGAGCAGATAGCCGCCGAGCTCTTAGCGGGTCGCCCGTTGGTCGTATCTGGGCGCACTACCAACGATGAGGGACATGCTTTCGTGTGTGATGGCATGCAACCCGATGGGTTCTTGCATATCAATTGGGGGTGGGATGGATATTGCGATGGCTATTATGCTATCTCTGCACTGGCTCCTGAGAGTCATGGTACGGGAGGTAGCAGTTCAGGATTGGCTTTCACCGAGGATGTAACCATCTTTATCGGTATCCAACCCGATCAAGGCAACTCGTCTTCACCTCTGCTTACCGTCGAACAAGTTACACGCCACAATGCAAATGTGATTAGTAGTCCAGGTGACTTCTATTTTGAGTTTACCAAACTTCTCAATATCGGGACAGGTACTGCTAACGGACACCTCGTCTTTGATATCTATGACATCCAAGACAATCTTGTCTCTACGCTTCAATGCCAGCAGTTTGAACTCGAGTCGCATTACTACTATCACAATTATCACATCTATACTTATGATGATGTCAATCTCCCTGATGGCGAGTATATGCTTATGTTTGCTCTATGTGACAACGAAGGGCAACATTATAATATCCATCAAAACGGACGCGGAGAGGTGCGCATACCCTTCTCGGTTATCCGTTCTCAGGTTGTCTTTCCAGAGCAGCAACTCATGCCTATAGAGAATGCCGAATTAATTCACCATGCTGGCACGCAGCAATGGGATGTGGATTTCTCATCCTTGGGCTTTTGGTATGACCAGCCATCTGATTATGAGATGCTGCTCCGATGCACACTCTATAGCAATAGCGAAACATCGGTAGTTGGTACCTATCGCCTTGACCCTACCAATAGTGGTCAACCTGGTACTATCGGTGGTGCCATCTATGCTATTGGCTATCATAGTGCATGCCAGCAGTTCTCACCAGATGACCTTTATCTCACCATCACGCCTTCTGTCAATGGGCAACTCTTGCTGCAGTATTATCTCCGCTATGATAATGATGTCATACAAGATAAGTCTTATCTTGTCACGCCCGAATGGTATATCAAGCAGGACGATCAGTTCTATTTCTACTCCTCTTCTATCACTTCCGATTTAGCGGCTACTCTCCCTGCGTTTAGTGCATCAGCTTTTGCCTCTACATTACCGCTGAGCGAAGCTACGCACATGCATTTCTATGTAGATGGTATCATTTCAAAGTTTCATAATACCCCTCTGCAGATTGCACAGAACAAGACAGCTACGTTCTCCGTCTCTTCCGATAGCCAGTCGGATGCACTACTGTGCTCTAGCATGCGTTGGCTCAATAATACCGATTTTGTCACGGGCGATGAGATTCATACTGGCGATACACTAGTTTTATATGGTGTACTTCAGCACACCAGTGACCAGTCTGGTGAAATGCAGGGTTATGTAGCTAGAGCTAATTGTATCGACTATGCTATCTACAATCTAGCCCTTACCTCACAAACCAGCAAGAGTGTTTCTGTGCAGTGGGAATCCCGAGCAACGCTCTTTGAGTTCAGTGTACTGGATGCTCAGAATACGCAACTTGTTCATCAGTATCTTACTCAGAATCAGGCTACTTTCGCTATTCATGGCGATGGCATCTATACTGTCCATGTGCAACCTGTAGATGCCGACCATTATTACCTTGCCCCCGAAGCTACGTTCACTATTCAAGTAGCCAATAGTGTACGCAACTTGCAAACACTCATTCAGGGCAACTATGTGCTCGCTTCATGGGACTGCACTGCACCACATTTCCTAGTTTCTGCTATAGGTTCTTCAGGTGATACGGTTCATTGTGAGACGATTGACCATGTGCAGACTATCATCCATCTTAATCCGGGTGATTACACGATAGTTGTGCTGCCATTGGATACTTATCTGCAGCCGTTGGCTGATGCAACTACTGTTATTGTGACTGTGGGCGATTTCGCAATCCACGATCTGACGGTAGATGTCAATGAGGGGGTGATGACAGCCACTTGGCGTAGTGCTTCGCCGCATTTCCTTCTTCGTGTGTGGAATCAAGGTGGCGATACGATCGCCAATTATATGGTTCTGTCGCAGCAGTGGGAGTGTCCTCTCGAAAATGATACATATGTCCTCTGGCTTCGTCCGTTAGATGGTGCTAAGGGATACTATCTCAGCGAGGCGGTAGAAGTGGTATTCACTGTGGAGACAGCGGATACAGATGCCGAATCAGTATTGATGAATGATATGTTGTATCTCTATGACCTAATGGGGCGTTTAGTGGACACTCAATCATCTGCCAGCACACGTGCGTGGAACGTACCTGCTACGGGAGTCTATATTTTGTTTAGCAATGGCCAGGCTAGCAAGATCCTCCTATAGTGCACTAGTACTTTATTTACAACCACACCTCTCAGACCATATAGCACTGATGGGTGTGGTTCTTTTTGTAGAATATGCTCTTCTGCCATTTTGTCAGTTCTAGGCTCATTGGTACAAATTTTGTCTTTACTACTGCAAACGACCTTAAAGTCATCGATGATTTTAATGTCCTTAAAAACTATACAACTATGAATGCAAATAATTTTCCTAATCTAAACAAGTTCGCTATCAATCTTTGCCAGCGTGCCCATCAGGGTAAACTGGATCCCGTGATAGGCCGTGACGACGAGATTCGTCGCGTGCTACAAATCCTCTCACGTCGTACCAAAAATAATCCTATCCTCATCGGTGAGCCTGGTGTGGGTAAGACCGCTATTGTGGAGGGCTTGGCGCATCGTATCATTCGTGGTGATGTGCCCGAGAACCTCAAAAAGAAACAAATCTACTCGCTTGATATGGGAGCGCTGATTGCTGGTGCGAAATACCAAGGTGAGTTTGAGGAGCGCCTCAAGGGTGTCATCACGGAGGTAACCGATGCCGCAGGCGAGATTATCCTTTTTATAGATGAGATACACACGCTCGTGGGCGCGGGTAAGACCTCAGGCGCAATGGATGCCGCTAATATCCTCAAACCAGCTTTGGCACGAGGGGAGTTGCGTGCGGTGGGAGCGACCACCTTGGACGAGTATCAGAAGTACTTTGAGACCGACAAAGCCCTTGAGCGCCGCTTCCAAATGGTGATGGTGGATGAGCCTGATGAGGCGGCTACTATCTCTATCCTGCGCGGACTGAAAGAACGCTACGAGACTCACCACAAGGTGCGTATCAAAGACGACGCACTGATTGCTGCTGTGACGCTATCAACTCGCTATATATCAGATCGTTTTCTTCCTGATAAAGCCATTGATTTAGTGGATGAGGCAGCGGCGAAACTGCGCCTAGAGGTGGACTCTAAGCCCGAAGAATTGGATAACCTCAACCGCCAAATCATGCAGTTGCAAATCGAGCGTGAGGCGATAAAGAAAGAGCACGACAAAGCTAAATTGGCTACTATTGAGGAGCAACTGAGCAAACTGCAAGCCGAGGCGAAAGAGATGAATGCGCGTTGGGAGCAGGAGAAAGGGTATGTGGCGACTATCCAAAACGAGAAAGCGCATATTGAGCAGATGAAACACGAAGCTGAGGTCGCTGAGCGCGAGGGCAACTATGGCAAGGTAGCAGAGATTCGCTATGGCCGTTTGCAGCAGGCAGAGGCGAACATCAAAGCTGCGCAAGAGGCATTGCATGCGATGCAAGGCGAGAGTCTGATTAAGGAGGAAGTGGATGAGGATGATATTGCCGAAGTAGTGGCTCGTTGGACGGGCATCCCTGTAACAAAGATGATGCAGTCCGAACGAGATAAACTCCTGCATTTGGAGGAGGAACTGCACAAGCGTGTTGTGGGTCAAGACGAAGCTATTCAGGCAGTTAGCGACGCTATCCGTCGCAGTCGTGCAGGTTTGCAAGACCCTAAACGTCCTATCGGTTCGTTTATTTTCTTAGGTACGACGGGTGTGGGTAAGACGGAGTTGGCAAAAGCATTGGCGGAGTATCTGTTCGATGATGAGAATATGATGACGCGTATCGACATGTCGGAGTATCAGGAGAAGTTCGCTGCCACCCGATTGATTGGTGCGCCTCCGGGATATGTGGGATATGACGAGGGCGGACAATTGACTGAGGCTATCCGTCGCAAGCCTTATAGTGTGGTGCTCTTTGATGAGATTGAGAAAGCGCACCCCGATGTTTTTAATGTGCTGTTGCAAGTGTTGGACGATGGCCGCTTGACCGACAACAAGGGTCGCACGGTGAACTTTAAGAATACGCTGATTATTTTCACCTCGAACCTCGGTAGCCAACTCATCCGCGAGAATGAGGAGCAGGGCATTGCCCACGAGAAGACGAGCCAGCAGGTGATGGAATTGTTGAAGCAGACGATTCGCCCTGAGTTCTTGAACCGTATTGATGAGACGATTATGTTCACTCCGCTCAATGAGAGTCAGATCCGCGATATCGTCGGTTTGCAGATTGATGGTGTGCATAAGATGCTGATGCAGAGTGGTGTAGATTTGCGCATTACGGATGATGCGATAGACTATATCGCTCACGAGGGCTACGACCCGCAGTTCGGCGCTCGCCCTGTGAAGCGTGCGTTGCAACGACTCGTACTCAACGAACTGAGCAAAGCCATCATCGCAGGCAAGGTGGACCACCAAAAGCCTGTGATTGTGGAGCTCTTAGGTGGCGAATTGCAGTTTAAGAATTGAGGTTAGAAAATACAATGTAGTATCTACCGACGAGTCTGTGTACTCGTCGGTAGATATTTTATGGGATGTTACTTTCTATTCCTCTATCCTTTACATCCTAAACCGTAGGCGTAGCCGTCCTGTAGGTATTCCTGTCTTCTAAACTCTACACTCAATACCCTTATTTTGCTACTTCGACTTTACAAAAATTATTTTTTTTATCAAAATAGTAAAAAAAACGTAAACATTTTTAGCTTTTTGGGTATAATATAAGTAGAGATATGAATAATCTCCTTTTACTTCCAAAATTGTAGTAAATTATCCCAAAATTATCTAAAATTTTTTTTGAAACAAAAATGATATAAAAATTGTGAAAGAAGTACAGTTTTTTTGATTTCTTGTGTATATAGGAGTGAAGAGCGATCTTCAGGTTGCCTATTGAGAGGTACACCTTATATATAATAACCTTAACCATTTAAATTTATGTCCAACTTTATTCCTTCCGAGGGTGCAGACACCCTCATCACCACCCATTTACGTCAAGGTCAACTCCCTTGGCAAGTCGAGAAAGCCATCAGCATTGCCCCTGAGGGCGAGATGCGTGACATGCTATTGCTTTCGTTATTAACCAATTATGCCTACGCTCTGCCCGCCATGCGTATGTACCACGGTTTTCCGCATCATGTCTATGGCCCCGAACTTATGACCATGGTACTCGCCCCTGCCGCTTCGGGCAAAGGCATCATGAACTACGCCAAACAATTGCTGCAAGGCATTGAGAATGAGCATGGTGAACTTATCTTCCTGCCCGCTAACACCTCCTCAGCTGCCCTGATGAGTTACCTAAAAATGCTCAAGGGAAGAGGAATCATGATGGCCACGGAGATTGACACGCTGAGCAAAGCCCTTGGCAGCACTACAGGCGGTTTCTCCGACACGCTTCGCTGTATGTTTGAGCACGAGACCATCAGCAAGTTGCGCAAGAATCAAGAAGAGCTCATCGAGATTCCTGACCCACACTTTGCTGTCTTAATCTCAGGTACGTACAACCAGCTTAAGCCCCTGATTAAGAGCCGAGAGAATGGTCTTATGAGTCGTTTTGCTTGCTATGTGGTCAAGCAGACGCAAGACTTTGACGACCGTGTTTGGCTGGACGCAGAAGAGGACGCTGTTCCTCAAGAGATTGCCTTGTACGAGCAGTTGGGGCGTGAACTCAGCCAGCGTTATGGTTGGATGAGAAAGGCGAAACGCAGCTGCTACTTCTATCTCACGGACGCCCAACGCAAAACCATCACCCGTATGTTCCGTGCCATGTACGAGACGCAACGCCATGCTTTTGGCAATGAGTTTGATTCTATTCTCAAACGTATGCCTGTGATTATGAAACGCATAGGTATGATTCTCACGGGATTGCGCCTTGATACTTCTAAACCGCTTCCTGAGCAAATGGTCTGTTCGGAGGACGACTTTGAGACGATGCTCTTGATTGGTCACAAACTGTTGATGCATTCCGCGATGATGTTCCAGATGTTGCCCGAGAACAAAGACGCCGCTCCCGGAGAAATCGGTCATACTTTGATCCAAAAGCAGTTCTTTGAGATGCTTCCTGCGGACTTCACCAAGCAAGACGCCGTGAAGCAAGCCGAAGTCCTTGGGATTAGTGTTGACACTATGAAAAGATGGTTGACAAAATATACGCAATCCAATGATATTCAAAGAGTAGAACAAGGCAAGTATCGAAAAATCGGAGCATAAAAAGATGGTGCGCAAACTGCGAATTGTGCGATTTTTGAAATTCGCACTTTTCGCAGAAATCGCAGAAATCGCAATCGTTGAATCATTACAAAGATAAGGATAGTGGCACTAGTTATTCTAGTCATTCTAGCAGATGGATGGTATAAGGAAGTGCTCTGAATCATATAGTAATCACATACTAATCACATAGTAATCTCATAGTAAAAACAAGGATTGTATAATATGGCAGAAGTAACATTTATCGCCCCTGTAGCAAAAATAGAGGGCAAATTGAATCAAAAAGACAAGACCGTTTTTCGTAAGAAAGTGGCACGCGATGACCAAGGAAGGGTCATTGCAGAAATGAAACAAGAAGTGTATGTCGTTCAGCACCCACGTGACTGGAAGAAAAAGCCAGCGGAGGGTGCAGAAAAACTGAAACTAGATCGTTGGAAGGAAGCGTGTGCGAAGACCAAGCAGATTTTGGAAGATCCTGAGCAACGCGCTTTGTGGCAAGAGCGTTGGCAAGCACAGTTGAAGAAAGCTGAGCCAGATGCGCCGATTGACCGACGCACAGGCAAGCGCAAGATTTACATCAAGTTTGACTGCTATGTCAGGTCAAAGATGTGGCGTGGGTTGGTGTAGGCGGCTCCGCCGCGTTCTCTAAACTGAAAATGGCGAAAAAAACGCCATTTTCTTGCATATCTCCTAAAAATTCCGTAACTTTGCGCCAAATATAAAAAAAGCATAACATACTATGGCAAACATCAATACAGCAGATATTGGATTTGAGAAAGAGATTTGGAAAGCAGCCGACCTCTTGCGTGGCAATTTGGATGCATCGGAATACAAATCGGTGGTGCTGGGCTTGATTTTCCTCAAGTACCT
>JAZNKZ010000084.1:0-15593 GCA_045578815.1 Paludibacteraceae bacterium
TGTAGCGACACCACGTTTGCGGAAAGCACAGATATAGAACCCTTCGCCTTTGGTTTTGTGTGGATAGAAGTGATAGCCAGGTTTGCCCTCGGTGATTCCCCATGCTGGGTCGTGGCTGATAGGTAGTATCTCGGCTCCCAACTCATCGGCAATCCATTGAGCATTCTTCTCGTTTTCTTCGCGGTTGAAGGTGCAAGTGGAATAGATGAGTATGCCACCTGGTTTGAGTGCATCCCACACATCATCGAGGATATCGCACTGGCGCTCAGCACATTCTTGTACATTTCGCATGTTCCATTCGGCTACCGCCCCCTCATCCTTGCGGAACATACCTTCGCCCGAACAGGGGGCATCAACGAGGATACAATCGAAGAGCTCGGGCAGTTTGTTGCCAAAATCAGCCACAGGGTTGTGGGTCACCACAGTGTTGCCGTTACCCCATTTCTGGATGTTCTCCGAGAGGATAAACACGCGCTGACGCACAACCTCGTTGCTAACGAGCAAGCCCTCGTTGCCAAGGAACTGGCTGATAAGGGTGGACTTGCCACCTGGTGCGGCGCAAAGGTCAAGGACAATACTATCTGGCTTGAGGTACTGGTGAAGCACCTCGCCAACGAACATACTACTGGCCTCTTGCACATAGTAGCAACCTGCGTGCAGAAGCGGATCAAGGGTGAACTGCGGACGACGGCTGAGGTAGTATCCATCTTCGTGCCAAGGCACCTCTTCAGTGTCGGCATCGAAGGTGAGATAGTCTAGTTTGTCGTTTAGACGAATAGATGTAACTGGTTCTGATTCAAGTGCTTGGCAAAGCTGTTGCACTTCATCAGGCGACATCTGTTCGTGAAGATTTTCTATGAAGTCTAATGGTAACATCAATTGGAAGGTTGAAAGAGTTTTAAGTTTTTTTAAGAGTTTTAAAGGTTATAATTTTAGAGCTCTTTGTATTTCTCTTTTGTCATCCGCAGCGCGGAGGGCTTGGCGTTTGTCGTAGGTGTGTTTACCTTGACAAAGGGCTATCTCCATCTTCGCAAAACCACGTTCGTTGATGAAGAGGCGGAGTGGGATAATTGTTTTACCCGTGTCTTTGACCTGTTTTTCCAGTTTGCGCAACTCCTTCTTGGTCATCAGCAGTTTGCGGTCGCGCTTGGCCTCGTGATTGGTGTAACTACCAAATCGGTACTCAGCAATATGCATCTGCTTGACCCAAAGCTCCATGCCGATAAACTGGCAGTAGGTATCTGCCAGCGAAGCTTTGCTTTCGCGGATAGACTTAATCTCCGTGCCATACAGCTGAATACCAGCGGTATAGCGATCCAATATCTCGTAGTCAAACGAAGCACGGCGGTTCTTAATATTGATATCACTCTTTAGGCGCATATTCCCAAGAACACATAAATCTGCGCAAAGGTACAAAAAAAAAGTGAAAATTAAAAGAAGAAAGTATAAAACTTTAGTAAAATATAACTAATAACTAATTAATAACTAACTAATCACTAAGTAATCACTAAGTAATCACTAACTAAATAATGTGAAAAGAAATAAAATTGTATGGAAAAATAGATTAGGAGATGAAAGAAAAACTATATTAACTTATCGTTTAATGGCATGATTTTTGCAAGATGGGTTACGATGCCGCAAAAAATAATATTGTACATAGGAAAGTTACCAGTATTTGTATTTTGGTTTGGAGTTGTGTTTTTAGGATTGATTTCTCGCGAAGTGTCAGCTAAACCTAAAAGTAGCATTCCAGACTCGTTGCAAGTGCTTCATTTTCAAATAGGCGGAGTAGAGTTTGCTATGCAGCGAGTGGATGGTGGAGTGTATGTGATGGGTGGTACGAAAGAGCAGCATACCGAGGTGATAGCAACAGATTTACCGACTCATACAGTGTCGTTGGATGCCTATTATATATCGACAACGGAAGTGACGCAAGCCCTTTGGAAGGCGGTGATGCCAGAGTGGTATATAAGCAGCGAATGGAATACTCCTACATTGCCTATTACAGATGTAAATTGGTATGATTGTCAGGAGTTTATACGTCGTTTGGATAGTATAACAGGGATGCCGTTTCGTTTACCAACAGAGGCTGAATGGGAGTTTGCTGCTCGCGGGGGAAATAAGAGTAAGGGCTATCGTTTTGCGGGTGGAGATAAGGTAGGTGAAGTGAGTTGGGGATTGGATAATGCCGGTTTTCGTACACATAGTGTGGGCAGCAGGGAGGCAAATGAGTTAGGTTTGTATGATATGACTGGCAATGTAAGTGAGTGGTGTTCAGATTGGTATGGCAGATATTATTTAGGGACAGAGCCCAATCCGCAAGGGGCAAAAGAGGGTGAATGGAAAGTAGTTCGTGGTGGGAGTTTTGATAATTGCAGAGAGAATAGTTATCTTTCGAGGCGGGAGTATTATGTTCCGTATGAAGCGATGAATTATTGTGGTTTGCGTTTGGCATTGACCTTGCCTAATGATCCGATGTTACAACTAATAGATGAGCCATTGATTGTAAAGAAATTGAAGATTAAAAATTTGCGTGTGAAGTTGCGATATGTTTCGTCGGAAGAGCCTTATTATATTTCAGTGGAGCCTGTTAATCAACGTATTTGGCAGAAAGTGCATGGATTACCATTGAATGATGCTTGGTCGCAAGTAGTTGTAGATAAGTCAGATAGTGAATGGAATGAATTTTTGGAACGATGTAGAAAAATAAGTAATGTCGCTGTAGTTTTTGCTACGGAAGATGAAGTGAATCAAGCAATAGCGATGGATATTACGCAAATGCCAAAGATAAAAAGTAAGAAACAATATCGTTGGGAGAAAGATGTGCGCAGTATTCAACGCCATCGCAAAACAGCCTCCAAGGCTCAGAAGTGGGCAGATTTGATAGGAGTGGAAATTAAAACAACGGATGATCCGATCTTGCAAGTCTATAATAATCAAGATAAAAAGAAAACTCCAAGATGGTTAGTAGTTAAAGTGACTAGGATGTGAAAAATAAAAACGAAAGAAAAAATGTACTTTTCTTGCAGAAGTGCATTTTTTTTTGTACCTTTGCGCGATTTTATAAAACTTGCGTGAAAAGGCATAAAATAATAATACCTAAATAATATTTACAAAGAGAAATGGGACTATTTTCGTTTACACAAGAAATTGCTATTGACCTAGGTACAGCGAATACTATCATCATTTGTGATGATAAGGTAGTTGTAGATGAGCCTTCTGTAGTGGCAATTAGTATGGCCGACAACAAGATGGTGGCTGTAGGACGTAAAGCGCAACAAATGATCGGTAAAGGTGGAACGCTGATTCGTACAGTACGCCCTTTGCGTGATGGTGTGATTGCAGACTTCTATGCTTGCGAGATGATGATTCGCGGAATGATTAAGATGATTCCAAAGCAAAACAAGTTGTTTACTCCAAACATTCGTATGGTGGTATGTATTCCTTCAGGCAGTACGGAGGTGGAAATTCGTGCGGTGCGCGATAGTTCGGAGCATGCAGGTGGACGCGATGTATATATGATTTATGAGCCAATGGCAGCAGCGATAGGTATGGGCATTGATGTGGAGAGTCCAGAGGGTTGTATGGTGGTAGATATAGGTGGTGGTACGACAGAGATTGCGGTAATTTCTCTCGGTGGAATCGTGGCAAATAAATCTATCAAGGTTGCAGGTGATGATCTGAATGCTGATATAGTAGAGTATATGGGTCGTATGCATAATTTGCGTATAGATGAGCCAACTGCTGAGCGTATTAAGATGCAAGTAGGTAGTGCTTTGCCAGAGTTGGAAGATGCTCCAGAAGATTATATGGTTATTGGTCCAAACAAGGTGACAGCGTTGCCAATGCAAGTTCCAGTAAGTTATCAAGAGATAGCGCATTGTTTAGAAAAGAGTATTTCTAAGATAGAGAATGCTATTCTTCAAGCTTTGGAGGCTACTCCGCCAGAGTTGTATGCAGACATTGTAAAGCGTGGTATTTACCTGACTGGTGGTGGTGCGCAGTTGCATGGTTTGAGTAAGCGTTTGACGGATAAGATTACGATTCCATTCCATGTAGCAGAAGACCCCTTACATGCAGTAGCACGTGGAACGGGTGTTGCCTTAAAGAATGTGGCAAACTTTGGGTTCTTGATTCGATAGTTATTTGGCATTTATAAGAGCTACTTAAATGCGTAATTTGATACAAATTTTACTACGCTATAGCAACTTCCTAATATTCCTGATATTGGAAGTTGTTGCGTTTATACTGATATTCACTTGTAATGAATACCATCAGAGTGCTGTGTGGTCGGGTGCAAATCGTATAGCAGCGGGTACAAATAATATCAAGACCAGCATTAATGAGTATTTCAGTTTGCGTGCAGATAATGCCGAATTGATAGAAGAGAATGCTAGATTGAAGGCAGAACTTATGAAGCTGTCGAATAGTAGCGAGGTGGCACTAGAGCGTGATAGTCAATATATCTATAGCCATTTGGATTGGGATTATATTCCAGCCAAGGTGATAGACATGAATACAAATAAACAGCATAATTGTTTGACAATTAATAAGGGTTCGCGCGATGGAATCAGTGTAGATATGGGTGTGATAGGGGCAGATGGCGTGGTAGGAATAGTGAGTGCAGTGAGTGAAAAATATGCCTTAGTTGTGCCAATTATTCATACAAAGGTAAGCATTAGTAGTCGTTTGAAAAATAATGGACAAATAGGTGGAACCTCTTGGGATGGGCGTAATTATCGTTATGTGAATTTAATAGAGATCGCTCGACACGTACCAGTGAATGTAGGGGATACTGTAGAAACAAGTGGTTTGACACATGTATTTCCAGAGGGCTTATTGGTAGGCATAGTGACAGAAACAGAACTAGGGATAGGAGATAATTACCATCATACAACAATTGAGTTAAGCACAGATTATAAGGCATTGAAATATGTTCAAGTCTTACGTAACAATAGTACAAAAATGACCGATGAAATCGGTGAAAATGATGGGTTGGATTAAACAAGTAATACAGGCTTTGTTGATAGTAGTACTTCAAGTACTATTGTTCAATGACTTGCAGATTGCAGGTTGGGGTTTTCCTATGGTGTATGTATTAATTTTGATGAATTTACCGATACAAGTTCCACGTTGGGCAGAAATGTTGATAGGTGTATTGGTGGGATTGTTGTTTGATGTATGGAATAGTTCTTTAGGAGTTAATATGGCAGCTTGTGTGGCATTTAGTTTTTTACGTCCTATTCTACTGAACAATGCGGTACAAGACATAGAGCGTATAAAAGGTGAGGTGTGCAGTAGCAGTATAGGTAGGATAGAGTATATTAAGAGCCTTGTTTTTCTGACTCTTATTCACCACTTATTAGTATTTACATTAGAGGCGTGGAGTTTACATAATTGGTGGATGATACTATTTCAGACGCTGATAAGTAGCGTATTAACGATATTGATTATCGTAGGTTACGATATGTTTAAGCGATGATAAATGATAAGAATTATAATCGTCGATATGTGATTGCTGGCATAGCTATTTTGGTGGTGCTTACATATATTGTACGATTATTTATCTTACAGGTAATAGACCAATCTACTCAAGGTAAAGCAGAAACTAATGCACAACTTCGTCAAGCAATATATCCTTCAAGAGGTTTAATTTATGATCGGAATGGAGAATTGATTGTAGCAAATCAACCTATATATGAAGTAACCTTGATTGTGAAGGAGTTGGAAAGTAATGTGTTTGACACATTGGGTTTCTGCGATAAATTACAGATAACTCTTCTGGAGTTTGAAGAGCGTATGCAGTATATTACAAATTCTCATAAGAATCGAGGCTATTCACGTTTTTCTCCCCAAATTTTTGCTGATCAATTGTCACAAGAAGAGGTCGCATCGTTACAGCAAGAATTGTATAAATATCCAGGTGTGGATATACGTTGTAGGACTTTGCGAGATTACATGTATCCCATAGCTTCACATGTATTGGGAAGTGTGGGGGAGGTGAATCAACGAGATTTAGATAGGGATGAGTATTATAGTATTGGTGATTACTCTGGCCGTGATGGAATCGAGCGAACGTATGAAAAAGAGTTGCGTGGTGACAAAGGTGTTCGGATATTAATGCGTGATTCTCGGGGACGTATTCAAGGACCATATAAAGAAGGACAATTGGATAAAGAAGCAGTAACGGGTAAAGATTTGTACTTAGGGTTGGATATTCAAATACAATTATTGGCAGAACAACTGATGCATGGCAAGGTTGGTAGTGTTGTAGCAATTGAACCAAAGACAGGCGAAATATTAGCATTGGTGAGTTCGCCCAATTGGGACCCCCGATCGTTGGTAGGTAAGGAACGTTCGAAGAATTATAGTAATCTGCTGAATGATGCTAATAAACCATTGATGAATCGTGCAACGCAGGCACAATATGCTCCGGGATCAACATTTAAAATTTTGCAAGCATTGATAGGTTTGCAAGAACGTGTGATAACAACTAACACTCAATATGTGTGCAATGGGCAAGTTTCAAGACCAATACGTTGCACACATGATCATGGTAGTCTGGTAAGTTTGGAAGAGGGGATAGAGCAGAGTTGTAATCCTTATTTCTGGGCTATGTATCGTGATTTATTACAGAAAGGTGAATTAGTTAATGAAAATGCCGTTCTGAAACAAAACTATGAGAAATGGCGAAAGCATGTATTGAGTTTTGGTTTAGGTCAGAAATTTGATAGTACAGATATTAGTGATCAAGCAAGGGGAGCTATTCCATCCGTAGAGTTATACGATAAGATCTATGGAAAAAAAGGTTGGAAGGCTATTACCATACGTTCGTTGTCTATCGGACAAGGTGAAGTCTTGGTAACTCCATTACAACTAGCCAACCAAGCAGCAGCTATTGCGAATAAAGGCTATTATGTTACTCCACATTTGAATAAGAATGATTCGATGAAATCGAGGGTTCATTACACTACGATTGATGCAAAATACTTTGATGTAGTGCATCGAGGAATGGCTCGTGTGATGACAGATGGTACAGGAAAATGGTATAATGTGCCAGAGTTGCAGATATGCGGTAAGACGGGTACTGTGGAGAACCCTCATGGTGAAGATCACGCCTTATTTATAGGTTTTGCTCCGATGGATGATCCTAAAATAGCGATTGCAGTAGCTGTAGAGAATGCAGGTTTTGGATCTACCTGGGCTTGCCCTATTGCAACTTTAATTATGGAGCAATACTTGACGGGTGAAATATCTCGTGGTTGGTTATATGAGAAGATGATTAATGCTAATTTGATTGACAAATCGAATGAACAATAGAAGTATTTTATCAGGCATAGATTGGTGGACTATAGGATTGTTCTTTGTTATAGCCTTGTTTGGCTGGTTGAACATCTATGGTTCGAGTTTTTCGTTTGATCAAACTAGTATTTGGGACTTCTCTAATCGCGCGGGTAAGCAATTAATGTGGCTTGGAACGGCTGTAGTATTGGGAGCAATGATTTTAATGATAGAGGAAAAGGTGTATGATGTTTTGGGATATATTTTCTATGGTTTAATGATATTGTTGCTAATAATAACCCCATTACTAGCTCGTGATATAAAGGGTTCATTATCATGGATTAATATAGGTCCAATCAGTCTCCAACCAGCAGAGTTTGCGAAGTGTTTCACAGCAATAGCCGTTGCAAAATTTATGAGCAGATATGGCTATAAGGTGAGAGATTTGCGTGATTTGATTGTACCGTTTCTTTTGATAGGTGTGCCAATGCTTATTATTATGGTAGCACAGCGAGAAACAGGATCAGCATTGGTATTTGCATCTTTCTTATTGGTTTTTTACCGTCAGGGAATGTCTGGCTATGTACTAGGATTAGGAGTTATTTGTGTGATTCTTTTTGTAATCGTTATCCGTTTAGGCGAAGTTGCACTACCTTTAGGTGTTGGAAATATTGGCATATTGGTAAGTACTTTGCTAATCGAAGCAATCATATTATGTCTTTTATCTTTTCGTGAAAAAGACATACGTTCAATGATTATAGTGGGTGTAGGAGTGATATTGTGTTATGGCATCGGGTTATTGTTAACAATATGGATATCAGTGAATTTTAATTATGTAGGAATAGCGAGTTTAATATATACAGTATTAAGTTTGTTGTGTTTGGCAATTAAAAACCGGAAGAAATCTTTAGCATGGATGGTGGGTTTTGTAATTTTTTCAGCATTACTTTGTCAAGGTTGTGATTTTGCATTCAACAATATTTTACAAGACCATCAGCGCACTCGTATAGAGGTATTATTGGGCATGAAAGATGATCCGCATGGTGCAGGATATAATGTGAATCAGTCATTGATTGCTATTGGTTCGGGACAAGCGACAGGAAAGGGTTTTCTACAAGGAACACAAACCAAACTAAAGTTCGTGCCTGAACAAGATACCGACTTTATCTTCTGTACAGTAGGCGAAGAATGGGGATTTGTGGGGTCTGCTGGACTATTATTGCTATATTTGGCATTGATACTGAGGATTATATATATTGCTGAACGTCAGCGAGATACCTTTAGTAGAATATATGCGTATAGCGTTGCGAGCATATTGTTGTTCCATGTGACAATCAATATTGGCATGGTGCTGGGATTGCTACCTGTGATAGGTATTCCATTACCATTCTTTAGTTATGGTGGTTCGTCGTTGTGGGGCTTCACGATATTGCTGGCGATTATGCTAAGACTGGACGCTGCGCGCGTGAATAAGATGCAAGGATAATGGCAGAGCATAATATCATAGGACAGAAGGGCGAGGAGTTGGCTGCTAAGATCATGCGGGAGAAAGGTTTTCGTGTGGTGGATATGAACTGGAAGTTTGGACATCTAGAGATGGATGTGATAGCAGTGAGCAGGAAGGAGATTGCGTTTGTGGAGGTGAAGACAAGAACCTCATCGTTTGGTGGCAAACGACCTGAAGAATTTGTGGATGAACTGAAACGTCGTCGAATGGCTGCTGCAGCCAATGCATATATCAAGTTTCACAAGATAGAGTTGACACCTCGTTTTGATATTATTGGTATTACGATGGATGCTACCACGCATGAGGTGAAGGAGGTAACACACTTGGAGGATGCTTTTCTTCCGCCACAACGAACGATAGGCAAAAGCAGTTTTAGTGGACAAGGGAGATGGCATCATAGAAACAGAGTAATTGGAAAGTAAGTGATTGATAATATGGAATTTAAGTACGATATTATTGTAGTAGGTGCAGGACATGCAGGATGCGAGGCAGCCAGTGCTGCTGCTCGTATGGGTAGCAAGACATTGCTCATCACGATGGATATGAATAAGATTGGTCAGATGAGTTGTAATCCTGCTGTTGGTGGAATAGCTAAAGGTCAGATAGTCAGAGAGATAGATGCGATGGGTGGACAAATGGGTATTGTGACGGACAGGAGTGCTATTCAGTTTCGTATGCTCAATCGCAGCAAAGGTCCTGCTATGTGGAGTCCGCGTAGTCAGAGCGATAGAAAACGCTTTATCGAGGAGTGGGTGAAGATATTGACGACTACTCCGAACTTGGATATCTGGCAAGACACGGTGGTGGAATTGGTGATAAAAGACGGCGAAATCAAGGGTGTTAATACATTGCTCGGTATAGAGATGCAGGCAAAGGCGGTGATATTGACCAATGGTACTTTCTTGAATGGCCTATTGCACTTTGGGCGAACACAGATTGAAGGAGGAAGAATATCAGAGCCAAGTAGTTTTGGTATCACGGAGCAGTTGCGCCAGTTGGGTTTTGCGACCGATAGAATGAAGACGGGTACGCCTGCGCGTATAGATAAGAGGAGTATTGATTTCTCGCAGATGACAGAGCAGTTGGGCGATAACGATAGCCATCAGTTCTCGTATTTGGATACTGTACAACGCCAGCTGAAGCAGATGAGCTGCTGGATTACTTATACCAACACGCAGACGCACGATGTACTGCGTGGTGGATTGGAAGACTCACCGTTGTATAACGGTCAGATACAGAGTATTGGTCCGAGATATTGCCCAAGTATAGAAACAAAGATTGTTACTTTTGCAGAGAAAGATGCGCACCAGTTGTTCTTGGAGCCAGAGGGTGTAGATTCGAATGAATACTATGTAAATGGTTTCTCCTCTTCCCTACCCTGGCAGATACAGTGGCGAGCATTGCGCACAGTGAAGGGATTGGAGAATGCGGTATTGTATCGCCCAGGGTATGCGATTGAATATGACTTTTTTGATCCTACACAATTGCTACATACATTGGAGACAAAGATGATTAAGAATCTCTTCTTTGCAGGACAAATCAATGGTACTACGGGCTACGAGGAGGCAGCAGGTCAAGGATTGGTAGCTGGTGTGAATGCACATCAGAATATCACAGGTGGTGTACCATTCACTTTGGCAAGAGATGAGAGCTATATAGGTGTGTTGATTGATGATTTGGTGAATAAAGGTGTGGATGAACCATACCGTATGTTTACTTCGCGAGCTGAGTACCGTATCTTGCTACGCCAAGATAATGCAGACGCTCGATTGACGGAGCGCAGTTATGAGTTGGGCTTGGCAGACGACTATCGTTTGTCTTTGCTAAGGAGTAAGCAAGCTGGCGAGCAAGCATTGACGGAAATGCTACGCAATACCTCCGTAAAGGGTAAAGATATAAATGCGTATTTGAATGCAATGGGCTATGGCGATTTGCAACAAACAAGCAAGTTGATTGATATTGTAGCGCGTCCAAATATCACTATTATGGGCTTGGCAGAAGTGGTGGCTGAACTAAAAGAGAAGATTGAGCAACTGGGCAGCAGAAGCGAGGAGATTGTAGAGAGTGCAGAGATTAATATCAAGTACAGAGGGTATATTGAGCGCGAACGACTGGCAGCAGATAAGTTGCAACGCCTGAATAATATCCACTTGCCCAAAGATTTTGACTACAATAGCGTACAATCATTGAGTACGGAAACACGTCAGAAACTCAGTCGCATTAAGCCAGGCACTATTGGTGAAGCAAGCAGAATCCCAGGCGTAAGCCCCAATGATATTAGCGTATTGCTTGTGCTGATGGGCAGATAGATCGCTGCTCTGTAGGTTGTAGATCGCCCATACGGGCTGTAGATCGTTCGCTATGCTCACTGTAGTATAGACAATAGGATTTTTTGAAAGGCATGAGGTTGTTCCACGTGGAACGTTATCTATATTTGTAATAATAAAAATAATTAAGATATGAAGCAAGAAGAGATTATCGCGCATATTCGCGATGTGAAGGATTTTCCTGTAGAGGGAATTGTGTTTAAGGACATTACTACTGTGTTGAGTAATCCAGAGTATTTGAAATGGATGAAAGATGAGATTGCCAACTTGTATCGTGCATACGGTATTACAAAAGTGGTGGGTATTGAGTCACGCGGGTTTATTTTGGCTCCTGCGGTGGCTATGGAATTAGGTGCAGGATTTGTGCCTATCCGCAAACCTGGTAAATTACCAGCTGAAACAATAGAGGTGAGTTATGCAAAGGAATATGGCGTAGATACTATTCAAATTCACGCAGATGCGCTGAATGAAGATGATGTGGTGCTGCTGCATGACGACTTGTTGGCTACTGGTGGCTCAATGGCTGCTGCGCTGGAACTGGTAAAGAAATTCAATGTAAAGAAAGTGTATATCAACTTTATTATTGAGTTGGAGTTCTTGAATGGCAGAAAAGTGTTTGGTGACGATGTAGAGGTTAGCAGCTTGCTGAGTTGCTAAACCTTGAGCAGGGAATCAAGAATAAGGAGCAAAGACAAATTAGTAACACAAAAATCAATGTAACTGATTTGTAATTTGCTCCGATTTTATCGGAATAAATGTCTAAAAATCCACATATACAAGAGTTGCTTCAGCGCATACCTGAAGAGCCAGGGGTGTACCAATACTTCAATGAAGCAGGGGAAGTGATTTATGTGGGTAAAGCAAAGAATCTGAAGCGTCGGGTAAGTAGTTATTTTCATAAAGAGCAAGATCGCTACAAGACTAAACTGCTGGTTCAGAGTATTGCAGACATTAAATGGGTGGTGGTGAATAGCGAGCAGGATGCGTTTTTACTGGAAAATAATCTCATTAAGCAGTATCAGCCCCACTATAATATCCTATTGAAGGACGGAAAGAGTTATCCAAGTATCTGTATTACGCGAGAAGAATATCCCAGAATATTCAAGACGCGGAAGATTATAAAAGGTGTAGGCGAGTACTTTGGACCATATAGTTTTGGTTATACATTGGACTTAGTTCTGGAGCTAATCCATAAGCTCTACCCTATTCGCACTTGTGGCATGCAGATGAGCAAAAGTGCCGTTGAAATGGGGAAATATCGCGTGTGCTTGAAGTATCATTTGGGTAATTGCTGCGGTATATGCGAAGCAAAAGTGAGCCATGAGCAGTATATGGAGTATATTGATGCTGCGCGGAAGATTATTCGAGGCGATGCACAAGAGATTAGCAAGCAGATAGAGGCAGAGATGTTGCAAGCAGCCGCAGAGATGCGATATGAGGAGGCAGGCAGACTGAAAGAAAAGCTCGATTTCATCGAACAATTTACCAGTAAAACGATTATCACGAACTCGCATGCGGGCGATGTGGATGTGTTTGGTTACGATGAAATGGGGCAGAATGTATATATCAGCATGCTGCATGTGCATAGAGGAAGTATTGTACAGGGGCAGACTATTGAATATAAGAAGCAATTGGATGAGAGTCGAGAGGAGGTCTTAGCGATGGGTATATACGAATTGAGGAAGCAGTTGGGGAGTACAACAAAAGAGGTGATTGTTCCGTTTATTCCGGAGATAATTGATGAAAATCTGCATGTGAATATCGCTCTAGGAGGCGATAAAAAGAAGCTCTTGGATTTGGCGATGCAGAATGTGCAGCAGTATAAGAAAGACCGCATTAAACAGGATGATAAGCTGAATCCAGACCAACGCGCGGTGCGTATCTTGGGTGGTTTGCAGAAGTTGTTGGGCTTACCTACGATGCCGATGTGGATAGATAGTTTTGATAACTCGAACACGCAGGGCAGCAATGCAGTGGCAGGTTGCGTAGTTTTTAAGAAAGGACGCGCGTGCAAGAGCGAGTATAAGAAATTTGAGATAAAGACCGTGGAAGGTCCCGATGACTACGCGAGTATGAGGGAGGTGGTGAGAAGAAGATATAGCCGATTGATGGAGGAAGGTAGTCCCCTACCCGACTTGATTATTGCCGACGGTGGACTGGGTCAGATGAGTGCTATTCGTGAGGTAGTGGAAGGAGAGTTGGGCTTGCAAATTCCGATTGCGGGACTGAAGAAGGACAACAAGCATAGGACAAATACCCTACTCTATGGCGACCCTGTTCAGGAGTTTGGTATGAAAGTGACGGATGAGATCTTCCGTCTAATGGTAGAGATACAAGATGAGGTGCATCGATTTGCCATTAGTTACCACAAAAAGAAGCGCAGTAAGGCACAGACAAAGAGCGAACTCGATGATATTCAGGGAGTTGGCGCAGTTAATAAGCAAAAGATACTGCAACGATTTGGCTCTGTGGCGCGTGCTAAAAGCGCCAAATTAGAAGAGTGGATTGATTTGCTCGGAACTCGTTCAGGCACAAAGCTTTACGAGCATTTTAATGGCAAAATAACGCTCTGAGAATTGAATATTTTTGAGGAGCGTGGAACAAGACACAGGCAAAATGATGTGTTTTGGTAGAAAAAATAACAGTCGTTTGTAATATTTTCTTTTTCTCATTTGTCTAATGGGTGTCGTCGCAAAGAAGCGATGGAGAACGATTTGTTTAATTATAAAATTTTTAGTATTATGTCACCTGTATCTTTTGAAGGCCTTTTAGCACTCTTTTTAATTTTTGGTGCAGTTCCACTTGTTGTATTGGTAGGTGTTATCATGTTCCTCAAAAATCGTCGTCACAAAGTGGAGGAGCACAGTAAACTCATCTCTCAGATGATTGAGAAGAGCGAAGCTGCCAATCTTGATTTCAAAGCAATGGCAGAAGCGTTGAACAGCTCTGATAGCAAAAAGAAGACCACCAAAATGGCAGTATTGAAACATTTGGAGTATGGTGCATTGTCTTCACTCGTTGGATTATTTGTATTGCTCTATGGAGTGTTCGCTACAGTGAATCAGGCAGTTATTATCGGTGGTTTGCTCTTGACTATTGGTATAGCATTCTTGGTAATGTTCTTTGTTTCAAAGAATTATCTCAAGAAGGAGATTGAGAAAGAAGAAAAAGCACTTGCAGAAAAAGAATAAACTGCGTTTGTCTGTCTGACTTATTTTCAAAATCACTTGTTTTTCATCACTATATGGATAAGCAGCAGTTTATTTCCGCTATTGGCGGCATGCAGGAGTCCCTTCGGCGATTCCTGCTTGTGCTGACTCACGGCGATGAAGAACTGGCTAACGATCTTGCACAAGAGGCAATACTGAAGGCATATTTGCATTGTGCTACCTTTGAGGGCAGGTCTGCTTTGCAGACATGGGTATTTCGGATTGCCTACAATGAATACCTTAACGAACAGAATAAATATTGGAATACCCATCGCGTGGCGGTGGAGAACTATGAGAGCGTTGATACGGAAGTCGCGAGTGAACAGACTGACGCTGCTTTTCGCTATGAGCCGCTATATCAGGCGATTGATAAGTTGCCGAAGCAAGAGAAGGCAGTGGTGATACTATATTATTTGGAAGAAAAAAGTATTCGAGAGATTAGCAAGATAACCGAAATATCAGAAACCCATCTTGCGGTGATGCTCTTTAGAGCAAGAAAGAAACTGAAAGCTATTTTGAGTAAGGAATAAAGAACCAAGACGAATATGATAACCAATAATACAATAAAAAAGCGTTTGCGTGCGAGTGCTCCGCAAGTAAAAGATAGTGAGGCGTTTATGGCGGATACTATTCGTCAGATTAATCTTATGCCATCGCCCAGCAGCGAGTTGCAAGAGAGTTTGCGTAGGTACACGATGTTGGAGCGGTTGGCCATGCGGATGGATGCCGTTCGTTGGTTGCTGGTTGGCGGAACAGGCAGTGTGGCTGTTGGGTACGCGGTATTTAGCAATTTGGAGGCGATATTGACCGCTATTTCGGCGTTGATGGTGATATAAAAGAACAATATTTACAGCGTTTTGAGATATAAGAGGCAAAAAATAGGGGTGTTGAGCCCCTATTTTTGTGGTTTATGTTTTCATAGGGCATAGAATACTCGGCGAACTACCGCAAGTGCACCCCATAACGCGAGCGTTATCGGGGACCCCGCCGAGCACTAAACAGGTGGCGGGAGGCAAGTGCCTCAATATGATTGAGGACTAATGGACAAAGAGATAGTAAGGCGTTATCTATACGCTATACCTATGGTATAAATAGTATAATCTATCGTATATCTAACGTATATCTATCGTGTATCTATCGTATATGTAACGTATATGTAACGTAGTTGATAGAGGGAGAATAGAGAGGGAGTAGAGGGGGAGTAGCGGAAAATAGAAGGGAAGACACAGGAAAGAAATGGGAAAGAGAAAAGGAAGACACAGGAAAGAA
>JAZNKZ010000085.1:0-5529 GCA_045578815.1 Paludibacteraceae bacterium
GTTTTGTGCGCACTTTGAAACATTTATAATAAACTAGTTTATATTTATGATTAACTCTCAAGACGTAAAGAACGGCGTATGTATCCGCATGGACGGCCGTTTGTATTTTGTAATTGACTTCCTGCACGTTAAGCCAGGAAAGGGTAACACCATTATGCGTGTGAAATTCAAAGATGTAGTTGATGGTCGCGTATTGGAGCGTCGCTTCAATATCGGCGAGAAATTGGAGGATGTCCGCGTAGAACGCCGTCCATATCAATACCTCTACAAAGAGGGTGAGGACTATATCTTCATGAACCAAGAGACTTTCGAGCAAGTGCCTATCGGTCACGACCTTATCACTGGTGTAGACTTCTTGAAAGAGGGTTTTGTTTGCGACGTTGTATCTGACGCAAGCACCGATACTATCCTCTTTGCTGAGTTGCCAACCAAAGTAGAGTTGGTAATCTCTTACACCGAGCCAGGTCTCAAGGGCGATACCGCTACCAACACCCTCAAACCTGCTACTCTCGAGACAGGTGCTGAGATCCGCGTACCTCTCTTCTGCAACGAAGGTGAGACTATCCGCGTAGATACCCGCGACGGTAGCTACTGCGAGCGCGTTCGCTAATCGTTAAACGACGAATTTCAAGATAAAAAAGTTTCAAAGGTTTCAATCATTCACTACTGGAACCCTTGAAACTTTTTTCGCTAAAATCCACCTTTGAACTTCTAAAACTCTTAAAACTTTTTTAACGCCACAAATGCTCGCCTCTCACCCTAAAATAGACCTCCCCATCCTTCACCTTGTAGGCGAAGAAGCCGACCGTCTCGGTTTGGAGTGCTATGTCATTGGCGGATATGTGCGCGATATATTTTTGCATCGCGACAGTACCGACATTGATGTGGTCGTGGTGGGTAAGAACACCCTACTTGCCCACGAGGCAAGTCAGGGAACCCGTTGTGGCATTGACCTCGCACAAGCCGTAGCCAAACGCCTCGGCAAAGGGGCACACTTGAGTGTATTCAAGACCTACGGTACTGCCCAAGTCAAACGTAAGAATATTGAATTGGAGTTCGTGGGTGCTCGCCGTGAGAGTTACCAACACGACTCCCGCAACCCAATCGTCGAAGACGGCACGCTGGAGGATGACCAAAATCGTCGCGATTTCACCATCAATGCCATGGCTGTCTGCCTCAACCGCGACCGCTACGGCGAACTGCTAGACCCCTTCGGCGGCATACACGATATGAACGAGTGCACTATCCGTACACCCCTCGACCCTAATATCACCTATAGCGACGACCCGCTGCGTATGATGCGTGCGGTGCGGTTTGCTTCGCAACTTGGTTTTTATCTCGATAGAGAGACATTTGACGCCATCGAGCGCAATGCCGAACGAATCAAGATCATCACTAAAGAGCGCATTGTAGAGGAACTCAACAAGATTATGCTCTCGCGCAAGCCATCTGTGGGGTGGATATTGCTCGACAAGACAGGACTTCTTCCGCTGATTTTCCCCGAACTATCCGCACTCAAAGGCGTAGAGACCAAAGACGGCAAAGGACACAAAGATGTGTTCTTCCATACCCTGCAAGTGTTGGATAATCTTGCGATGAAATCGGACAATTTGTGGCTTCGTTGGGCTGCGTTGCTTCA
The DNA here is from genome assembly GCA_045578815.1 of Paludibacteraceae bacterium. Taxonomy (GTDB): domain Bacteria; phylum Bacteroidota; class Bacteroidia; order Bacteroidales; family Paludibacteraceae; genus Colicola. Next base: position 1,640 of record JAZNKZ010000085.1, read on the forward strand.
TGATATAGGCAAACCTAAATCCAAAGCATGGGATGACCATGCGGGTTGGACCTTCCGCAACCATAACTATCTCGGTGCAAAGATGATTCCGCGTATCTTCAAGACCATGAAGATGCCACAGAACGAGAAGATGCAGTATGTCATCAAGATGGTGGACCTGCATATGCGCCCAATCAATCTGATCGAAGATACTGTCACCGATTCCGCTGTTCGCCGCCTTCTCTTTGAGGCAGGTAACGATATCGATGACCTCATGCTCCTTTGCGATGCAGATATCACTTCGCGCAACGAAGAGAAAGTGCGTCGCTTCCACAAGAATTACGAACTGGTACGGCAGAAGATGATTGAACTGGAGGAGAAAGACCGTATCCGCAATTTCCAACCGCCTGTGCGTGGCGAAGAGATCATGCAGTTGCTGAATCTCGAACCTTGCGCCCGTGTGGGCGAACTCAAAAACGCAATCAAAGATGCCATACTCGACGGCATTATCCCCAACGAGTACGAGGCAGCCAAAGCATATTTAATGAAGATAGCTAACCAAGAGTAGTTATGAAAAAGTATGATTTTCTCATCATTGGTGGCGGTGTAGCGGGCATGAGTTTTGCGCTCAAAGTGGCTCGCACACAGAAGTATCGTATTGCACTCTGTTGCAAGACGACCCTCGAAGAAACCAACACCAGCCGTGCGCAAGGCGGTATAGCCAGTGTAACCAACATGCTCGTAGATGACTTCGAAAAGCACATCCACGACACTATGGTAGCGGGTGACTGGCTCAGCGACCCTGCTGCGGTGGAGCAAGTAGTGCGCCAAGCACCTAAGCAGATAGAGGAACTCGTCAACTGGGGAGTAAACTTCGACAAGAAAGAGGACGGCACGTTTGACCTTCACCGTGAAGGCGGTCACTCCGAATTCCGTATCCTCCACCATGCCGACGATACCGGCGCGGAGATCCAACGTGGACTCATGGTTGCGGTACGTGCCAACCCATATATTGATGTATTGGAGAATCACTTTGCCGTAGAGATTATCACCCAACACCATTTAGGTGTACGTGTCACTCGCCGCACACCCGATATCGAGTGCTATGGCGCGTATATTCTCAATCCAGAGACGGGCAAGATTGACACCTACCTCAGCCGCATCACCCTGATGGCTACAGGCGGTACGGGAGCAGTGTATGCTACTACCACCAATCCGAATGTGGCTACGGGAGACGGCATCGCGATGGTCTATCGTGCCAAAGGTCTAGTCAAAGACATGGAGTTTGTGCAGTTCCACCCAACTGCCCTGTATAACCCAACTGAGACGCACCCAGCCTACCTCATCACCGAGGCAATGCGTGGTTATGGTGGTATATTGCGTTTGCCTAATGGCGAGGAGTTCATGCAGAAATACGATGCACGTCTCTCGCTTGCGCCACGCGATATTGTGGCACGCGCCATTGACAACGAGATGAAGATTCATGGTCTGGATCATGTCTGCCTAGATGTTACCCACAAAGACCCCGAAGAGACCAAACACCACTTCCCAAATATCTACGCCAAGTGCCTGAGCATAGGCATTGATATCACGAAGGAGTATATTCCAGTTGCTCCATGTGCGCACTATATGTGTGGCGGTATCAAGGTGGACTTGGATGCGCAATCCACTATCCGCCGCTTGTATGCGGTGGGAGAGTGCAGTTGCACGGGCTTGCATGGTGGCAACCGCTTGGCAAGTAACTCGCTTATTGAGGCAGTGGTGTATGCCGATGCGGCAGCCAAACACTCGCTCAGTGTGATTGAAACTTACGATTTCAACGAGAATATCCCCGACTGGAACGACGAAGGCACCATGACCAACGAGGAGCATGTGCTTATCTCGCAAGACATGCGCGAGGTGGGTCAGGTGATGTCCACATATGTGGGTATTGTCCGCAGCGATTTACGCTTACGCCGTGCGTGGGAACGTCTCGACTTGCTCTACGAGGAGACCGAAGATCTCTTCAAACGCGTGAAGGCCACCAAGGACATCTGCGAACTGCGTAACATGATCAATGTGGGTTATCTGATTACCCGTCAAGCTCTGGAGCGTAAAGAATCCCGTGGCTTGCATTACACCATCGACTATCCCAAATCGCCCAATACCAACAATAACGAAGTGTGGTAACAGGAAGAACATTTTTACGATTAAAAATAATCGTGCATTTTTTTGAATTAGGAACACTTTTTGGAGGATTGCTCTATAACACAGCAGGTGGGCATGATTGCCCACCTGCTTGTTGATATTCATAAGATGCGTCAGATTATTCTTTGAGTTTGCGTTTGTCCATTACATATTCACGCCATTGGTCGCTGATAGCAGGGTTGCCATCCACATTTAGCGGATATTTGCCAAGTGCAATACAAATACTTTCTACACATTCAACCAATTTGCCTTCATTGTCGAAAGGTATCCATTCGTAATAACACTCTTGCAGCATGCGTGTTATTTCTTCCTCTCGCTCTTTGATGTATTGCTTCTCTCCTTTTTCAGTTAGACACAATCCATACAATGTATGACGCAACGTGGAAGTGTGAACATTACCAGTAGAATGCTGGATATAGCGACGATAGCCATTGTTACTCTTACCAAAGTATAACGCGTAATAGGTTTTATTTTCAATTTTGCGTGTTTCGAATTGCTGCAGCAATGTTGCCATTTCAGCATCGCGATGGCTATATTGGGTCAGTATATCCATTACCGCAGACTTCTCAGGGAACCACCAACGATAGAGGATAGGCGATTTTGGCACAGGGATAGGCTTTGTGCCAACATGGAAGCGATTTTTCTCCATATCTTCCAACACTTGCTGCACAATACTTGTGCATTGCTCTGCGAGAAGTTGCTGATATGATTTAGCTTTCTCCATTGTATTCTGTTTGCTTTTTTAATTCATCTAATGTTTTTTGCAATTCAGTTAGTTTGTTCATCACATCATCGTTGTTATCAGCCACCATAGCATCTACGAAAACAGAGTTGATGAATGACATGCCAATAATACCGCCTAAGATGAGCAATGCGCAAAAATACAAACGCACAAACTCAGCCGCAATAGATGAAGCACCATAATATTCAGCTACTGCATTCGGTATTTCATACCAGCCTTCTACTGTGCATATTTGGAAGACAGCATAAATAGAGCGCAAAGGTGTTTGGAAGTGCTCTGGATCTGCTTCGCCAAAAAGGCTACAGTTGAGCAGTCCAAAGATGACGATAATCACTGCAAAACTCAGTAATATCGCATACGATTGTCTCATAGCTTGTGTAAATGCCTTAATCAGTTTGCTGAAATTAGGGAAGAAATGCAGCACACGGAAGAAACGCAAAACACGCAACAGACGGAAAATCATCAGTATCGACAAACTGGCATAACCATTGGGGATAAATAATTCAATGATGGATGGGATAGACAATAAGGCTAATGTACCATCTAACCTATTCCACCCTTCGCGCCAATACCCTCGTACACCTAAATGAATGTGCTTGACCAACATTTCTATCAAGAAGATGAGTGTACAGGTGACATCTATAACACTAATAACAGTTCCTTGATAGCCTGCTACTTGCATATAAATAATGCAGGAGTTCAGCAGAATGACACAGAGAATAAACTTGTCATTCAGGAATATTTTATTGATTAACTGTTTCATTTGTTGGTTTCGCGAAGCATTTGTATATTATTTGCGTTGAGATAAAGAGTAAGTTATTCCAGTATTGAGTAAGACAAACAGCATAATAACCACAATATAAACAATTACATTATATTCTGTTGCACAGAAGATACACTTTACCATTGTAACTAATATGGTAAACACTCATGCACTTACTTTTAGATTAACCACCTTATTTCCAATAGGGAAATCCAATCC
>JAZNKZ010000086.1:0-19207 GCA_045578815.1 Paludibacteraceae bacterium
CTTTTAAACATAAAAATTGGCGCATATGTATTTTTTTTACTACCTTTGCGGACAAATTCATTTTCATCTAGAGTAATCAAGACCAACAATATTATGAAACAAATTCTTTTAACAATCATGCTTAGTGCAATCAGTCTAAGCATCTTTGCACAAACAGACACCGCACAAGTTGCTAGCGATACCATTGAGGGGTTTCGCTTTACCACTGTAGATAGCATCGCTATCACACCCGTAAAAGACCAGAACCGTAGTGGCACATGTTGGAGCTACTCCACCATCGGCTTCCTTGAGAGCGAACTTATTCGCATGGGGAAAGGCGAATGGGATTTAAGCGAGATGTTTGTGGTTCATCATACCATGCTAGATCGTGCCGAATATGTAGTTCGTATGTACGGTACAGCCCAATTCGCACCTGGTGGTTCCGCCTATGATGTAATCTACTGCCTCAAGAACTATGGTCTTGTACCACAAGAGGTTATGCCTGGTATTCAGTATGGCAGCACTCCTGCCGACACTTTGCCTGTTCATACCGAACTCGATGCTGTAGCTGGTGGTGTAGTGGATGCAGTGGCCAATAGTGGACTCAAGAAACTCACCCCTGTATGGAAAGAAGCCCTCACCGCAGTATATGACACCTATCTCGGCGAGTGTCCAGAGACCTTTACCTATAATGGCAAGGAGTACACACCTAAATCTTTCGCCGAGGAACTGGGACTGAACGCAGATGATTATGTAAGCATTACCAGTTATACCCATCATCCATTCTATACCACGTTTGCGCTTGAAGTACCCGACAACTGGCGTATGGACCAAATGTACAACGTACCGATGGAAGAGATGATGGCTATCATCGACAACGCACTCGCCAATGGATACACCCTCGCATGGGGTGCAGATGTCAGCGAGATGTGCTTTACACGCAAAGGATTGGGCGTAGTGCCTGAAGAGGAAAAGGCAGCCGACCTCACTGGCAGCGATGCCGCTCGTTGGTTGGGACTCTCAGCTACAGATAAACGCGATGAACTGACCAAAAAACCTCTTCCAGAGAAGACAATCACTCAAGAGATGCGCCAAGCAGCATACGACAGTTGGGAAAATACCGACGACCACGGTATGCAAATCTTTGGTACTGCCAAAGACCAAAACGGCAAACGTTACTACATGGTCAAGAACTCATGGGGTACCAAGAAGAGCGAATACAAAGGTATTTGGTACGTATCCGAGGCATATATGCAATACAAGACCAACGACGTTCTCGTTCACAAGAACGCTATTCCAAAAGATATTCGCAAGAAATTAGGAATTAAGTAACATACTGCCATTTTGTCAGTATTTGGCAGAAATGCCGTGTCAAAATCACTTTGGCACGGCATTTGTTTGTATTTAGGCAGGAATACCCCCGGACTCCCAACACCGGACTCCGGACTCAAACAAGAATATAAACTAAAAAACGTAAATACAATGGGAAAAATTATTGGAATTGACTTAGGAACAACTAACTCCTGTGTCGCAGTTATGGAAGGCAATGAGCCTGTAGTTATCACCAACTCTGAGGGTAAACGTACTACCCCATCTGTGGTTGGTTTCGTAGATGGTGGCGAGCGCAAAGTGGGCGACCCTGCTAAGCGTCAGGCAATCACCAACCCTACTCGCACCGTATATTCTATCAAGCGTTTCATGGGTGAGACCTATGATCGTCTAGCTAACGAGGTATCGCGCGTACCTTATAAAGTAGTAAAGGGCGACAACAACACCCCACGCGTGGATATCGATGGTCGTTTGTACACCCCACAAGAGATTTCAGCTATCATCCTCCAAAAGATGAAGAAGACCGCTGAAGATTATCTTGGTCAAGAGGTAACAGAGGCAGTGATTACCGTACCTGCATACTTCAACGACAGCCAACGTCAAGCTACCAAAGAGGCAGGCGAGATCGCAGGTCTGAATGTTCGCCGTATCGTGAACGAGCCAACAGCTGCTGCTTTGGCATACGGTCTCGACAAGAGCGACAAAGACATGAAGATCGTAGTATTCGACTGCGGTGGTGGTACACACGACGTATCTGTGCTCGAATTGGGCGACGGCGTATTTGAGGTAAAAGCTACCGATGGTGATACTCACTTGGGTGGTGATGACTTCGATCACCGCATTATCGACTGGCTCGTACAAGAGTTCAAGAGCGAGAATGGTGGCGCAGACCTTAGCAAAGACGCTATGGCTATGCAACGACTCAAAGAGGCAGCTGAGAAAGCAAAAATCGAGCTTTCTAATACTACCTCTACTGAGATCAACTTGCCATACATCATGCCTGTAAACGGTGTGCCAGCACACTTGGTAAAGACCCTTACCCGTGCTAAGTTTGAGCAACTCATTGATGACCTCGTACAACGCACTATCGCTCCATGCCGCACCGCTTTGCAAAACGCAGGTTTAAGCATTAGCGATATTAACGAGATCATTCTCGTAGGTGGTTCAACTCGTATCCCTGCTATCCAACAAGCAGTTGAGAAATTCTTCGGCAAAGCTCCATCTAAGGGCGTTAACCCAGACGAAGTTGTAGCTCTCGGTGCTGCTATCCAAGGTGGTGTCTTGACAGGTGATGTGAAGGATGTCCTCCTCCTCGATGTTACCCCACTCTCTCTCGGTATCGAGACTATGGGTGGCGTGATGACCAAGATGATTGAGGCTAACACTACTATCCCAACCAAGAAGACCGAGACCTTTACCACAGCAGTGGACAACCAACCTTCTGTAGAGATCAAGGTGTTGCAAGGTGAGCGCCCAATGGCTGCACAAAACAAGCAAATCGGTATCTTCCACCTCGATGGTATCATGCCTGCACGCCGTGGCGAGCCACAAATCGAAGTAACCTTTGATATTGATGCCAACGGTATCCTCAACGTTACTGCTAAGGACAAAGCTACTGGCAAAGAGCAAAAGATTCGCATCGAGGCATCCAGCGGCTTGAGCGACGAAGAGATCAAGCGCATGAAGGCAGAGGCGGAGGCTAATGCTGAGGCAGATAAGAAGGAGAAAGAGCGTATTGAGAAACTCAACCGTGCTGACGCTACTATCTTCCAAACCGAGAAGCAGTTGGCTGAACTTGGCGACAAGATTCCTGCTGACAAGAAAGCTCCAATCGAGGAGGCATTGAAGAACCTCAAAGACGCTTACGAGAAGAAGGATGCAGACGCATGCGAGGCAGCTAACCAAGCTCTTATGACCGCTTTCCAAGCTGCTAGTGCAGAGATGTACAACGCTACTCAAGGTCAAGCAGGTCCTCAACCAGGTGCTGACTTCCAAGGCGGTGCACAAGGTGGCGCACAAGGTGGCAACAATAACCAAGGCGCTGCTGAGGACGTGGACTTCGAAGAGGTTAAATAAACGTCTAATCAATAGCTCGCTATGCGAGCGTCCACTAAACAAAATCGCCATTTGTGATTTATGCACAAGTGGCGATTTGTTTATCACTTATCACTCATCGTTTATAGTTCAAAAAAGTACTTTTCTTAAGATTTCAGTCCTTTGTACCTTCCTTATTTCTTCCGTGTAAAAAACCAAAGAAGAACCAAGGATGAACCAAGGAACAACCAAGGAACTCCCGAACTCAAAAAGTGCTGTTTATTAAGATTACCCACTAAATGAATTGACTTCATTCCTAAAAAGGTTAACTGCTTTTCTGAAATAGTTGACTCTCTTTCTTAAAAATTATCTTTGCATACGCCACTTTTTACAAGTATGCAAATCGCAGTTTTAAGTATTGATTATCTGTTACTTACAAAGAAAAATAGGGGGGGGTAAAAATATTTGCGAATATCAAATATTTTTTGTACCTTTGCAGCGTATTTTCAAAACTATTAATCTCTGGCTGCATATGAAAACGCAAATCTACATCTTATTTCTAGTAGGAGTAGCACTCCTTGCTACAGGTTGCGAGCCACAAAATCAACCTGAAAAGACTGCAGGATTCTCCATCTCATCAGAGAAGAGGATTCTTTTCTCCCCTGGTAATTTGCAATATCGCCCCGTCACACGCGAATGGCGATTTGCTGAACATCAATACGATTATGTCGGCAATAAAAATCTGCCTGTGAACGAGTCTTCCTACAACTGGATTGATCTCTTTGGTTGGGGAACAGGACTCAATCCTACCTTCACTAGCAACCAATGGAAAGAATACAACACCTTTGTTGATTGGGGAGGGCTTAGTATCAATAGCGATCCTCAAGACACATGGCGTACCCTAACTGCTGAAGAATGGGAGTACCTTATCCTCAAACGCCCTCACGCAGCTGCGTTGTTAGGGGTGGCGCAGGTAAAAAAAGTAAACGGACTTATCCTACTGCCTGATTATTGGGAGTGTCCAAAAGATATTGTTTTTACATCGGGTATGAATTGGAATTATAGTGGATATGATGGTGGATATGCTGACTACCAATCCTTTACTGCTAAGCAATGGGAATCCTTAGAACAGAATGGTGCAGTCTTCCTACCCGCTGCTGGAATGAGAATACATTCCTATGGTGTCCACCAAACTACCTTAGAATTAAACGGCATACAAACATGCGGTAATTATTGGTCATCAAGTAGAAACGGGAACGATGCTGTTTCATTGTACTTTGATTCGCAAATGGTAGGTATTTATCCTATTCAAATACCCTCTCAGGGGTTAAGTGTACGGCTAGTAAAGGAACTATAATATTATACTATCTTATGAAAACCTACAATATCATCCTCATAGTTATTCTGGCATCCATCTGCATCGGCTGCGAGTCTATTAACCAACCAACAATGGCAAAGCAGGGATTTTCTGTATCACCTACTCAAAAAGTGGTCTTTTCCTCTGGCAACCTACAATACCACCCTGCAAAAGCCCAATGGCGTTTTGCAGAACATCAATACGACTATATTGGCGAAGATAATATTAACATTAGCAAGGACTATAAAGGCTGGATTGACCTATTTGGTTGGGGAACGGGCAACAATCCTACATTAAACACGAATGATACACGAGATTACACTACTTTTACAGACTGGAGTATAAACAGTATTAGTGGTTATCCACAAAACACTTGGCGCACCTTAACTGCTGAAGAGTGGGAGTACCTCATTTACAAACGACAAAATGCATATGCGTATATGGCAATCGCACAAGTAAATGGCACAAACGGCCTCATTCTGCTTCCTGACAATTGGGTTGCACCAAAAGACATGGTCGTAGCCACTGGCATGAATACCTATATTGATGGAGAAGATCGCTACGCCGCGTATCAGACTTTTACTGCTACTGAGTGGAAAAAACTAGAGAAAAATGGTGCTGTCTTTTTGCCTGCAGCAGGTTGGAGATCGAAAGATGGAGTCTATGGAACAACAACCATAGTATTAAGTGTTCAAGAGCAAGGAAGATATTGGTCTGCTAGTTATACTACACCAGAGGATGCATGTCTTTTACACTTCTATAGTGAAGGATTATGGATTACTGACACGTTTAATGTATATGGCTTTAGCGTCCGTTTAGTCAAAGACCTGTAATTCCATCAACATCATTCTCACAGAAGGCATATATTAACTAAAACTGAAGCAAGTTTTGGCTTTGGAAAAAGCGCACCGCGCCACCCAACTGCTCATGCAGCATGGCAACACCACCTATCTGGAGGTGCTGACGGCGCAGAACACTTTGCTCACTGCGCAGTTCACGCAGATTGCTAATAACATGCAAGAACTGCAAGCCGTAGTAGCGCTATACCACGCTCTCGGCGGTGGCATGAAATAAGTCGGCATCTACAATAAATCAATTAGCCAACAGCAGTCAATAACTCTGTTGGCTAATTTTTGAAATCCGCTTGCTCTTGGGTAGTGGATTGGTCAGCAAACTCATAGTAGAATACCTTCTTCTGAATCATGTGTACAGCAAAAGATTTGACACACTTTTTTTGGTCTGAATTTGCAAATATGCAAAATTATTAGTAATTTTGCGCCAAATATATAAAATTAGGATTATGGAATATCGTTTTTCGGGAAAGAGTGGCCTGCAATTGCCATTGGTATCATTAGGATTATGGCATAATTTTGGTAGCGAAGATCCGTTTGATATATCCCGCGCAATGTTATTGCACGCATGGGATAAGGGAGTGACACACTTTGATATTGCCAATAACTATGGTCCAGCCCCTGGCACGGCAGAGATGACATTTGGTCGTGTACTGAGAGAAGACTTAGCAAGCCATCGTGATGAGATGATTATCTCCTCGAAGGCTGGCTACTGGATGTGGGACGGTCCTTATGGCAATGGCGGTTCGCGTAAATACCTAATCGCATCATGTAACCAGAGTCTAAAACGCACGGGACTAGACTACTTTGATATCTTCTACTCGCACCGCTATGACCCCGATACACCAATAGAAGAAACGATGCAAGCATTGGTGGATATTGTGCGAGCAGGTAAAGCGCTATATGTGGGTATAAGCAACTATCCAGCAGATAAGCAGAAAGAAGCATATGACTATCTCCGTGCAGCACATGTGCCATGCGTGATTAGTCAGTATAAAGCAAATATCATTTGTCCAGAGACATTGGAGGAGAATCTGCCTGTAGCACAGGCAAATGGTTCGGGCTTTATATGCTTCTCGCCATTAGCTCAAGGTCTATTGACCGATCGCTATCTCAATGGTATCCCTGCTGGTAGCCGTGCAAGCAAGAATGTATTCCTCCGTCCAGAGCAAATAACTGACGAGGCTGTGGCACGCGCCCAACGACTAGGGGCTATTGCTGCAAAGCGAGGACAAACACTGGCGCAAATGGCAGTGTCATGGCTATTGGCACAAGATGTGACCAGCGTGATTGTGGGTGCAAGTAGTGTGAAGCAATTAGACGACAACTTGCAAGCTATCAATAATATCACTTTTACAGATGAAGAGATGAAAGAAATTGCGCGGGTAAGATAAATGTATAAAAATGAAAATTGCGTTTACCACTTTGTTGCCTGAAGAGGGCTTTAGTAGGTTGGCAGGGCATGAGTTGTATGTTCCGCTAGAGCAGGCAGAGGTATTGGTCAGTACCTTTGATAAACCCGTGACGCGCGAGATGATTATGTCTGCCAATAATCTGCAATTGGTGGCGAACTTCGGTGTGGGGTTCAACAATATTGACCTCGAAGCTTGCCGCGAGCGCGGTATTCGTGTCACCAATACCCCCAATCCTGTGATTGAGCCCACAGCAGAGTTGGCTTTTGCACTCATGCACGACGTGGCAAGGCGTACGGCAGAGTTCGACCGCAAACTACGGGCAGGTAAGGCAGAGCCCTTTGGTGTGATGAACAACCTCAGCCATTCGCTGTATGGCAAGACACTCGGCATCATTGGTATGGGACGCATCGGACAAGCATTGGCACGCCGCGCAGTAGCCAGCGGCATGCGCGTTGTTTACCATAATCGTCGTCCATTGGGCGATGAGGCGATGAGGCGATTAGGCTACGAGGCAAGATACGTGAGCAAAGAGGAGTTGCTAATGGAGGCAGATTTTGTGAGTTTGAATTTGCCCTATACGCCCGAAGTAAAGCATATCATTGATGGCAAGGCACTCCGTATGATGAAGTCCACCGCTTACCTTATCAACACCGCGCGCGGTACTCATGTGGATGAACAAGCGTTGGTGAAGGCACTAAAAGAGGGTGAGATAGCGGGTGCTGCGATGGATGTGTATGAACATGAGCCACAGATTACTCCAGAACTGCTTGAAATGGATAATGTGGTGCTCTCCCCTCATACGGGTACAGGCACATGGGAAGGACGCATCGCCATGTGCGAGAATGTCTGCGACAATATCCTCGCATGGGAAAACAACGAAATAGATAAAATGAATATAGTACTATGAATATTACAGAAAGATTTCTAAAGTATGTTAGTTTCTGCACCACATCGGATGAAGAGACCAACATGACGCCCTCTACTCCAGGGCAGATGGAATTTGCTAAGTATCTTGCTGCAGAGCTCAAAGAGATTGGTATGCAAGAGGTGACATTGGACGAGAACGGCTATGTGATGGCTACCCTACCCGCCAACGTGGAAGGCAAACCCGTTATCGGTTTTATCGCTCACATGGACACTGCACCTGATGCAAGTGGCAAGAACGTAAAAGCACGCATCGTGGAGAACTACGACGGCAATGATATCGTACTCAATGCAGAGAAGAATATCGTATTTGAGGTTGCGAAATATCCTGAAATCCTTGATTATAAAGGTCAAGATATCATCGTGACCGATGGTACTACTCTACTTGGCGCAGACGACAAAGCAGGTTTAGCAGAAATCGTTACTGCCTGCGAATACCTAATCCAACACCCTGAGATTCAGCATGGCAAAATCCGCGTGGGCTTTACGCCAGACGAGGAAATCGGTCAAGGTGCAGATCACTTTGATGTGGCGAAGTTCGGTTGCGACTTTGCCTACACCATGGACGGTGGCGCAGTGGGCGAACTGGAATACGAGAACTTCAACGCAGCTGGCTGCAAAGTGAAAGTGCATGGTGTGAACGTGCACCCTGGTTATGGCTACCACAAGATGATCAACTCTATGCGTATTGCTAATCAGTTTGCCACTATGTTGCCTCGTTGGGAGACTCCAGAGCATACACAAGGTTACGAGGGCTTCTATCACCTCATCGCCATGAACGGCAGCGTGGAGGAGACAACCTTGCAATACATCATCCGCGACCATGACCGCGCACGTTTTGAGAGCCGCAAACGCGAGATGGAACACTTGGCACGCAAGATTAATCAAGAATATGGCGAAGGCACCGTAGAGGTAGAACTCCGCGACCAATACTACAACATGCGCGAGAAAGTGGAACCTGTGATGCATATCGTTACCCTCGTAGAGGAAGCGATGAAGGAGGTAGGCGTAACGCCAAAGGTGCAACCTATCCGTGGCGGAACAGACGGCGCACGCCTGTCGTTTGAGGGACTACCCTGCCCTAACATCTTCGCAGGCGGTGTGAACTTCCACAGCCGATTTGAGTATCTGCCTATCCCATCGATGGAGAAGGCGATGCAAGTAATCCTGAAAATTGTTGAGAAAGCATAACTTTACAGAATAGTTTATAACTTATACTTTATAGTTCATACTTTATGAAAACAACTCCATTTACAGACATCCATATCGCTCTTGGAGCGAAGATGGCAGATTTTGCGGGCTTTAATATGCCTATTCAATACCCTACAGGTATCAATCAAGAACACATCATCGTACGCGAAGGCGTAGGCGTGTTCGATGTGAGCCACATGGGCGAGTTTTGGGTGAAAGGCGAGAAAGCATTGGACTTCCTGCAATATATCACCACCAACGATGTGAGCAAACTCGAAGCAGGCAAAGCACAATACACTTGTTTCCCTAACGGCAAAGGTGGTATTGTGGATGACTTGATTATTTACAAATATTCCACCACCAAATACCTGCTCGTTGTGAATGCTGGCAATATAGACAAGGACTGGGCATGGGTGAATGAGCACAACACCTTTGGTGTGCAACTTGAGAACGCCAGTGACCGCTACGGTCAGTTGGCAGTACAAGGTCCAAAGGCCACAGAAATGTTGCAACTGCTCACCGATGCTGATTTGAGTGCGATTCCTTATTACGCTTTCCGCGAATGGTCATTCGCAGGCGTGCAAGGCGTAATCCTCAGCAATACGGGCTATACAGGAGCAGGCGGATTTGAATTATATTTCCCTAAAGAGCACAGCAAACAAATCTGGGATGCGCTCTTCGAGGTAGGCAAAGACTTTGGTTTGGCACCTATCGGATTGGGCGCACGCGATAGTTTACGTTTGGAGAAATGGTATTGCCTCTATGGTCATGATATTGATGACACCACTTCTCCACTAGAAGCAGGACTAGGTTGGATTACGAAGTTTGATGCGAAGGACTTTATCGACAAAGAGTACTTGCTCCAGCAGAAAGCCGAAGGCGTGAAGCGCAAACTGGTGCATTTTGAGTGTCAAGAGCGTGCTATTCCACGTTGTGGCTATGAGCTTTGCGATGCAGATGGCAATACGATTGGTAATGTCACCAGCGGTATCATGCTGCCTACTACTAAAGTGGGCATTGGTATGGGCTATGTGCAAACAGCGTTTGCCAAGAAAGAGACCATTATCTATGTGAAAATTCGCGAGAAACTAATCCCAGCAAAGATCGTGTAACACCATACTACACAATTCTAAACAATACTAAACAATTCTAAACAACACGACAATGAAACAGACACCTACTCCCCATATTGGGGCACAGTACGGCGAAATCGCCGAGACCGTCATCATGGCAGGTGATCCACTGCGCGCTAAGATGATGGCAGAGAAATATTTGGAGAATCCAGTACAGTTCAATAATGTACGCGGCATGTTGGGCTTCACTGGCACGCACAACGGTAAACGCGTGAGCGTGATGGGACATGGTATGGGTATTCCATCTATAGGTATTTATACCTATGAGTTGTATAATTTCTACGGAGTCAAAACAATCATCCGTGTAGGTAGTGCAGGTAGCATACATAAGGATTTGCATGTGGGCGACTTAGTGATAGCTATGGGTGCTTGCACCAACAGTAATTATGCTGCGCAATATGAGTTGCCTGGTACCTATGCACCTATTGCAGACTTTGACCTATGTCGTCGCGCAGCAGAAGCTGCCGAGAAGTTTGGATACAAGTACAAGGTAGGCAATGTGTTTTCATCCGACACCTTCTACACCGAAAACGCACATAACGACAAATGGATCAACATGGGCGTATTGGCTGTAGAGATGGAAGCACCAGCATTGTATATGAACGCAGCACGTAGCGGAAACAAAGCACTCGTAATCTGCACTGTATCAGACAATATCCTCACAGGCGAAGCTACTACAGCCGAAGAACGTCAGAACAACTTCACCCATATGATGGATGTGGCATTCAGTTTGGTATGAGGTTATTAAGCGATAAGGCGATAAGGCTATTTGCAATTATTGGACTACTGGCTATAAGCAATGGAATGTTGGCTCAGGAGCGCTGGACTGAGCCTATTCCATATGGTGATATGGACCAATGGCAAGTACGTTATATCAGAGAGAGCAAACTGCTAGGCGGCAAAACCAAAACACTCTATGCCCTAGCGGCTACGGATACTATACGCGAGAACAAAGCGTACGTATCTGCGGAAGGTAATCCGTGGGGATGTAGTGCCACCTATGCCAAGTTTATGGGTATAGAGACTGCTATGGAAGGTTCGGTGGTGCCTGAACGTCGCGGGTATGGCTATTGTTGCCGTATGCGCAATGTACTAGAGCATGTAAGTTTGTGCGATATATATGCGATGGTATCGGGTACGATATACATGGGTACAGCGCTTGAGCCTTTAGGTATACAAGCCAAAAGCAAGCCATTTACAGCAATTGACTTTGGCGTGCCATTTACAAAGCATCCTGTAGCATTGATGTTGGATTATAAGGCTACTATATCTGATGCAGATAGCCTAATCACCACCGAGAGGAATAAGCCAGAAATGATTGCAGGGCACGATTGTGCCGTAATCTATATCTATTTGCAACATCGTTGGGAAGATCCAGAAACAGGCAAAATCTATGCTCGCCGTGTGGGTACAGCTTATGAGCGCATATGTGAGACTATACCCGAATGGATCAATAATCATGAAATACCTATTCGCTGGGGAAATATTACCGATTCTACCAATTACAAAGACTACGAAGGGCTTAATCGTGTAGATATGATGGCTCGCAATTCGCAAGGTAAGATGGTGCGCGTGGAAGAAGTAGCATGGAGTATAGATGAACCTACCCACATTGTGATGTATATTTCGTCGAGTAACGCAGGAGTCTTCCGCGCATGCGAAGGGAACACCTTATGGGTTGATAATCTACGATTTGTATATGAAAAAGAGTAGCAAATTTGCTACTCTTTTTCATATGATTATTATTCAAGAGAAAATTATCTTCCAACTACATTACCACGGACATCATACACAATTCCATCAGGCATGATGAGGTAGAGCGCACCATTGATAATCATCTTACGAGGCATTGGTTTGTTAGTCACCAGCTCTTCTACATCTGTAGGTTCGCCACAAATGTCTGTTACTTGTGAAGTACATTGGATACTAGCTTTGTTATTACCTGTATATAGCCCCTGATTGGTAAATTTCAAATCTGCTGTTTGATTACCAGAACCGTCGTTCCAAATAATCATCCAATTATCGTTGATTGCAGGCGCAGAAGCAGGAATCTCAAAACGATATACATTGTCATACAAATGAGTAGCTGCTTTACCTGGCCAACCGCCACAAATCTCGGTTGTACTACCATCCGTAAACCAAATATAGCAGTGGATATTATTCCCAAAATCGTTGGATTTCTCCAAGAACACCACACGCTCGTCAACAGATTTCAGGCAGAGTTCATCTGGTTGTGGGTCAGGGTCAGGATCAGGGTTAGGATCTTCGCCCGTATTTCCACCCTCACAGATAGCTGTCACCTTGCTGGTGCATGAAATATTATCCTTGTTGCTACCCGCATACATACCTTGATTAGTAAACGCAAGATCTTTTGTTTGAGCGCTTCCGTCGTTCCAAATTATCTGCCATGTATTATCAATAGCAGGAGCAGATGCAGGAATATCAAAACGATATTTGCCGTTACCCAACGAAGTAGCAGTAGTACCTGGCCAGCCATTGGTTACTGTTCCTTTTGAGTTCCAAATATAGCAATTAATCTTCTTGCCAAAATCCGATGATTTGGTAAAGAACACAGTACGTTGATCTGCGCTCGTCAAACATGGCTCAATAGCCTCCTCTGGCTCCTCTGGTAGTGTTGGGTCATCTGTCAACTCCTCTTGTGTGCCGTCCCAAGTTGGGTAAGTACCTGGGTTTCTCGTGCCATATACATATTTGCCATCTACGCCTACCTTACCCGGAGCAGGAGTCTTAGTAGTATTCAACACATACACGCGCATGTTACCCTTGCCTGAGCAAGAAACGCTAAGGGTACCATTGGTCACAGTTTTGGTATCACCTGTCACGCAATCTACATAAGTACCATTCTCAATACCCGAGAAAGTAGCACCACCAGAGATACATACCAAGGCATAAGAGTCGGTAGTAGCATCGGTATAGCGGCGTTTGAAAGCGAATGAGCCATTGCAACCCTCCATAGAGTATTGACCTTTACGCAGTGCAGGTACCGCTTGACGAATCAAGTTAAGGCGTTGCACATGCTTAGCCAATGGATGGTTGAGCGTAGCCGCCATATTGCCTGTGGCATTGCTGTAAGTAGCAAAGTCGGTTACATTTGCACTACCCTTGATATAACCACCAAAGTACGCACGACCTGTATTGATCAACGAAGTATTTGGACCATTATCAATCACGCAGCCTTTCTTAAACTGAATCTCTGAACCATAATAGATACAAGGAACACCACGATGAGTAAACATCAAACTCCAGTTCTCAGCCAAAGTGCTCTCGTCACCCGAGAAACGCTTGTCCTCTGGAGCACCGTTAGGCGCATAGTCGTGTGAATCTACATATACCACATTCCATGTAGCGTCGTTGTAGTATTGGTCATTGCCCTTTTGTGCAATATTCCATGCTTCGCCTGCTGAACGGAAGTTGTGGTGCATGGTGAAGTCAATCACATTCAATCCACTCGCTTTAGAATAATCTGGAGTATGATAGGTGTTGCCGTTCAAGAAAGCGTTTTGTGAAGTAGGTTTGCTGGCATCCGAAGCAGATTGTTGCACAGATTTGTGATTGGTGTGGGTATTACATCCATCTCCTTCCATAGCCACGATATTATCCCACGAAGCGGGGTTGCTATCCCATGCATAAGTCTTGTTTTCTTTCCATGTGTAGTAAAGTGGCGATAGGTTAGGTTGTTCACGATACCAAATACCTGTGTAACGCGCACATACTTCTGCAAACATATAGAATGGCATATTGCCACGCTTGGTTTTAGCTTCTGCACTCTCTGCCGCTGCATGGAAAGCAGGAATAAACGCTTGATTGAATGTGAGGCGTGGAATATGTCCACCCGTATCAATACGGAAGCCGTCCACACCCATCTTGATAAATTTAGAGTAGCACTCTATCAAGTAGTTATATACATAAGGATGCTCTGTATTCAAGTCCACGCAGTCGCCTGCGATTTGCATCCACCAGCGCGTAGGATTATCCCAGTTGCCATGACCGTAGTGGTGCCAATAGTTATGATTATCGTTGTTCTTTCCCTTGGTATTTTTCATCAGCGACAAACGCTCACCATATTGATCCGACAATGACTCATAGTTGTCGGGCAATTTACCTCCATCTTTTTGGGTATAAGGCACCATACATTCATTGATGTCTGATTGGTCTTTGGTCCAATCGCGGGTAAACATCTTGCATAGATTTGCCTCACCAAAGTTACCTGTGTGGTTCAGCACAATATCCAAGATAATCTTCATGCCGCGCTTGTGTGCTTCATCAATCACTTGTTGGAAACCTACACCTTCTGACTCGTAGCGATGATCCACTTTAGAGAAGTCGTGTGCATGGTAGCCGTGGTAGTCATAACCTGACGCATTTTCTACGATAGGTGTGATCCAAATAGCCGTAAAGCCGAGGGCTTTGATATAATCCATCTTCTCAATCAATCCCTTGAAATCACCACGCCAAGCTGGGTCGCCAGGGTTGTTACCATCCCAGCAATGCGTATTGTTGGTTGCGTCGCCATCAAAGAAACGAGTAGTCATCACAAAGTAAATGGACTCATCGCGAAAGTCTGTGCGCGAAGGGAACAGTGTAGCTGCTTGCACACCTATAGTAGCAATCAGCAGAATTGTAGATAGTACAATTTTTTTCATGATAAATATTATTATATTCTAATTTGACTACAAAAGTAGTACATTTTTTTCAACTCAGCAAATCTATACTCCATATAATAGACCAAATCTCCATGCTAACGTTTGCATAATGTGCCCCAGCAGTTACTACACAAATCTAGTGGCACTAGAATCCTAGTGCCACTAGATTATCACCATTGCATCCATAGCGAGTGGTAACGGAGTGATAACGGTAAAGAGTATCAATCCTCTCCCACATGCAGTTGGCGAATAGATTTGGCCACATTGAGATAGTGGTCAGCTATACGCTCAGTGTCAGATGCGAATTCTTGATATACTTGCCCTACACTTGCTGGATATATTCCATCCATGAGGCGTTGGAGGTGAAGTTTC
Organism: Paludibacteraceae bacterium; assembly: GCA_045578815.1. Taxonomy (GTDB): domain Bacteria; phylum Bacteroidota; class Bacteroidia; order Bacteroidales; family Paludibacteraceae; genus Colicola. The sequence continues at coordinate 15,250 of JAZNKZ010000086.1, forward strand.
TCAATGGTAGCTACTGTTTCATCTACGTCATCCTCGTATTTATTCACATCGTCCAACGCGGCGAGATCTTGATCCATATATGCCTTCATTGTAGATTGATAGAGCGAAGCAATCGTTTCACGCAAATGCTCTACCTCAAATAGTAAATCCTTAGAGAACTTCTCATTAAAGTTCTTCAACAATTCGGCATACTCCGTAATATTTACAGCATAGTCACCTACCCTCTCCAAATCGCCAATGGTGCGGATAGCAGTAGCCAAATAACGGTGGTCTTCCTCGCTGATAGGCAGGTTGTTGAGTTGTACGATATACGGAATGAGATTGCGATTGAGATAGTTGAGTTGTTGCTCATTCGTATTGAACTCATCCATTTTCTCGAAATCCACTTTCGTAATAATATCTATCGCTAAATCGAAATTACGAATAGCCACAGCAGCCATGTTCTCAATCTCCAGTTTTACCTGATTAACAGCGATGATAGGAGTACGCAACATTTTGTCGTCCACAAAGTGGAAGTGTGGTTGGTTGGCATCTTCCGCCACTGCTAAAGGTTTCTCGGGTATCATCTTACATACCAAATTCACCAACACATTGGTCAATGGCAATATGATAGCTACCGTACAGCAGTTGAAAATAGTGTGGAACATAGCCAACTGCAATTGTGGTGCGCCTGGGAACATCTTCTCAAACAATACGCCATAGTTAAGTGCGCCCGACGTAACGAGGTGCATAATCCATGCAGCGATTAGGAAGATGCAGACACCAAAACAGTTAAAGAGCAAGTGGATAAGGGCAGTACGCTTAGCATTGAGACCAGAAGTCATACCCGCAATAATAGCTACCACGCAAGAGCCGATGTTCGAACCCATCGTGAGGTAGATACCCTGATTGAGCGAAATCAAGCCCGTCACCGCCATCGTCAGTGCGATAGATGTCACCACCGATGAAGACTGGATAATAGCCGTCAGCACCGCACCCACAAGCACGAGCATCAATGGGTGTTGGATAGTGGCAAGCATTTGTTTTACCTGATCCAGTTTAGCCAAGTCATCCATAGAGTTGCTCATAAGACTCAAACCAACAAAGAGCATACCGAAGCCCGTGATGATACCACCCCATGTTTTCCAAATATCCTTCTTAGAAAAGAGTTCGATGAACGCGCCCAGACCTGCAAAAGCAGCAAAAATAACAGTGGTAGATATACCGCCACCACCACTGAGACCAAGTGCCACGATTTGCGCCGTAATCGTAGTACCGATATTGGCACCATAAATAATGGTGGCCGCTTGCGCGAGCGACATGATACCCACGTTCACGAAACCTATGACCATCACCGTAGTGGCACCCGAAGACTGGATAGCAGCCGTAGCCACCGTACCAATTCCCACACCCAACATACGGCTGTTGGACATACGAGAGAACAAAGCCTTGAGTCCAGAACTGCTTACCGCCTCCAAGTTGGAAGACATCATCTGGCATGCCACCAAAAAAATACCAATACCTGCAACTAATTGAAGAATGGCTGTAAGTATAGTTAGAAACATAACTCTATAAAGTTAAAAGAGTTTTAATAAGTTTTGAGATTTCTAAAAGATTTAATTAAAAAGGACTTATGCACAGCATGGTGCACAAGTCCTTGAGTGTTTAGAAGTTGTTGAGTTGCAATTGGAAGTATGCTTGTGGGTGTTTGCAAACAGGGCAAACCACAGGAGCATCTTGACCAATATACAAGTGTCCACAGTTGCGGCATTGCCAGATAGCATCGCCATCGCGGCTGAACACCAATTTGTCTTCGATGTTCTTCAGCAGCTTGAGGTAGCGCTCTTCGTGTGCTTTCTCCACAGCAGCCACACCTTCCATCATGATTGCAATCTCCTCGAAGCCTTCTTCGCGAGCTTCTTTTGCCATACGTGGATACATGTCTGTCCACTCCTCGTTCTCACCCATTGCGCCGTCTTTGAGGTTCTCCATAGTAGAACCAATACCGTGAATGAGTTTGAACCACAATTTAGCGTGCTCTTTCTCTTGCGCAGCAGTCTCCTCGAAGAGAGCAGCTATTTGCTCATAACCGTCTTTCTTAGCTTTGCTAGCGTAGTAAGTGTACTTGTTGCGAGCTTTAGATTCGCCTGCGAATGCCTCCCATAGGTTGGCTTCGGTCTTTGTGCCTTTAAGATCTTTCATTGTTGTATAAGTTTAAAAATTTTGTTTACATTTTTTTCGGACTCCAGACTCCCGAATCCGGATTCTGGAATCTGGAATCATTTACAAGGTCTTAGCGACCTCGATTTGCTCAAAGGTCTCGATGAGGTCGCCTTCTACTATATCGTTATAACTCTTGATGCTCAAACCACATTCCATATTGAGACCTGCCTCCTTGATATCATCCTTACCATGCTTGAGCGAAGACAACTCGCCAGTATGGATAACGATACCGTCACGGATTACGCGGCATTTATTAGCACGTTTGGCTTTACCCTCACGCACAATACAACCTGCGATAGTACCCACCTTGGAGATACGGAAAGTTTGCAATACCTCGAGCGTAGCAGTAACCTCCTCCTTGATATCTGGAGAAAGCATACCTGCCATAGCCGACTTGATCTCTTCGATAGCATCGTAGATGATAGAATAGATACGGATATCCACCTCCTCGTTCTCCGCCATCTTACGCGCTGTGCTGGTAGGACGGACATTAAAGCCGACAATAATCGCATCCGAAGCAGCAGCCAACAGCACATCAGAGTCGGAGATTGCACCCACAGCACCGTGGATAACATTGACTTGGATATTCTCGGTAGAGAGTTTGATGAGCGAGTCTTTGAGCGCCTCCACAGAGCCGTCCACATCACCCTTGACGATGATGTTAAGTTCTTTGAAGTCACCAATAGCCAGACGACGACCAATCTCGTCCAAACCAACGTGTTTCTTGGTGCGGAGCGACATCTCGCGTTGCAATTGCTCGCGTTTGTTAGCAATATCGCGTGCCTCTTGCTCGGTAGCCATCACGTTGAACTCATCACCTGCCTGTGGTGCGCCATTAAGACCAAGAATCAAACATGGCTCGCCAGGAAGGGCTTGTTGGATACGTTGTCCGCGCTCGTTGAACATGGCTTTGATCTTACCATGATATACACCTGCGAGGACAATATCACCATGATGGAGCGTACCATCTTGCACAAGCACAGTAGCCACATAACCACGACCTTTGTCGAGCGAAGACTCAATGATAGAGCCCTTGGCACGACGATTAGGGTTGGCCTTGAGTTCGAGCATTTCGGCTTCGAGAAGCACTTTCTCGAGGAGTTCGAACACGCCTTCACCATTCTTAGCAGAGATATGTTGGCATTGGTAGCTACCACCCCAATCCTCTACGAGGATATTCATATTGGAGAGTTGCTCCTTAATCTTATCTGGGTTAGCACTTGGTTTATCGCACTTGTTGATAGCGAAAATCATTGGCACACCAGCTGCTTGTGCGTGGTTGATGGCCTCGATAGTCTGTGGCATGACGGCATCATCGGCAGCCACAATGATAATCGCAATATCCGTCACCTTCGCACCGCGGGCACGCATGGCGGTAAACGCCTCGTGACCAGGAGTATCAAGGAAAGTGATGTGCTGACCATTCTTCAGTTTCACGTTATACGCACCGATGTGCTGGGTGATACGACCAGCCTCACCCGCAATCACGTTGGCATTACGGATATGGTCGAGAAGCGATGTCTTACCGTGGTCCACGTGACCCATGACGGTAACGATTGGGCAGCGTTCGGTGATATCCTCTTCGTTAATCCCCTCATCAGCATTGATTTCCTCCACCACTTCGGCAGAAACGAACTCAGTAGAGAAGCCAAACTCCTCGGCTACAAGGTTGATGGTTTCTGCGTCAAGACGCTGGTTGATACTTACCATTACGCCGAGCATCATACACGTACCGATGACCTTGGTCACAGGCACG
>JAZNKZ010000087.1:0-2819 GCA_045578815.1 Paludibacteraceae bacterium
TGCGATGATACTGACGTTGCAAGTCTATCATCGTGATTGTTGGTAGTTGCAATCCCTGAAAACGCTCTGTCATCTCCACCAAACCATATTTCCCACTCAATGCGTTGTGATAACTCTCAATGGATGGAGTAGCCGTACCCAGCAGCACTTTCGCACCATACCACTGCGCCATCATAATGGCTGCACTTCGGGCATGATAGCGTGGCGCAGGGTCTTGTTGCTTGTAACTTGGCTCATGCTCCTCATCCACAATAATCAATCCCAACTCGCTGAATGGCAGGAAGATAGCCGACCGCGCACCCAATATCACCCTGCCTTTCGCCTCTTCTCCTATAGGCCTTTGGCCGTCCCATAGGCCTTTGGCCGTCCCATTTCCGGCGTGCCGTGGCACGCATGATATATCTCCACTCGCTCCGCATTGCTAAACTTCGAGTGATACACCACCAGTCTATCCCCAAACACGGCTTGCAAACGGTCAGTCAATTGGGTAGTCAATACTATCTCTGGCACTAGATACAGTACCTGTTTGCCTTGTTGCAATACTTCCTCAATCAGGTGGATATATACCTCTGTTTTGCCACTGGAGGTTACGCCATGTAGCAAGGTGACATTTTTCTCTCTCCAACTCTCTCGAATCTCCCCAATCGCTCTACTTTGCTGACTATCAAGCGCATGTGGCTTTTGTGTCTCGCCTTTGTATTGGCGCAAACGCGAGATAGGTCGCTCTTCTTCGAGGAATATCCCCTTGTCAATCAATGTTCGCAGAATAGCACCGCTCACCCCAGCTTGCTCTAGCAGCAAACGCCTCTCCACTTGATAATTCTGCGCCAATCGTAGGAAATCTCGCACCAATTGTTCCTGTTTCTTGGCGCGTTTCAGTTCTCCGAACAACTGCTCTTGTGCTTCTTGTGCCAGATAGGCAGGTGCCAATTGTATGTATTGTGTAGTTGCTGCGCTGTAGTTGTCATCAATGATTTCAGAGGGTAGGGCAGCAGCCATCACTTCGCCCATGGTGCACATGTAATAGCTTGATAACCATTCCCATAACTTCAGTTGCTCTGCCGTAACGATTGGCGTCTCATCCACTATTTGCAGCACATCGCGCACTTTCACATTGGCTGGCAACTCCCCTTCGTGCTTGCGATAGATGATACCAATGATGCTCTTGTTGCCAAGAGGCACCAATACGCGACAGCCAATAAGCGCTTGTGCTCTCCCATCTCCCATAAGCGCTTGCGCTGTCCCATAGCTCGCTTCGCGAGCGTCCACTACCCGATAGGTATAAACATCCGCAATGGCCAATGGCAGAATAATATCGTAGAGTGATTGGTTTGTCATTTTTTGCAAAGGTACGACAAAAAATACACATGTGCAAGTAAACGAACACTTTTTTATAAGAAAATAATAGATTTGCAATCGTGTTGTAGCTTATCTTTCGATTAAATAGTCGAAGAACTCTGTCTTCCTGCTATAAACTACGGTTGATATACGATAGATATACGTTAGATATACGATAGATACACGTTAGATACCTATAGGAGTACCGAGGAAAAATAGCCCCTAAACCCTAAACAGTAGGCGCTTTGCGCTGTTCTCTAAACTGCGACACAGTCGCCACCTTTACACCTTACACAAGCGGGGTCCCCGACAAAGTTTGTGACTTTGTGGGGTGCTCTTACACCTTACACTAGAAAAATCACATTTTAAGGTGATTTTTCTTGCACATCCGCAAATTTTGTAGTACCTTTGTACCGTGAACCTGCGCCGAGGGATGTCTGACATCAGCGGTGGAGGGTAGCAGACATAATAAAAAGCGTTTATTAGCGCTTGTTTTGGTTATCAGAAAACCGGAAATTTTCGCCAACCCAAAGCAAGAAAGCAGTAAACGCCCTTTGGGATATGTATATCCCGCCGCAGAGTATCCTTTGCTGGATTGCTCTGTTTGGTGGCATTTCATATTCGGCGTGGGCGTTCGTTGCTTATTCTTGTTGGCAAGGTTCTTTCCGGTACCTCTGATAAGAGAATAAGCAAAAAGAGGTTCCACGCTTTTTCTATATTTATAACTGGGTCGTTTGGAGCCAACTTCCCAACAAAAATGCTTATGAAAAAGTTATCCTTATTTCTACTAAGTCTGTTCTTATGTAGTATGAGTGTACCAATTCTTGCTCAGGATGCCGAACTTGTCCCCGCGATGGTGGTGCAAATGGCAGATGGCACAGAGCAAGTGGTGCAGTTGGACTACACCTCAGTGACGGACTTTAGTGTGTTAATCAGCAAGGGGAGTCTTGCTGTGAGTGTGCCTGAGGCAGATTTGACAGGTGTGCGTAGTATTACTTTTGCCATGGTGGAGGAAGGTGATATTACTACCGATTTGGAAGAAGTATCTTCTTTGGACAAAGCCACGACGGACAAAGTTTTGTTTAATGGCAAATTATTTATCCGTGCCACGATGCCTGATGGCAAACAAGTTTGGTATGATGTGATGGGTATTAGGTTGTAGAAAGTCTTTGCTCCTTGTTCCTTATTCCTTAATCAAAAACAATTAAAATTCAACAATATGAAAAAGATGTTTATGGCAGTCATCGCCTTAATGATGACGATTAGTGCTTCCGCACAGTTTTATATTTATTGTAGTGATGGCAAGGTCATCAAAGTGGATAGTATCAGTATGGTAGCGCCTTCTTATGATGATACTCTAGGCATAGGTACATTCTCTGTCTCCGCAGATAAGCAAGTGACCTTCTCGAAGGGTAATTTGCAATACACGCAATCTACTAATACATGGTCTTTTGCTGAGCATCAGTGGGATTACATCGGTA
>JAZNKZ010000088.1:0-54860 GCA_045578815.1 Paludibacteraceae bacterium
ACCCTGCTGGATGTCAGCGAGTTCCACACCTACCTTCACCAATTCGCCGAAGCAGACAGCATACTCCATCTCGCTGCCTCCTACAACATAGACGACTACTACCTCGCCCGCTTCTACGAGACCAAGGGACTCTATTTCTACGAACTACAGCAATACGACTCCGCACTTGTCTATTTCAAAAGCGCACTCAACTATTGGCAGTACGAAGAAGACCGCCTCTATACTTATAAGAAACTCATGCAAGTCTATCTGGATATGGGCGACCAGGCATCGGCTCTTCCTTATGCACAGATTATTGTGGAGCAATCTGCTACGCCCAACGAGTTGGTCAATGCTTACTACTGCCTCATGCAGGATGCCAAGGCCAACAACGATATTGAGCGACTGAGCCGTTATGCCCACTCTCGCCAGGATGCCAACCGCCTGCTCAACGCTCAGGTGGGCAAATACCACGGCGCACTCACCCTGCTAAAAGAGCATCTGGCAAACCCTTATCCTTATCGCTGGGCATGGATTATGCTTCTATGTTTACTCGCAGCCTGCTTGTTATTAGTCATCGCTATCCTGCTGCACCGCCGACATGCTGCCCGTCGCTTGCAAGTGGCTCATCATCAGATAGATAACTTGTCTGTCAGTGCCCAACTATCCGACATCCGCGCTACCTATCCACGCCCTCGCAAACAGTGGAACGACTACAACGAACTAAAGAAAGACTTGGACACCCTGCTCCACGACTGGCTATCTGAGTTGGAAACGCACCAACTATCCAACCGTGAAAATGTCTTTTGTACGTATATGCTCCTTTATCCCAATGCCTCGCTGGAGGATCTGGCAGATTGGATGCACTACTCCGCTACAGGTGTCAGCACCTTCAAACGCCGCATCGCACAGAAGATAGGCATTCCCACCCGAGAACTGTATCATTTCCTACATGAGATGCTACAAAGCGAAAAATAGAAACTGTACATTTTTACCACAAATAATAGATAATCAACATAATACATTTTTACTAGCAGTACAAATGCCTTTACCTATTGCAGCATTTTGAAAATTGTACTACCTTTGCAGCAAAATTCAGTTGCAACAACAATGTATAACCTATAAATAATAGCGATATGAAAACAATCAACTCTTTCCGCAGCAAACTTCTTACTCTCACCCTCGCCCTCATGGCAAGTGTGTCAACTTTCGCGTATGATTTCCAATCTGGATATTTATTTTACAATATTCTTCCTGATGGAACAGTAGCAGTTACCAGTGAAACATATGGTATACCATACGACTACTTACCAAATTCACTAGTCATCCCAAGCGAAGTGAATGGCTATAATGGTGAAACATATGTAGTTACGGAAATCGCTAATTACGCCTTCTCAGGATGTAGTATGTTAGACACTCTGGTTATTCCTAATACTGTAAAAAAGATCGGTATGTATGCTTTCACTGGTTGCACTAAGCTTGTTTACATATCTTTTCCTGAAAGCATAGAAGACATTTTGGGAGGAGCATTGTACGAATGTGCGTGGTATAACAACCAGCCAGACGGACTAATTTATATTGGCAACTTGCTATATCGTTATAAAGGGACTGCACCAACTGGAACTATTGTAGTGAAAGATGGGACAAAAGCTATTCTGGACTTTACGTTTTCCAATCAACCCAATATACAATCAGTAGTGCTGCCTGAAAGTGTAACATCTATCCATATACAAGCTTTCGGTGATTGCCCTAATCTGGAATCAGTCGTCTTGCCAAGTAAGTTAGAAGCAATCGAAGACCATACATTTCAGTATTGCGAAAAGCTAACCAATATAAAACTTCCTGATGCATTAAAATTAATAGGAAAAAATGCTTTTATAGGTTGTACCAACTTAACAAAACTAACTCTCCCTTCTTCTGTGCAAATAATTGAAGATGAAGCATTTGCTAATTGCACTTCTTTAACGGAAGTAACTTGCTACGCTACCATTCCACCCGTAAGAGGAGATGTAGTTTCAGACTCTCCCTCTGATTGGTTCTTTGCCGGTGTTGATGTCGCTAAAATTCCACTTTACGTACCTACAGAATCTATTGATTTATACAAAAAGGCAGAACAATGGATGTTCTTCAATCCAATATTGCCTATTGAACCTTCTACTTCCTACAAATCCCAATGGTGCAACGAATGGAATGTCATGTTTTCTAATGGCAGCGTATACCCCCCATCAAATATGCCTTTTCGTTATCAATTGGCAAAAGATACTGTCATATGTGAGCATACCTATACCGCTGTTGTGCAAAAAGAAATCAATGATGCGCTTGATGCACCTCAGTATGTAGCAGCCGTTCGTTTTACTGATGATAGAAAGGTGTATATCTATTACGATAATGCCGAATATTTGTTATATGATTTCAATGTACAAGAAGGTGATGAATTAGAAGTCTTTGCTGGTATCAACAATTATAGATTCGGTATAAAAACATACAAGTGTATTGTAACAGGCGTTGAACAGTACGCATGTATAGGATGCCCCGCAACTATTACTTTACATGTGCCTAATCATCCTGATGATTTTACAGAGATATACCGTAGAACTCAATGGCAAGAAGGAGTTGGTGATGTATATTCTGGATTTCTTAATGGTGTGAACGGCTATGTGCCTGTGGACGGTGGCGGTTCGGTACATTTGCTTTGCGCGCACAAAGGCGATGAATTAAAATACACAGGTCCTTTATACGAAGAATACGGTTGTGGTGATGATGCAGAACAAAGTCCCGAAGACCTCTTCCCTACGCTATGGGGCTTGCAACGAACAAGTTTTACCGAGTACTTCGATAGCGGACATCAACCAGAAAGCGAACCAGTTCTATTACAAGCAGGAAATATAAAAGAGATTGGTGGTAAGCTATATTTGGATTTTGGTCAATATCTCCGCGAAGAAAATGGTAAAATATACATATACAGCGAACTACTACAAAAAGACTTCGTGCTATATGATTTTACATTAGAATTAGGTGACACATTGACAACATTAAATTGGGATTACAATAATCCTAATAGTGATGGAACTATTAGTGTTGTAGATTATGCTGTTGATTGTCCAATAGATACGCTTATAGTAACAGATATTTCTACTATTACACTTTTAGATGGAAAGGAATACAAAAAATGGATATTTAACCATGGTTATTTTGGATATGTTGAATCCATTGGTACATTATCTGGTCTTTTCTATGAACTATCACAATCTTGTATGGTAGTGCCAGGTTGTTATATGGGCGATCATCTCGTCTGCGCCAGCCGTAACGGTCAACTCCTCTACCAAATGGACGAAGCCAAAATGGAACGCCTTGGTGCAGAGTGCTTGTGCGAGACAACTCCTTCCTACAAATCCCAATGGTGCGATACATGGAATGTCATGTGGTTTGATGGTATGCGCTTTGATGAAACAGCAAGCACCTCTAAATATCGACTAGGTAAAGATACTATCATCGGTGATTATACATATAGCAAATTTACCTCAAGAACTTCCGTGCGCTTCACGAACGATAGGAAAGTATATGTCTATTATGAAGGCTTTGATGACAACGACCCATACACCGAAGATTTACCTACAGGCGAATATTTAGCATACGACTTCTCTGCACAAGTAGGCGACACATTGGAAGTCTTTTCAGGAAGCCATTCCTATACTACAGAGCAATGTGTTGTATATGATGTGCAAACAGATCCAGAAACCAATCTTCGTACCATAATGTTACATCCTCTATGTGTGGTAGATGGCGATGGTAATGTAGGAGTATCTGGTGAAGAAATAACATGGCTAGAAGGCGTTGGCTCACCTAATGGATTTTTAATTAGTACTCCTCCGCCAGGCGGAGGTATCTTTGCGCTCCTCTGTGCATACAAAGGCGATGAATTAAAATACACAGGTCCTTTATACGAAGAATACGATTGTGAGTATAACGCAGGACCTTTTAACGAAAAATTGTTAGGTACATGGAGAGTTGTAGGTGGAAATGAAATCATATCTATTTCTGATTCTATCATAGTATTCATAGGACTAACTCAAAAATATACTGCATCTGCCACTCAACTAACTGTGGAACGACTTTGGATTCCAGAAGAAGAATCTTATCGTTGGGCTAATTGCAACTATACGCTTAGCAATGACACTTTGTGGATTGATAATTTTATGCCATTACTCGTTGCGACATACCCTCCTACATTTGGTCCGATAACCTTAGTAAAAGTAAAACATGAAGACCTCTTCCCAACGCTTTGGGGCTTGCAACGAACAAGTTGCACAAAGACGATAGGAGAAGATGAATATGGTACCGTTTATGGATCACGTTCTACTCTAATGGAGATAAAACAAAACATGATTATAGATGGAAAGCAATATGTATTGTTTGGAGATGGTCAAAATTACAACTCCTTCTTATTGAGAGAGAAAGGAAACAAGGTTTTTGTATATAGTTCACTATTGAGGAAAGACCTTGTATTATACGATTATACATTAGAAGTTGGCGACTCATTACCAGCATTGTATATTGACTGGCAATACCACGATGCGTTCCATCAACCATTGCCATACAATGGAGAAGTCGTGGATTATAATGAAGATTACGACGGAACTATTCTGCCTGCTGACACCTTTATTGTCACAAATATTTCAACAATCACATTGCTTGACGGAAAAGAGCACAAGAAATGGACATTCGACAATGGTATGGAGTATATAGAGGGAATTGGTAGTTTTGGTACTAGTTATGCGTGGAATGATTTTTACCAACTGATAGCCAATGGTCCGCTATATTCCGATGTTCATAGTCAACACCTTGTATGCGTAAGCAAGAACAACAAACTCCTCTACCAAATGGACGATGCAGAAATGGAACGCCTTGGCGCAGAGTGCCTATGTGAAGCAGAGAATCCCGAAGACCTCTTTCCAACGCTGTGGGGCTTGCAGCGGACGGTTTGCAATGAGTATTGTGGAGACACAGAGGATGATAATTCTGCTAATTTTACCTACAAGCAGACTTTTGATAGCATATTCTTTGAGAATGACAAACCATATATCCTTTGCAATGGTTATCTCCTACGCGAAGAAGATAATAAGATATTTCTTTATAGTCAAAGTCTGAATAAAGACATCGTGTTGTATGACTTTACATTGGAAGTCGGCGACTCACTACCTGCTTACATTAAAGACTTCGACGGAACGACGTACTCTGATGATACATTGGTGGTTACAGGTATTTCTAATGTTACACTCCTTGACGGAAAAGAATACAAGAAATGGACATTCGACAATGGTATGGAGTATGTAGAGGGTATTGGTATGTATGGCGGTCATCGCAATGGTAACTTCTTCGGATTGATTCAGGAAATTGTTGTTCCATGTCACACGGGCACACACCTCGTCTGCGTAAGCAAAAATGGCAAACTCCTCTACCAAATGGACGACGCCGAAATGGAACGCCTTGACGCAGAGTGCCTATGTGAAGCAGAGACTCCCGAAGACCTCTTCCCAACACTCTGGGGTTTGCAGCGAACAACTTTTTATCACTATACCGAGTGTTCAGATAGCTATTCTTCATTGACCGCTTCAAATGAAATCGTTACTATAAACGACAAACCATACTTGCGTTTTGGTAAAATGTTTCTTCGTGAGGAAAATAATCAAGTATTAATATACAGCGCTGCTTATGATAAAGATCTCGTTCTTTATGACTGGAATTTAGAAGTAGGCGACTCCATATCTCTACTTGCAATGGATTATGGTGTTTATCCTGAATATGCAGTTTCCGTGGTAGATTACAGAGTGATTGTAGATATTGATGAGAATGGAGATTTGATCATGGATACTATACCTACGGATAAAGTGGTTGTAGATAAAATATCTACTATTACTTTGTTAGATGGTAAAGAGTATAAAACATGGCATTTGGCTACAGGATGGGCAGGTGGAATAACTTATGTAAAGGGAATAGGCATACTTAGCGAAGGATATGGAGGAGGAGACTATCTTGGATTAATAAGACCAGAAGAACTCCCAACTTGCTACTATGGAGATCTGTTAGTTTGCGTAAGCAAGAACAACAAACTCCTCTACCAGATGGATCCTGTTAAAATGGATGAATTAGGCGCAGAGTGCCTATGCGACTACAATCGTGGACCTCGCAAGGACAACGCCAAAGATGGACAGATTGGTGGCAGACCAACCCCTACACAATGGAATCAGTTAGAAGTTGTGCTTCGCCAAATGGATAACAACCACACTATCCTGCAAGCAGAGACTTTCAGCTACACGTTGGAAGACATCTCGCAACAGGTGAACAACAAAACCTACTTCCAACTCGCACGCCAATCTACCAAAGATACTGCCACCACCAAGTCTGTAGTAGGTGCACTACATTTCGGCAAAGATGAAGACAACCGCGTGTACTTCCTCCGTGATGGAGTAGAATATGTACTCTACGACTTCACCGCCGAACCAGGCGACACTGTGGAAATCTTTGCAGGTATCAACAACTACCCTCAAGAAACCACCTACACCCATGTGGTGGTTGATAAAGACACCAGTGAAGATGGAGCTTGCAGAATGTTCCTGGAGGTAGTATTCCCAGAAGAAACCACGACTGCCGAAAACGCAGAAAAAGTCTGGTTAGCAGGTCTCGGCTCTGTGGACGGCATTGTGCATAACGCTGCCAAACGAACAAGCAACGCTCACGCTGCCCCAAGCAGAAGTGCCAGCAGCAGCGAAACAGAAAGTTCAGTCATGCTCTGTGCTTGGCGCGAAGATAGTTGCCTCTACACCACCAACCACCCCGACTACGAAACCTTCGGTTGTGTCTATAACCAAGATCCAACATCGGTAGAGGACATTTCCACATCCCAATCCTCGTACCAGAAAATCATACGAGAAGGACAATTCCTCATTCTCCACAATGGCAAAACCTATAGCACAATGGGAATAGAGTTGTAATTTAGAGTTCAAGCGCGGGCTAGATGCCCGCGCTACTTATATCCCTTATGTAAAGAGGGTTGCAATATCAACACCACTGTACCCTATTCTACCCTACACGAAACTCTAAACACTAAACTCTCAACAAAAATTTGCATATCTCGCAAATTTTCCGTACCTTTGCAGCATGAATCAATTCAACGATATAGAGATCATGGCACCCGTAGGGTGTTGGGAAAGTCTTGCTGCAGCCCTAGAAGCTGGTGCAACAAGTGTGTATTTCGGCATCGAGTACCTTAACATGCGTGCTCGCTCATCCGCTAACTTCACCACACAGGATCTCCACACCATTGTGGAGCGATGCCAAGCAGCAGGCGTCAAAACCTACCTTACGCTCAACACCGTCATGTATCCCGAAGACCTACCGCTGATGTGCGAGATTGTGGATCATGCTAAGGCAGCAGGACTATCGGCTATCATCGCTTCCGATATTGCAGTACTACAATATGCCCACGATTCTGGCGTGGAAGTGCACCTCTCTACCCAACTCAATATCGCCAACACTGAAGCTCTCAAGTTCTACGCGCAATACGCTGATGTAGTGGTACTTGCACGCGAACTCAACATGGAACAAGTAGCTAGCATCTACCGCGATATTCTAGAGCAAGATATCCGTGGACCAAAGGGCGAACTTATCCGCATTGAGATGTTCTGCCACGGTGCACTATGCATGGCCGTTAGCGGCAAATGTTACCTCAGTCTCAACAACCTCGGTGCCAGCGCCAACCGCGGCGCTTGCATGCAAATCTGCCGTCGTGGGTATGTGGTCAAAGACAAAGAAAGCGACCTCGAACTAGAAGTGGACAACCAATACATCATGTCGCCTAAAGACCTCAAAACCATTCACTTCCTCAACAAGATGCTCGACGCAGGCGTACGCGTATTAAAAATAGAAGGACGCGCGCGTGGAGCAGAATATGTAAAGACTGTCGTGGAATGTTACAAAGAGGCCGTTAACCTATGGCTCAACAATAAAGATCTTTGGGCTACTGACAACATTGAACCATATATCGAGAATTGGAACACCCGTCTCGCACGCGTATTCAATCGCGGTTTCTGGGATGGGTACTACCAAGGACAACGCCTAGGCGAGTGGACACACAAGTATGGTTCACGAGCAACACGCAAAAAAGTGTTTGCTGGCAAATGTACCAACTTCTTCAAGAACATCTCTGTTGCAGAATTCTACCTCGAAGCCACCAAAGAGGTACGCGAAGGTGATGAACTACTCATCACAGGCGAGACCACGGGTGCATACGAAATCGTTGCACACGACATGCACGACGCCAAAGGCAACCCTCAGACTATCATTGAGAAAGGCAACTATTTCGCCATAAAAACAGAAAAGACGATCCGTAGAGGAGACCGCCTTTTCTTACTCAAAGTTGAGGAATAATCCTATAACGCGTAATCCAACACCATCATCAATACAAACCCTGCGGTGAAACCCAGCGTAGGGATATTGCTGTGTGGTTCGGCTTGGGCTTCGGGTATCAGCTCTTCAATCACTACGTACATCATGGCCCCTGCGGCAAATGCCAATAGGTAAGGCAAAGCAGGAGAAATCAATCCTATCAACAGCATTGTCAATATACTTGCTATTGGCTCCACTATTCCTGACAACGCACCTATCGCAAAGGCCTTGCCCTTGCCCATTCCTTCGGAGTGGAGAGGCATGGATAGGATGGCACCTTCAGGGAAGTTTTGTATCGCTATACCTATTGCCAAAGCCCATGCTACGGACATAGGGATAGTGCTACCCTCTGCCATAGCACTGGCGAGTATTACTCCCACTGCCATACCCTCGGGGATATTGTGCAGGGTGACTGCCACAGAGAGCATCGTGGTGCGCTTCCATTGGCAGTTACGTGTCAAACCTTCTGGCTTGTCTGCTCCGATATGCAAGTGGGGGATAAGGGTATCAAGTAGTAAAAGAAAGAGTATTCCTAATACAAACCCAACTGCAGCAGGTAGCCACGTTATGCCGCCATTTTCAGCCGCCATCTCTAGACTGGGAATAAGCAGTGACCAAACCGATGCTGCTACCATCACGCCTGATGCAAAGCCCAAAAGCAACTTACGCAGCAGGTCGCTCATCTTGCCTCGTAGCAAAAAGACCATGGCTGCGCCCAGAGCGGTACCCATAAAAGGGAGAATCAGTATTGGACTTATTTCTACCATATTAATTATACTCGTATCATTTTTCCCTTCCCTTTAGGGAGGGGATAGGGGTAGGCTATTTATAATGTTATGATTCGGTAGGCGAGATAGGCAGCATAGGTGAGGAGGAGAATAGCTCCGTGCCAACGCTTAATCTCGTGTTTCTTGGTGAGATAGACGAAGAGCATCACGAAGACACTACCCAAAGCTGCCATCAACGCATCTATCTCCAGTCCGTGGTAGCCAGGCAATGCTTTGACGCATGCGCTCGTACCGAGGATGAAGAAGATATTGAAGATATTGCTACCTATCACATTACCTAACGCAATATCGCAGTTCTTTTTGAATGCTGCCATACAAGAGGTTGCCAGTTCGGGCAATGATGTACCCAACGCTACAACGGTAAGACCGATAATTGCATCGCTCACACCTAAGGAGTGCGCAATAGAAGTAGCACTCTTGACAATCACTTCGCCACCGACAACCAAGCCTACCAGTCCACCGAGAATCAATGCCAATGCACGTTTGGCAGACATGGGTTTGTAGCCCTCGTTGCTCTCTGTTTGTGATGCGCTACCTATACCTTTGAAATTATGCCAAAGGAAGATGAGGAAGAAGATGAGCAGGATACAGCCACCTACACCCGAGATGAATCCTGCTTTACCTTGTCCGAGGTTAAGAGAGCCCAAATCGTTAATCGATGGTTGAGTGATGTTCATATTGAACAAATGCTCTATTTGCAACCACGACGGACTATTGTACACCGCAAATAGCAACACCAATAGAGCTGCCAACATACTGAAAGGTATGTCAAACTTGCGAGTAGTTTTTTGCGATGAAATCGGGAATATTAGTGCCGTACAACCCAAGATGACAAAGGTGTTGATAATATTACTACCAAGGACATTGGTAATGGCAATCTCAGTACTTCCTTGTCCTACTGCCACCATGTTTACCACAAACTCGGGCATACTGGTACCGAAAGCCACTACGGTCAGGCCAATCACAATATCGCTGACGCCATATTTCTTTGCCAGCCCCGAAGCACCGTCCACGAGGAAGTCAGCACCTTTGATAAGGGCTGCACAGCCCACAATAATCAGTGGTACTGCTACCCAAAAGCCGCCGTTAGCAAGCCAAGTGTTTAGAAAATCAAACATTGTTATATTTTAGGTTAAAGGTTAGAGGCTAAAGGTTAAAGGCTGGTAATATGCGGCTACGCCGCTATTTCTCGCCTCATCGCCTCTCGCCTTATCGCCTTTTTAATTACACGTTGAAAAGGAAGTGCATGATGTCGCCATCTTGCACGACGTATTCTTTGCCTTCGATGCCCAATTTACCAGCTTGACGGCAAGCGGACTCGCCACCGAGTGCAATATAATCTTCGTACTTGATTACCTCTGCGCGAATGAAGCCACGCTCAAAATCGGTGTGGATAACTCCTGCACATTGAGGTGCTTTGCTGCCCGCACGGAAGGTCCAAGCACGTACCTCATCGCTACCTGCGGTGAGGAAAGTGCGAAGGTCGAGCAGTGCGTATGCTGCCTTAATCAAACGGCTCACGCCTGACTCAGAAAGCCCGATTTCATCGAGGAACATCTGACGCTCTTCGTAGGTCTCGAGTTCGGCAATCTCACTCTCAATCTTCGCTGCCACAACCAGCACTTGTGCGTTCTCATCTTTGACCGCTTTGCGCACTTGCTCCACATAAGCATTGCCATTGACAGCAGAGTTTTCGTCCACGTTGCAAACATAAAGAACTGGTTTGCTAGTGAGCAACATCGTCTCTTTCGCCACTTGCTCCTCGTCCTTATTCACCAGTTCCACGGTGCGAGCAGAACGGCCTTGTGAGAGGGCTTCGCGGTACTTGAGAAGGACATCGAGTGCCACTTTGGCTTGTTTGTCGCCACCCACGCGCACTTGTTTCTCGATCTTTTGGATGCGTGACTCCACGGTCTCAAGGTCCTTGAGTTGGAGTTCGGCATCGATGATATCTTTATCGCGGATAGGATCCACAGAGCCGTCCACGTGTACTACGTTCTCATCATCGAAGCAACGGAGTACGTGAATGATAGCATCCGTCTCGCGGATGTTAGCCAAGAACTTATTGCCAAGTCCTTCGCCTTTGCTTGCACCTTTCACCAATCCCGCAATATCCACGATTTCAACGGTGGTTGGAATCACTCCTCGTTCGGGTTTGCAGAGTTCGCCGAGCTTGATGAGTCGCTCATCGGGTACGGTGATAACGCCTACGTTGGGCTCAATCGTACAGAAAGGGAAGTTAGCCGATTGCGCCTTGGCGTTGCTCAAGCAGTTGAATAGGGTCGATTTGCCGACATTAGGCAAACCTACGATTCCACATTGTAAAGCCATATATTTTAGGTTAGAGGTTAGAGGTTAAAGGTTAAAGGTTAAAGGCTAGTAATATGCGGCTATGTCGCTATCCCTTGCCTCTCGCCTTATTGCCTTTCGCCTCTCGCCTAATGATTATCTTAATTCTTAATTAGATTATGTCCAGTCATTTCTTTTGGTTGCTCTACGCCGAGGATGTGGCAGAGGGATGGAGCCACATCAGCGAGGATACCGTCTTCGAGTTGCGCATCGGTGTGATCTTTGCTCACATACACGAAAGGCACTGGGTTGAGTGAGTGCGCTGTGTTAGGTGAACCATCGGCGTTGATAGCGTTGTCGCAGTTGCCGTGGTCAGCGATGATGATGATCTCGTAGTCGTTCTTTAGAGCAGTAGTCACCACTTTATCCACGCATTCATCGATCGTTTTAACCGCCTTCTCGATAGCAGCATATACGCCCGTGTGACCCACCATGTCGCCATTAGCGAAGTTGAGGGTGATATAGTCGTATTTCTGTGTGTCGAGTGCCTCACAAAGTGCCTCTGTCACCTCAGGTGCAGACATCTCTGGTTGGAGATCGTAGGTAGCCACCTTTGGTGAAGGAATCAAGATGCGCTCCTCGCCTGGGTACTCTGCTTCGCGACCGCCATTGAAGAAGAAGGTCACGTGTGCAAACTTCTCGGTTTCAGCGATACGGAGTTGCTTCAAGCCCGCATTAGACACGATCTCGCCCATGGTGTTTTGTACATTCTCTTTTGGGAAGAGGACATGCAGACCTTGGAACGATGAGTCGTATGGGGTCATGCAGTAGTATTGCAGGTTAGGAATGGTGGTCATACCTTGCTCTGGCATGTCTTGTTGGGTGAGCACGATGGTGATCTCTTTCGCGCGGTCGTTGCGATAGTTGAAGAAAATCACTACGTCGCCCTCCTCGATAGTAGCAAGTGGTTTGCCATCACGAACATGAACGATAGGTTTGATGAACTCATCGGTCACGCCCTCGTTGTAGCTCTCTTGCATGGCTTGGAGCATGTCCTCGGATGCTTTGCCTTCACCATGTACGAGGCAATCGTATGCCACCTTCACGCGCTCCCAACGTTTGTCGCGGTCCATGACATAGAAGCGACCTTGGATAGAAGCGATCTCGCCGCAGCTGGTAGCCAAGTGTTGTTGGAGTTGGTCAATGAAACCAAGACCTGACTTAGGGTCGGTGTCACGGCCATCCATAAAGCAGTGGATGAAAGTTTGCCCGTCTAATCCGTAGGTTTTAGCGATTTGGGTGAGGTAGAACAGATGGTCGAAAGAAGAGTGCACACCACCGTTGGAGGTGAGGCCCATGATATGAAGCTTCTTGCCTGTCTCTTTCGCATAACCGAAAGCAGATTTGATTTCTGGGTTTTCCAGAATACTACCATCTTTGCAAGCGCGGTTGATCTTCACGAGGTCTTGATATACCACGCGACCTGCGCCGATATTGAGGTGACCTACCTCAGAGTTACCCATTTGTCCGTCAGGCAAACCCACATTTTCGCCACTGGCTTGCAGTTGGCTGTGAGGGTATTTCTCCAAAAGTGCATCCCAATGTGGAGTTGGGGTGCAAGAGATTGCGTCGGCTTTAGATTTGTTTCCGATTCCCCAGCCGTCGAGAATCATAAGTAATGCTTTTGACATAGTTGTTATATTATTTTAAGTTATTTTCGATTGATTTTAAACAGCCGCCTAGTAGGCAGAATAACAAAAATCATGCAAAGGTACTACTTTTTTCGAGAAATACCAAAAATAAAGTATTATTTTTCACTAGCAATTAGTAATTTCATGTAGTAATAGATAAAAAAAGCGAAAGAATGGACATTTTAGGCCATCGAAAAACAAGCGATTTAAGCAATTCTGTAGATTCTGTAGAAAAAATCTATGCTGTCCAAAAGCGCCAAAAGGTACTTTATTTGCGATTTAAGCGTATTTCTCAAAAAAGCAGCAGCAGGGTATTGTGTATATTAAAGTTTTTTTGTACCTTTGCGGTCAGTTTGCGCATATGCGCGAAGTTAAGAAGTAAGTGAAAGAATATATTATAAAATTAAAAACATATTATGGAAGAATTGAATCAACAAGTAGAACAACAAGAAAAGTACGATGGTTCGAGTATTCAAGTGCTCGAAGGTTTAGAAGCAGTACGTAAGCGTCCTGCGATGTATATCGGCGATATTTCGCTGAAGGGTTTGCACCACTTAGTATATGAGGTAGTGGACAACTCTATTGATGAGGCATTGGCAGGTTTCTGTAACCACATCGAAGTGACAATCAACGAGGATAACTCAATTACAGTACAAGATAATGGTCGTGGTATTCCTGTGGATATGCACCCAAAAGAGCACAAAAGTGCCTTAGAGGTTGTAATGACCGTGTTGCACGCCGGAGGTAAGTTCAATAAGGATAGCTACAAGGTGTCTGGTGGTTTGCACGGTGTGGGTGTGAGCTGTGTGAACGCACTCTCAACCAAGTTGCATGTAGAAGTTCGCCGCGATGGAAAAGTTCATGCGCAAGACTACTCCAAAGGTAAACCATTGAACGCAGTAGAGGTGATTGGTACCTACGCAGAAGGCGAAGGCACCGGTACACGCGTACAGTTCTGGCCTGACGGCAGCATCTTCACCGAGACTGTTTACCACTACGATATATTGGCTAACCGTATGCGCGAATTAGCATACTTGAATGCAGGTGTGCGTATTACCTTAACCGACCTCCGCGAGAAAAACGAGGATGGCACTCCAAAGGGCGAAGTGTTCTATTCAGAAGAAGGACTTAGCGAGTTTGTGCGCTACATCGACGGCAACCGTACTCCACTAATCTCTGAGGTAATCCACCTCAACACTGAGAAATATGGTACTCCAGTAGAGGTCGCTATCATCTACAACACCGATTTCAACGAAAATGTACACAGCTATGTGAACAATATCAATACCATCGAAGGTGGTACACACGTGGCAGGTTTCCGTGCTGCACTCACCCGTGTAATGAAGAAATACGCCGACGAAAGCAAAATGCTGGAGAAAGCCAAACTCAAAGACAAAGATGGCAATGCCAACATCGATGCCAACGACTTCCGTGAGGGTCTAACCGCTATCATCAGCGTGAAGGTGGCAGAGCCACAGTTCGAGGGTCAAACCAAAACCAAATTGGGTAACTCCGAAGTTGCTGGTATGGTTTCTTCCGCTGTGAGCGAGGCATTGACCAACTATTTGGAGGAACACCCAGAGGATGCTAAAAAGATCGTAGAAAAAGTAATCCTAGCAGCCCAAGCGCGTATCGCTGCGCGTAATGCTCGCCAAAGCGTCTTACGCAAGTCACCCCTTGGCGGTGGCGGTCTGCCAGGTAAGTTGGCTGACTGCGAGAGCAAAGATCCAGCCGAGTGCGAATTGTTCCTAGTCGAGGGAGATTCTGCGGGTGGTACCGCTAAGACTGGTCGTGACCGTCGTATCCAAGCCATTCTGCCTCTCCGTGGTAAAATCCTCAATGTAGAGAAAGCCATGGAGCACAAAGTGTTCGAGAGCGAAGAAGTACGCAACATCTTCACTGCACTAGGCATCACCTTCGGCACAGAAGAAGACCCTAAAGCTCTCAACCTCAGCAAACTACGCTACCACAAAGTCATCATCATGGCCGATGCCGACGTTGATGGTGCACACATTGCAACACTGATCATGACGCTCTTCTTCCGTCACCTCAAAGAGGTGATTGAGCAAGGACACCTCTATATCGCTATGGCACCACTTTATCTCTGCGCTAGAGGTAGCTACAAGGAGTATTGTTGGAATGACCAACAACGCCATGACTTTATTATGAAGTATGGCAATGGCGATGAGAAACTCATCAAGACACAACGCTACAAAGGTCTTGGTGAGATGTCCGATAAGCAATTGTGGGAAACTACCATGGATCCTGAGCACCGCCTGCTCAAGAAGGTCACCATTGAGAACGCAGCAGAAGCAGATCGTACAATCGCAATGCTCATGGGCGATGATGTGGCTCCTCGCCGCGAGTTCATTGAGAAGAATGCTACATACGCTAAGATTGATGCGTAACCCCATCATTTACACCATACACCAATGAAGATAGCAGTTTATTGTAGTGCCAAAGACCGTATTCCCGAAGACTATCTAGCTTTGGGTGACGTGCTCGGCAAGTGGATTGCTCAGGCAGACCACACATTGGTGTATGGCGGTGCTACGGGAGGACTGATGACTCGCGTGAGTAACGCGGCAAAAGCAGCTGGCGGCACGGTAGAAGGTGTAATCCCTCAACGCATCATCCAAGCCAAGCGTATGGCCAACAACTGCGATACACTCCACGTGGTGGAGAATATGTGCGAGCGCAAACAAAAAATGAAAGAATTGGCTGATTGCTTTGTGTGCTTGCCAGGCAGCTACGGCACCATGGATGAGATGATGGATGTCGTTGCAAGCGGCACAGTGGATGAACATCGCAAACCAATATTTGTTCTCAATTACAAAGGTTTCTACGAAGGTCTAAAGCAACAAGCTGAACACATGCGCACCCTCGCATTCCTACCACAACAAGAGCAATACGCACCGCATTTCGTGGATACAATGGATGAACTCATCCAAAAAATAGAAACAATTTAAACATTATAAATATAGTAGCTCTATGCAAACAAAAAAAATGCTTACTACCCAAGCGTTTGAGCAGTGGCTCAAAGAGCAAGCACAAATAATCGTGCGTTATCGACAAGTGGAAAAAGGCGATGTTTTAGCAGAATACAACAAACTAAAACTCGTAGTGGAATCCGCTGAGTTCCAAACAAAGAAAAAAGAACTCATCACTACCCGATATGCAGATACACAAGAGGGAAAAACAATGGCTCTCTACAAGAAATTACGCAAAAAATCATCCGTTTTCTTCTATCGTTTATTTAAAAAAGAGGCATGGAAAACCAAACCTGAAGTAGTACAATATTTGGCTTTAAACGAACAAATCAACACACCAGAATTCAAGCAGTCTAATGCTTTCTGGAAAAACAAAAAACGTTGGTTTACTACTCCAGAAAGCGAACAAGAGAAGCGCTTGAATACGATAGCAAAACATACTGATATTGTTTTCTATTTACAACAAGATGCGAAAAAAATCACTGAACTAGAGAGTTACAAAACGGTTTGGACAGACGAATTTGAAAACCTAAAAATGTCCAATGAATGGCAAACAGGTTTCCTCTATCCAAGCAAAGAACTCAAAGCAAACCACTCACATGTGAGCGAACAACAAGCTTATACACAGGGAAATAACACCCAAATTATTGGTAGCGTCTTGAGCATTCTGACAAAAAAACAAGCCACAACTGCAGCAGCTTGGCATCCTACCAAAGGTATGATATCCCACCCATTTGCCTACACTAGCGACATCTGGCATACTACACAAAAGGTAGCTCCAAAATCAGGTGTATTACAAGCAAAAGTCAACATTAAAGGTTGTGTCAAACAGACACTTTGCTTGACTACAACCAACGCAAAAAAAGCATTATCCATCTTACCAATGCAACTAGGCAAAGGATATACCATCTACACCCTCGTTTGGAATGAGAATGAGGTGATAAACTATGTGAATAATGTGGAGGTTGCACGTAGCAAAAACCCATTAGCTGGCGAGGCATTTCACGTATTGATGCGTAGTTATTTGCCTCAGAATGTGAAGGGTACTGGCAAGATGGAGATTGATTGGATACGCATTTATCAAAATTAATCCTGGAATCCGGAGACCGGAATCCATAATTGTGAATAAACTATGTTTCTCATTGCAGGACCTTGCGCTATAGAAAGTCGCGATATCGTAATGCATACCGCCGAAACACTGAAGCAGGTATGCGAGCGATTGGGAATCGCACTATATTTCAAGTCGTCATACGACAAAGCCAACCGCACAAGTATATCGGAGCGTGGTGTGGGCATGGAAGAGGGATTGAAAATCTTACAAGAAGTTAAATCTACTTTCCAACTGCCTATTCTGACCGATGTGCACGAGTCGTGGCAATGCGCACCCGTAGCAGAGGTGGCAGATGTATTGCAGATTCCTGCATTCTTATCGCGCCAAACCGACTTGCTCGTAGCTGCAGCAAAGACAGGCAGAGTGGTGAACGTGAAGAAAGGTCAGTTTATGGCTCCATGGGATATGCGCGGTGCGATAGCCAAGATAGAGGCTTCTATGCCTAACCATCCTACACCATCCTACACCACACTACACCACACTACACCTCACATTTGGCTCACCGAACGTGGTTCGAGTTTTGGCTATGGCAACCTCATCGTGGATATGACCTCGCTCGTGAAAATGCGCGAGTATGGTTATCCAGTGGTATTTGATGCCACCCATTCTGTACAACAACCTAGCAATCAGGCAGGTATAACAGGTGGCAATCGCGAGATGGTACCACATCTGATTCGTGCTGCCGTAGCGGTGGGAGTAGATGGGTTGTTCCTTGAAGTACATCCTCAGCCAGAGAAAGCCATCTCTGATGCTGCGAACCAAGTGCACCTAAGCGACGTAGAGACAATACTCAAACAAGCATTGGCTATTGACCAGGTAATTGGTGTAAAGTGTAAAGGCTGAGCAGAAAAGCCGCATATTCCGCGCCTTTAAACTTTAAACTATAAACATTAAACATAAAAATATGTACGCAATAAGAGCAAAACAAATATTCGAGGAAGAGATTCGCGAACTAGAGAAATTAAAAAACAGCATTGATAACCACTTCAACCAAGTCGTTGAGATACTGTATCATTGCCAAGGCAAAGTGGTGATGATGGGTATTGGTAAGACGGGTATCATTGCCCACAAGATGGCAGCATCCTTTGCTTCCACTGGCACACCATCCATCTTCGTAAATGCTGCAGAGGCGGTGCACGGCGACCTCGGTATGATTAATGCTAACGATGTAGCTATACTAGTGAGCAATAGCGGTTCGACCAACGAAATCCTAAATATCATTGACCCTCTTCATCGTTTAGGATGCACCATCATCGCTATGACGGGCAACATGGATTCTACTCTAGCCCAGCGAGCTGATTATGCACTATCTATCCATGTGGATACCGAAGCATGTCCTTTGGGCATAGCTCCTACCACATCCACCACAGCCACACTGCTGATGGGTGATGCTCTGATGGTGTGCCTAATGGAGATGCGCCAATTCAAAGCCGAAGATTTTGCATTATATCACCCTGGTGGTGCATTAGGGCGCAAGTTGCTCGGCCGCGTACATCGAGTGATGACTACCGATGTGCCTCGCGTAACCGCAGATGCATCCTTCCGCAATGTGGTTTGTGAAATGTCTGACAAACATCTGGGAATGACTATGGTTTATGACCACCTGCCACAAGGCAACTGCCTAGGTATCATCACCGACGGAGACATCCGCCGCGCAATACAGAAGTATAACGATGTACATATCACCGCAGCAGACATCATGACCCCATCCTACAAACGTATTGCCAAGGAAGCCCTCCTTACTGATGCTCTCGCCATTATGGATACCTATAATATCACCACGCTAGCCGTAACCGAAACGACAACCTCTACCGATATCATAGGCATCATATCTATCCACCACATCATAGATTTCAACTAAACTACGCTCCACCACACACACATGATCATTCACTTACCTAAAAATACGACGCGCGCTCGCGCACAAGAGTATGCCGATGGCATAGGGGCATTGTGCTTGGAGCAACCCGAACACTTTGTTCTAATCACCAACCACTCCATAAAGCAGTTGCCCGATTCGCTCAAGCATATAGCGCTACAGCATTGGACTTTCGACACCGACATGCAACTCTCCTCACGTCAATATATCGCTGATACACAATGTATTACTATCGGTGACACCTATATTGGAGGCGACGGTAAAAATCAAATCATGATTGCTGGTCCATGCGCTGTAGAGAGTCGCGAACAAATCGAACAATCGTGCCAAATGCTCAAACAACAGGGTATTCGCGTGCTACGTGCAGGGTGCTACAAACCTCGCACATCCCCATATACTTTCCGTGGGCTGGGCGAAGATGGACTCCAGCTACTCGCTGAGATGCGCGAGAAATATGGACTACTCATAGCTACAGAAATGCGCGATGCCACCCATGCTGATAAAGTGGTGGAATACGCAGATATCGTGCAAGTGGGAGCCAAAGCTATGTATGACCATGGTCTGTTGACCGCAGCCGGACAATCGGGCAAACCTGTGATCCTCAAACGCGGTTTTGGTTCTACACTCCAAGAGTTGGTCAATTGTGCCGATTTCATCATGAGTTGCGGCAACAACCAAGTCATCCTATGCGAACGCGGCATTCGTTCCTTTGAAACCAACACACGCTTCACACTCGACTTGTGTGGCGTTGCATGGCTCAAACAGCATTGCAATCTGCCGATCATCCTCGACCCTAGCCATGCTATGGGCTATGCCTATGGCATCGCCGACCTCGCACGAGCTTGCACTGCTATGGGCATCGATGGCCTACTCATCGAGACACATCCCCACCCTGCTTTCGCACAAAGCGACGCTCCTCAGCAACTTAACCATCAGCAGTTTGCTGACATGTATGCATCGTTGCAACCTGTCGCACAAGCCGTTGGTAAAACATTAGTATAAAAAACATTCTACATCAGGCACTTGACCAAAAGATTGAATTTCTGCGGACAATTTCTTCAATATTCTTAAAAGTCCGCAGGAATCCATAGAAATTTATTTTCTGGAGCACATTTATATATAAGCACTATAGGACTACGTATTTTAATATTGTACCATACCAACCATCGTCCTGCAGGTAGGAGATACTCAATGAGCCTGGCGTAGTGGGGTTCAGACGAAGGATGGAATATTCGCCTTCTCGTTGCCACTGCTCGTGAGTGTACCAATCGTCGTCTGTGATGATGGCTATCTTTTGGGGATCTTTTACCTTAAGCTTGAAGGTATATTCCACCCCGACATGCAAATACTTTTGCACAGGGATATCTGCATCCAAGATCATTCTTTGGTCTTCTCCGTAGAAGGTAGGGAAAGCGGTGATTTCATTGCGAAGAACTTTGTTGAATATCGTTTGGGCTTTCCACCCAAAGTTCTTGCAACTAGGTTCTAAGCGGGGGAGACGATTGAAAGTCTCTTGGGAGATGGGTTGATCTATAAATTGATGTTCGGCATTATCGGGGTAATGGGTGAATATCATCCAATAGGGATCTACATCAAACCAATAGGAGTGATCCTGCCTGAAGGTGAAGGTAGATCCGTTGACATATCCAGCACCCCAAGTAGGATCTATCAATATGCGTCCTTTCTCGACATCTGCATACACCCATGCATGTGGGCCTCCACCATATTGATAGCGACCTACGCCTGACACCAAGGTGCAAGGTACTCCTACCGCTTTGCACAGACAGCACATTAGTTCGCTGTAGGCTTGGCATACGCCCTTGCGGTGCTTATAGCATTTATCAGCATGGTAGATTTTATAAGATGTATCGTATTCTATGTTTTCGCACATCCAATCGTATATAGCTCGCACTTTTTGCATCTTTGTGGATGCATGAGACGTGATTTCAGACGCTATTGAGTGGTAGTTGGGGGCTTGCGCAGTCAGCAATGGGGCAACGATGATGCTGGCTACAATAAGGGTGAAACATTTTTTCATATCTGTAGTTCATGGATTCTGCCTGCAAAGATAGTATTTTTTTTTATACTTTCCAAAAAAAACATAGAAAAATGTGTAGAAATAAGATGGAATCAAGATTTCACCAAGTCTATTCAGATCGATCCTGGTATGTCACACTCCTTCCAAATCCCTGGGTTTGGTGCAGACGAGCGCTATGCGTATTACAAGAGCGATACCTTCTATTCGCAACAAAGAAAATACAAAGTGCTATTTCAGCTCAAGTCGTATGCGGTGAAATAAGTGCGCAAGATACCAAAAAAAGACTGCCCAGCGGCAGTCTTTTTTTGGTATGTAGGAAATCTATTAGCGTTTATAATTCTCCCACTTGGTATTACGCATATCGCCTGACTTGAGGAACTCCTCGTGCATAGCGAGTGCGCAGCTCAAGGTGTGAGGGGTGTGAGCGGTCTTCGACATCTCCAAGTACTCGTTCAACATTGGGCGGTATTGTGGATCCACACAGTTATTGATGATCTCGTGAGCGCGTTGGATAGGGCTCTTACCACGCAAGTCAGCAATACCATGCTCGGTGATGATGATCTTCACAGAGTGCTCGCTATGGTCGTGGTGGCTAACCATTGGCACGAATGCCGAGATAGCACCGCCCTTAGCAGTCGAAGGAGTGGTATAGATGCTGATATATGCGTTGCGGGTAAAGTCGCCCGAACCGCCGATATCGTTCATCATCTTCGTACCGCAAACATGGGTAGAATAGCACTATTCTTTAGATTTACTTCTCTTATACGTTCCCCGACTCCATCGACCGACGACCGAGAGAACGCCGACTTAGCAGCAATGGGAAAAAAGCACTTTTCTTAAGATTCCCTTCCCTTGTTCCTTCCCATACTCCCTCGGGCTAAAGACCAAGGATGAACCAAGGACGAACCTAGGATGAACCTAAGAACTCCCTATCCTCACAAATGCTTTTTATTAAGATTTGGCAACCTAAAAAAGTTGACTATATTCCTAAAAAGGTTGACTATATTCCTAAAAATGTTTCCTTTTTTTGTCTATTAGTCAGCGGGGCCCCGATAACGCTCGCCTGCGGCGTTATGGGTGCTTGACGAATCACTATCGGGTACTCTATGACTCCAAAAACAGCAAAAAAGCAATTTTTATTTGCTCAATCCAAAATAATTCACTAACTTTGCAGCGTAATTAGCCCACGCCTTGGGATTATGTCTTTTGGGTGGGATGATTGCAGACATAATAAAGGCGTCAAAAGCGCTTTGTTCTGGTTTCTTGAAACTTCGCAACTTTCAATCCCTTATCAGAGCATAGCAACGATTGATGACCTCGGGATATGTATATTTATATCCATACTCACTATATAGAGTGAAGTGTGTGCGTACATATCGGCGTGGGCTTCGCGTTGTTGTTCTATAAGGGTAGGCAATGCGAAGGCCTCAAGAAGCGGAACAGCAACAGTGCAGTCCCGCTTTTTTTGTGTATGCAATAAACAACAAAGCAATCATTAACAAACGGAGGCAGCTGAAAATCCGATGAAGAGTAGGCATAACAAATTAAATTTATTATGAAAAAGTTTGTTACATATTTAGTTTTTATTGTTATTGGAACTGCAATGTATGCAGCTCCTACTACTTATGAGAAATCGCGGACAATTATTCGGAAAATTAATGCATGCGGTCCCATAAAAGTAACAGCCCAAAAGATTCAAAATTCAAATGTTGGAGGATCAATAGGTCCTGCATATGTTTATTCAGTGAACGAAGGTGATGGCTGGGATTTGCGTGTTCGAATAAATAGTGCTACTGATTGTAATGGTAATAGCTGTTCGGTACATTGCGAAAAACAAACACAACGCAAACAATACCCTAATGGTATAAGAATCAATAACTATGTTTATTATACTGTTATTGAGGAAACATGGATTTATACGATTAATAGTGGCGGGCAGAGTAACACGGAAACATCAACCACGAATTCTGGCGGTAGTTCATCATATGGGCAAAATAGTTATACCGATTATTCAAGAGCTGCTGAATTTGGTAGAACTATGGGACAACTTTCTATGCAATCACATTACATAGAAAAAAGTTATAACAACTATAATGCAGGAGGTTTTTCTTTGTCTGCAAATATAAGTGCCTGGTGGGGTGAAAATATGGAACTTCGTTTTCGATATGGTTCAAGTTATCTTGGAGGTGATGTAACAGGTATGGTAGGTTACGATTTCATTCATAGAGATTATGGTGATAAAGTATGTTGGAATGTTGGTTTAGGTATGTATTTTGGTGGCAGGCCTAGTGATATATACCTCTGGGATGTTGGTTTAGGAGTAAAATTTGGACAATCTAATATTCCATATCCAAAATCAGTGACAATGATGATAGATGTGAATACTACCCATATGATTGGTCCACTTCATATTGTTGGTTTAACTGCAGGTGCAGGTATTGGACTTGCGGGAAATAAAGATCCTGGATTTGCATTCGATCTCCGCGCAGGAATTGTTGTTTATTTCTTACAATGGGATTGGTTTTAAGAAAATAACATTTTTATTAACAATTAAAAAAAATAACAATGAAACGAGTTTTAATTACGCTACTATGTGTAGTGTTTTGCTCATTAATTTGGGCACAAGACATTATTGTAACAACTTCATCTGAGCGTATAGATGCTCAGATAACTGAAGTATCAGAAACCGAAGTCAAGTACAAGAAAATGGATAATTTAACTGGTCCTACATTTGTAATCGCAACTTCAAAGGTTTCTTCCATCATTTACAAAAATGGAGAGGTTCAAACATTTGCAGCGACTTCACAACCTAACGCTCAACAAAGTATAAATAGTGGATTAGTTACAAGTGTCCGAAGAGCAGAAGATATTATTTTTGTTCCTGGACAAACTATAGAAACATCAGAAGAAAGAGGCAAATACTATTATGGTAGTATTGAATTAGATGAGGTTTTATATAGAGATTTTCTAAAATTGACTTGCGCTGATGCTTACAAAAAATATCAATCAGGAAACAGCCAAATGACAATATTAGGTTCGGGAGGATATTGTCTGGCATCTATAGGAGGGTGTATAACAGCTTTTTCAAAAGATAGCGGGGCAATAATAGCAGGAGGTGTAATTGCGGTATTTGGATTAGCTCTTGGAACCACCTTTGTACTAGTAGGAGATAAACAAAAAAAGCAAGCACTTGATATTTTCAACAATCAATGTTCTTCTTCATTAGAAGGTGAATTCACTATGGATTTGAATGTTGGAATGACACAAAATGGTATAGGATTAACACTAAACTTCTAATAAAATGAAATGTTTAGTAACTTTATTAGTTGCTTGTCTTTTATGCATTGTATCAAAAGCACAAGACATTATTGTAACAAATGATGCTGTACGCATAGATGCAATCGTTGAAGAAGTATCTGAAACAGCTATACGATACAAAAAAGCAAATAACCCTACAGGTCCTACATTTGTTATTGGAACGGATAAAATAGCCTCAATTATTTACCAAAATGGTAGTGTGCAAAGTTTTAGTGTTCATCAGCATCTTGATACAATACCATCTCTCTATGAAATTGCACGGTTGCAACAGAAAAAAGAGAAAAAAAAGATCCGCACTACAACTCCACCAGAAGGACCATGGCTTTTATATGGCGCACAAGTAAAGGAAGGAAATGGTATGTACATGAGCATATCATACTTTGATGAATATTCTCCTATTTACGGAAAGAGTTTCTTTCCCAGTATAGAAGGATACATTGAGTTTGCTCCTAGACAAAAAAACATGGGATTCAAACGCAGTTCTATTTACTTAGGGGTACAGTATAATTTCCGTGGTACTAACAAACTTCAAAATGTAGTTGGAACACCAGCTTTGAACCTACAATATTTGAGTTTTCGTCCAGCATATTCTATTGAACGAAGAGTATTTTATTCTCGTACTGGTGTAGAGTTAGGAATTTTAACCAATAGTAAATTAGTGGATAATGGCGTAAAGTATGACAGTCGAAAATATTGCAACAAAGTAACTTTTGGAGTGTGGCAAGAAATAGGTTGGGTAATTAAAGACCATTTCAATATTGGACTATCATGTACTATAGTAGCCACTAATAGTACGAAACACCTCTTTAGATATGGTAGTAATGGTAATTCCACGCCCATGTTATCTTATTCACCCCACTTCTTAGCTCAAATAGTTTTAGGATGGCGTTTTAATCCATATAAATTAGATAAAAAGAAAATAGAACCAATCACAATTTAGTTATCTTAATGATTGATATTGAGCACTTAATAGCCACAGAAAGCCCACAGATATCCCACAGATCTCCTATGGTGGTCGCCTAACCAGCAGGGAATTTTTCATACACAAAAAAGACTGCTCCGTATGATGAGAGCAGTCTTTTTATTTATATACTAACGATTATCGTTTATAATTCTCCCACTTGGTGTTACGCATGTCGCCTGACTTGAGGAACTCCTCGTGCATAGCCAATGCGCAGCTCAGTGTATGAGGTGTATGTGCGGTCTTCGACATCTCCAAGTACTCGTTCAACATTGGGCGATATTGTGGATCCACACAGTTGTTGATAATCTCGTGAGCGCGTTGGATAGGGCTCTTACCACGCAAGTCAGCTATACCGTGCTCGGTGATGATAATCTTCACAGAGTGCTCGCTGTGGTCGTGGTGGCTAACCATTGGCACGAAGGCCGAGATAGCACCGCCCTTAGCAGTCGAAGGAGTGGTATAGATGCTGATATATGCGTTGCGGGTAAAGTCGCCCGAACCGCCGATACCGTTCATCATCTTCGTACCGCAAACATGGGTAGAGTTGATGTTACCGAAGATATCTGCCTCCAAAGCGGTGTTGATGGTGATAAGACCTAAGCGACGAGCCACCTCTGGGTTATTGCTTATCTCTTGTGGACGGAGCACGAGTTTATCACGGAAGAAGTCGAGGTTGTCGAGGATCTCTTGGAGCTTATCAGCACCAATAGTCAATGAGCAACCAGAAGCGAACTTCACGCGACCCTCTTTCATCAAACCTACCACAGAGTCTTGGATTACCTCGGTGTACATCTCAAAAGCAGGGATGTTCTTGTTCTCGCCAAGAGCACCCAACACAGCGTTAGCGATATTACCCACACCTGATTGGATAGGCAAGAAAGTAGCAGGAATACGGCCCTCTTTCATCTCGTTCTCGAGGAAAGAAGCTACGTTCGCACCAATCTTAGCAGTAGTTTCATCCAGTGGAGTGAAACCACCCACTTCGTTTGGACGGTTGGTCTTTACTACAGCAACAAGTTTCTCAGCAGAAATAGTCACGCAGTCTGTACCGATGCGGTCAGAAACGGTATATACAGGAATCTCGCGGCGTACAGGTGGGTCGGCTGGCTCGTAGATATCGTGCATGCCACGCATAGCAGCAGGCATAGCCTCGTTGAGCTCTACGATTACCTTGTCAGCCAAACGGCAGAAAGTAGGTACGTTACCTACACCCGCAGTGAGAACAATCTCTACTTGGTCGCCTTTCTCTACTACCTCGCAAGCCTCAACGATAGCGAAGTCTGGCTTTGGCATAAAGCCGTAGCGGAGGTCTTGCGCCAATTCACTCAGGTGCATATCAAAGTAGTGTGCACCTTGTGCATTAAGCTCGGTGCGGAGGTCTTTATTACCTTGGTATGGAGTGCGGAACTCAATAGCGTGAGCGCGAGCGAGTGCACCGTCGCAGCTGTCGCCAGTAGAGGCACCAGTGTACATACCAATCTTATATGGTTTGCCCTCAGCATGGAGTGCCTCAGCCATCGCAGCGATAGCAGAAGGAACATCCTTAGGAGCGCCGGCAGGGGTGAAACCACCCATGCCGCATATTGCTCCGTGTGGTACTAATTGAGCAGCCTCAGCGGCTGTCATAAATGGAAGAGCCATGATTACTCAGCTTTACCGTTTGAACCAAGAACGTTGATAATTTTGTGCTTGTAGAGCTCGGTCATGAGGTCACGAGCTGGGCCGCAGTATTTACGTGGGTCGAACTCACCTGGTTTCTCAGCAAACACTTTGCGAACAGCAGCGGTGAAAGCCAAACGGCTATCAGAGTCGATATTGATCTTGCAAACTGCGCTCTCAGATGCCTTGCGGAGTTGCTCCTCTGGAATACCTACTGCGTCTGGCAACTTACCACCATATCGGTTGATGATATCCACATACTCTTGTGGAACTGAAGAAGAACCGTGGAGTACGATTGGGAAACCAGGCAATTGCTCCATGATAGCGTCGAGGATATCGAATGCCAATGGAGGAGGAACGAGTTTACCAGTTTGTGGGTCAACTGTACATTGCTCACGGGTGAACTTGTATGCACCGTGGCTAGTACCGATAGAGATAGCCAATGAGTCGCAACCTGTGCGAGTAGCGAAATCTACTACCTCCTCTGGTTTGGTATAGTGGCTCTCAGCAGCAGATACCTCATCCTCAACACCTGCCAACACGCCGAGCTCTGCTTCTACAGTTACGTCGTGAGCGTGAGCATACTCTACTACTTTCTTGGTCAATGCGATATTCTCCTCGTATGGGAGGTGGCTACCGTCGATCATCACGCTTGAGAAACCGAAGTCAACGCAGCTCTTGCAAGTCTCGAAGCTATCTCCGTGGTCGAGGTGCAAACAGATTTGTGGCTTCTCCCAACCCAACTCTTTTGCGTACTCTACAGCACCTTGTGCCATGTAGCGGAGAAGGGTTTGGTTAGCGTAGTTACGCGCACCTTTAGATACTTGGAGAATCACTGGGCTCTTAGTCTCAGCAGCTGCTTTGATGATAGCTTGGAGTTGCTCCATGTTGTTGAAGTTGAAGGCTGGGATAGCGTATCCGCCTTTGATTGCTTTAGCAAACATCTCTTTGGTGTTCACCAAGCCAATTTCTTTGTAACTTACCATAGTTGTAAAATGATTTATTATTTGGTTAATATTTGTTTGTTTCGCTGTTGTATTTGCTCTACCGAGAAGCTCAAGCGGGGTCCCTGATTATGGGGTGCTTCTGGCTTCGAGGTAAGAGGAGGAATTGCGGTCGCCAAATGCCGCGAGCGGCTGTCGTTGCGACAAGCATATTCCGACGACGTCGCCTTTCGGCGACAAAGGTACTAAATTTTTCGCACATCCGCAAGTTTAGCGCTGATATTTTTGAAAAATGATATATCCATATATCAATCATGATAACAAATGTCCTCCATCTAAGGATAGGCGATCTAAACTCTAATTAGTAGCGCGGCACTCACCAAACAATACAAAAATTAAGATTCCTTTCCCTTGTACGGTCCTTGTTGATCCCTTGTTAATTACCAAGGACGAACCTAGGAAGAACCAAGGAACGACCTAGGAACTCCGAAATATAAAATGTGCGTTTTATTAAGATTTAACTAAAACTGAAAACTTGCCACCCTTCCTAAAACCGTTGACTTATATCTGTAAAATAATCCTTACCCTTACATCCTACACTAGAAAAATCACTCAAAAAGTGATTTTTCTTGCTCAATCCAAAATATTTCATTATCTTTGCACCCGAAAGCTCAACAACGTAAAATTATACTATCATGAGAAAGATTTTTATTATATTGATTGTATTGGTAACAACGACTACTGCCTGGGGACAACGCTTCAAATCAGGTGATTTATATTACAACATCACCAGCCCTTACACAGTGGAAGTCACATACAAAAATGACAGTTATGGTAAAAATTACAAGTTAGACACAGTTGTTATTCCCTCTACAGTAACTAAGGGTAAAACAACATATAAAGTGACAAATATAGGCGAGAACGCATTTTATTATTGTGGAGGACTAAGGTCAATCACTATCCCTGAAAAAATAGTAGGAATTGGACATGATGCGTTCAGAGGATGCGGACTTCTAAGCACTCTTATCATCCCTCATGGCGTGAAGAGTATCGGCAAAAATGCCTTTTATGGTTGCTCTGCGCTTCGCTCTATCTCTATTCCTGAGAGCGTAACGAGTATTGGAACTAGAGCTTTTAGTGATTGCAAGTCCTTGAACGCTATTACTATCGGAAAAAGCGTGAAGAGTATCGGAAGTCATGCCTTTGATAATTGTATTAAACTGACATCGCTCACATTAAGCACGGTTGATTTTATAAACGATTATAATCTATGTCATATCTTCGGTACGCAAATCACTAGATGCGAACTCATAGATGAAGTAAAGATAATTAAGCCTAATCTATTTATGAGTTGTTTAAATCTCGAAACAGTGGTTATAGGCGAAAATGTGACGACAATAGGAGCGCATGCATTCGAAGATTGTAAATCGCTAAAATCTATCAATATTCCCAATAGTGTAACGGATATAGGAGCGTATGCCTTTAAGAATTGTTCTTCGCTGAATAATGTGAGTATCCCTATTAGTGTAACGACCATAGGAGCAGCCGCTTTTGCTAATTGCGTGAGTTTGGAATCTATACATATACCCAATAAAGTAACAAAGATAAATGCTAGTATGTTTGATGGTTGTTCTTCTCTCACCTCAGTCACTATCCCTGAAAGCGTGACGAGGATAGAGAAGAATGCATTTTATAAGTGTTCAAGTTTGGATTCTATCATAATCCCCAATAGCGTGATAAGTATAGGAGAAAGTGCTTTTTGTAGATGCTCCTCCTTAACTTCTGTCACCATTCCGAACAATGTAACAAGTCTTGAAAATTATGTTTTCAATCAATGTACAAATTTAAAAAATGTATATTTAGGATACGGAGTGACAAGGATAGGAGAAAACGTATTCTACAAGTGTAATTCTTTGGTTTCTATTGACATACCAGTAAGTGTGGAAAGCATTGGGAATGGAACTTTTTGGGATTGTTCCAAATTAGAATCTGTAAACATACCATACCGCGTAACAAGTATTGGGGAATACACATTCAAAGGATGTACTAGTCTAATCCATATAGATATACCCAATAGTGTTGAAAGTATCGGAGAACATGCTTTTGAAAATTGTAGATCTCTTGTATCCGTCACTATCGGAAAAAGTGTGAAGAGTATTGGAACTAGAGCTTTTAGTGATTGCTCCGCACTTAGTTCTATCTCTCTCCCTGAGAGTATGACAACCATTGGATATGCAGCCTTCGATGGTTGCAAATTCTTGACCTCAATCTACATCCCTAAAGGAATGAAAAGTATAGGATATGATGCATTTAGTCACCTCAAGCATGTAGAATACGGAGGAACGGAAGATATGTGGAAAACCATGGGTGGTGTAAAGGGGGAACATGGTATTACTGTCAATTACAACAAATCAGTGCAACCTAAAGCGCAACCTAATCAAGCACCCAGACCAACGCTGCAACAACCATTGCTAACCCTAGTAGAAAATTCGCTTCGGTTTGTGGATGTTAGTCAAAATAACTGCATTGAAGCCAACGAGCAGAGTCATATATGTTTCCGTGTGCGCAACTTCGGCAAAGGCACAGCCACAAACTGTGAGGCACGAATCCGCATGTCGGGCAACTGCAATGGTATCAGCGTTCAAACGCTCAAACTCCCAAAGATAGCCCCAGGCACCGAGCAGGAGGTTCGCATGCCAATAAAGAGTGATATCAATACTAAAGACGGAAGAGTAACATTCACAATTGAAGTACATGAACATAGTGGATTTGGAGTGGCACCATTCAACCTCACAGTGGCAACCAAAGCATATGTAGCACCATATATGCAAATAACAGACCACCATATAACATCAGCATCGGGTAAAGTGCAGAGGATGGTTCCATTCACTTTGACCTTCAATCTGCAGAATACCCAGTATGGCGATGCTGAAGACGTAAAAGTGGAGGTGAAGTACCCAAGTAATGTGATAGTTGTAGAAGGTAATGAACAAAACTCGTTTTCGAAAATCAAATCAGGAGAAACAAGAACCATACAGCTGAGTCTGCTAGCAAATAACTATGCGGCTAACACCTTGCCCATCACGATCGATGTGAAGGAAAAATACGGTAAATACGCAGAAAATAAGCAGATAAGTGTGGCTATAAGCCAGTCGGCGACTACCAATGTGACGATTGCATCTACGACAGCAACAGAACAACCACGTGCAGAGATACAAATAGGTAGTTTGCTAAGTGAGGTGGATAGAAACATTCCTAAGACAAAAAATCACAACCCATACACATTCGTCGTAATACTCGCTAACGAGAACTATAACTACGTGGCTACAGTACCATATGCATTGAATGATGGAAAAATATTCTATCAGTACTGCCAGCATACACTAGGAATCCCTGAAGAAAATATCAAATTATATACTGACGCAACCTACAACGAAATACGATTAGCGATGTCATGGCTCGAAAATGTATGTAGAGCATATCAAGGCGATGCAGAGGTTATCTTTTACTACGCAGGGCACGGCATACCAGATACGCACGATAGGGCTTCATATCTATTGCCTACAGATGGCGATGGTCGCTACGTAAGCACGGCATATAAACTGGACGAACTCTATCATACGCTAGGCGATATGCCAGCTAAGTCGGTGGTGGTAATGATGGATGCATGCTTCTCAGGTGCTAATCGCAACGATCAGATGTTGGCGTCCGAGCGGGGAGTAAAGTTGGTGTCTCGTCCAGGTATGCCTAAAGGTAACATGGTCATCCTCTCTGCTGCACAGGGCGACCAGACTGCATTACCCAACGATAAAGAGAAACATGGTATGTTTACGTATTTCCTGCTAAAGAAACTACAAGAAACTAATGGAGATGTAACGCTGGGTGAATTATCAGAATATATCATCACAGAGGTGCAACGCCGTTCTGCCGTTATCAACAAGCTACAAACACCAACGGTGAACGCGTCTCCCGCTATTACTGATGAATGGCACAGATGGAAACTATAAGAATGGAGAATTTGAAACATTTGGCATAATCTTCGCACAAAAAAACTTTTTTCAATAAACACCCACGCATGCAACGGATCTTTATGCAACATCGAATACGACTATTACTAATCCTCATCGGCTTAGGCTTATATTCTCTTACACATGCATCCTGGTCACCCATCATCCGCCATTTTACTCCTAAAAACTACGGAGCAGGTACACAAAACTGGGACATGGTGGAGCAAGTCAACGGATGGATGTACGTGGCAAATAATTATGGTTTGCTGGAGACTGATGGCTGCCATTGGAACTTATATGGAATCAGCAACTCAACGGCAGTCCGAGCTATTACAACAGACCGAGATGGCAATATCTATGTGGGTGGAACAGATGAGTTTGGTGTCTTCAGTAGCAACGGGTTAGGCGGGTTGACATATAAACCGCTATCTGTAAACATCCCTGAGCGTTATCGCCAGTTTGGTGAAGTTTGGCGTTTGCAAATAGATGACAACAAACTATATATTCAGACACGCCACTATATATTTGTCTACACAGAAGACAATATAGAAGTTCTTGATCCAGGTGCAATTATTTACGAATCACTCGTTTGGGAGGGCAATTTGTATGTGGCTACATCCAGAGATTTATTCGTACAAAGCGGAGGTAGATTGCATACCCTACGTGGTGCAGAAGCGATACAGAACTCTGTGGTTTGTGGTCTCATTCCCTATGGCAAAGAGGGTATGCTAATTGCCACTGATTTTCAGGGTCTTTACATATATGACGGCAAAAGCATCAATCGATTCTATACCGAAGCCGATGATTATATTACAAGAAATCAACTCTATACTATAGCTGTCAGCCACGACAAAATAGCTCTTGGTACAGTGCAAGGCGGTGTAGTTCTAGCCGATTTGAATGGCAAAAATTGCAAATACATTACTCGAGAAGAAGGATTACAAAACAATACCATACTAAGTCTACTCTTCGATAGTCAGCAAAATTTATGGATGGGATTGGACAATGGAATAGACGTGTTAGAAACTACCAATCCTATCTTATTTTACAGAGACCCGAATGTAGATTATGGCTCAGGATATACTAGCTGTGAGCATAAAGGAAAATTGTATTTAGGTACCAATCAGGGCATATATGTACAACCTGCCATCAACGCTTCACTGCAGTTTATTAATGGCAGCAACGGACAGGTTTGGAAATTTAGCAAAGTGGGAGAAACACTATTCTGCTGCCATAATCGAGGTTTGTTCATCATCAACGATACGCATTTATATCCACTGGATTGCAACGATGGTGTGTGGAAAGTGACAGCTCTATCCGACTCTACGGCTATCGTGGGTACGTATGTAGGATTCTACTACCTATATCTTTCCCACGGCAAATGGCAACTGCAATTTCTACAAGGTTTTTCAGAAACAGTACTATATCATGAGATAGATGCACAAGGTAATATATGGCTCATAACATCACGTGGGATAGAACGCTTATCTGTGGATTTAAGTACAAGCAAAGTGCATTCAGAGTTAATTATCGGACAAGTAAATGCTCCACGTATATATTCACTAACAAAGTGGCAAAATAAACTGTTGATAACAAGCGACGACTATTGTGCGGTAGTAGATACCAACGGAGCATTATCTACCGACTCTTCCATCCTGTCCAACCTAGCAGGTACACAACGCTATCTAAATATAACGGAAGATATTCATAAAAACATATGGTATATATATGACAATCTTATTGCTGTACGCACATATGATTCGCTATTGCATACCTACCAAAAAGAAAATATAGCGCTATACAATTCCTCCATATTAATTGATGGTTTCTCCAATCTGACACCTTCTATGTATGGAGGTGTCGTGATAGGAGGCGTAGATGGTTTTTATTGGATGAACCCAGCAACCACTCAACATAACAGAGAAGAAAATATTTATATACGACGCGTATCTACTCTGACTGATTCACCACAAATCCTATATGGAGA
Organism: Paludibacteraceae bacterium; assembly: GCA_045578815.1. Taxonomy (GTDB): domain Bacteria; phylum Bacteroidota; class Bacteroidia; order Bacteroidales; family Paludibacteraceae; genus Colicola. The sequence goes on from JAZNKZ010000088.1 coordinate 34,090, forward strand.
ATCCTATCAACATGATATCAAGTCAATCGTTATCCCTGCTGCATATAGAGCTTTGAGAATACAATTCAGTGGTTCCAATGCTCTAGAAAATGCACCTTTGTTCCGAACACGATTACATCCGCTAGAAGAATCCTTTACGCCTTGGCAACAAGAGTCACACCGAGATTTCATAGGTCTTCCTATTGGTGGAGATTATCAACTGGAAGTAGAAATGCTTTCTACACTCAATGGAGAAATCAGAACTAGAACGATCCCTATCTTATTAGAATATCCATTCTACTTTACTTGGTGGGCAAAAGTGATATATATACTGCTCATTATCAGCATAATGTCATTTGCTAGTTGGAGAATTTATCGATACGTTCAAAATAGCAAAAAGCGCTTGGCAGAGGAAAAAAATAAGGAAATTAATCAACAGCAAATGCGTATCCTACAACTTGAAAACGAAAAAGCACAATTCGACCTTCGCAACAAGAGCCAAGAACTCAGCAATATGCTTCTCTCTGAGGCCAATCGCAAAGAGTGGAACGAAGATGTACTCAATGAAATCAGACGCATTGTTGATTGCCTCAACAATGACCGCATTGCAGAAGCAAAAGGCAAAATGCAACATCTTCAACATCGACTTGCACGCAACGAACAGACGTCCATCAACTGGAAACGCTTTGAAGAAAACTTTGATATCGTCAACAATCAATTCATTGCACGTCTCTCTAAGCACTATCCTTGGATGAGCAAGCAAGAACGAAAATTGTGTGTTTATATTCATATTGGATTGTCTAGCAAGGAAATAGCACCGTTACTCAACATCTCCGTTCGCGCAGTAGAAATGATGCGCTATCGCATACGCAATAAGATGCAAATTGATTCCTCAATCTCTCTAAAACAACATTTCTACGAATTACAATCAAAAGAATGAGCACTCTATTCATCCCTACAAGATTACACAAATTAGGAAAATAAATCACTAATAATTGTGAAATAAAATCAAATCATTATATATCTGAATTCCAGCATTATACAATATTTATGTAGTATTAAACAAATAACAGAGAATTCAAAAAACATGTTGTAAAACATATTCTCGTTTCTTGCACGTATACGCGAAAACTATTATCTTTGCCGCGTTTTTAACAAAACTCTAATGCAATGAAACGAATTAATCTCTTTTTCCTGCTTCTTCTGATGCCTGTCTTATTAATGGCACAGACACAGATTTCTGGTGTCGTAATGGCAGAAGGTGAACCGGATCCCGTAATCGGTGCAAATGTGATGGTAAAAGGTACTACCAATGGTACTATCACCGACTTTGATGGTAACTTCCTGCTTGATGCGAACGTAGGTGACATCCTTGTATTTTCCTACATGGGCTACCAATCGCAAGAAGTAAAAGCTTCTTCCTCCTTCATGCGTATTACGCTCAAACCTGACAACGTCATGCTTGACGAGGTGGTAGCCATTGGCTATGGTACGATGAAGCGCTCCGACCTCACTGGTGCTATCACTTCTGTGAGTGCAGAGGACCTCAATAAAGCTCCTGTGGCAGGTCTCGATCAGGCCTTGCAAGGTCGCGCTGCGGGTGTGACAGTGACCACCAACTCGGGTCAACCAGGTGAGGGAGCTACCATCCGTATCCGCGGTATTGGTTCTGCCATCGGCGGCAACGACCCTTTGTACGTAGTAGATGGTGTCATCACCGGCGATATTCGATTCTTGGCTCCTGCCGACATCCAATCCATGGAGATCCTGAAGGATGCATCTGCAACAGCTATCTACGGTTCTCGTGGCGCCAATGGTGTGATTCTGGTCACCACCAAGTCGGGTGGACAAGGCAAAGCGAACATCTCATTCGACGCCTATTGGGGTATTCAGAATCGCTGGAAGAAGTTGGACTTGATGGATTCTCGCGCACAAGTGGATACCGAGTTGCGTATTGGTGCCATGCGTAATGGTGCTGAGGAGATTGCCTTCTACAACCAACGCGGCTTCTCCGAATGGTTGAGCATGTACAAGTTAGGTAAATCGCCTTACTACCCAATGAACTTCGACTACTCTCATCAGGAAACCGATTGGCAAGACGAGGTATTCAATGCCAATGCCTTTATGCACAACTACACCCTCAGCATTGACGGTGGTGGTGATAAAGGACATTACGCATTCTCCTCTTCCTACTTCGGTCAAGAAGGTACAATCATAGGTTCAGATTACAATCGTTTTACCCTTCGCCTCAATACCGACTACAAAGTTCGTGAGTGGTTGACTATTGGCGAGCACTTGTCCTTTGTATCTACATCAGGTCGCAACGCGATGCACAACTCTTCTTCCGCAGGTGCTTCGGTTATCTCTGCTGCTATGGCTATGGCACAATGGGATCCTGTATATTATCCAGAGGGTAGTATCAATGCCGATGGCAAGGACATGTCGGGCGATTATTCTGCAGGTTCCAACTTCAAGAATGTCACCAACCCCTATCAAATGGCATTCAACTCCGAACCATCTAGCAAGAACGAACGCGTAGTAGGCGACTTCTACCTGGAAATCAAACCAGTAGAAGGTCTCGTGATCCGTCCAAGTATCTCGTTGGACTATGCGCTCATTCGCAATCGCAACTTCACATATCCTAACACCTATACATCCTACAATTACTCTGAGAAGAACTTCCTCTCCTCCTCTATGGATCGCCATTGCACGCTCCTGGAAGAGGTGACAGCTACCTATGCCAAGAAAATTGGCAAGCACAATTTCTCTATCATGGTGGGTCAGACATGGGAAGAGTACAACTACTATAGCATCGGCGGTTCAGGTGCACAAATCCTCAATCCAGTGGAGAGCAACTGGTATTTGAACAATACCACCGAGGATCGCCTGCCTGCTTCCGACGGAGTAGGTCGTAGCCGTCGTTTGGCTTTCTTGGGTCGCGCATTCTATTCGTATGCAGACCGCTATCTGATTACGGCTAACTTCCGTGCAGATGCATCTTCTCGCTTCACCAAAGACCCTTGGGGATTCTTCCCATCTGTGGCTTTGGCATGGCGTATAAGTGAGGAAGCATGGTTGAAAGAGGTACCATGGATTGATAATATGAAACTGCGTGTCGGCTTTGGTCAAACAGGTAATGATGGTATCCCTACGAGTTCGTTCATTCCTACTATGGAGTCAGGCGATATGGTATTCTATGGCTACCCACTGGGTTATCCACAAGTGATGGTAGGTGGCGCAGCCGTACTCACCCAAGTCAATACAGCCGGTAAATGGGAGACCAACCAGCAATGGGATGCGGGTATCGACTTCTCCTTCTGGAATGGCAAACTTAGCGGTACGATCGACTACTTCCTGCGCGATACAAAAGATGCACTCCTTTATGTGAACGCTCCAGCCCATGTAGGCAACCGCTATTCACTCATCAAGAATGTGGGTAATATCCGCAATACGGGTGTGGAAATCTCACTGGATCACAAGCATCATATTGGTAAGTTCCACTACAATATCGGTGGTAATGTATCCTTCGTCCACAACGAACTCACCGCGCTCAACGGTGGTTCACCACTATGGGGCGACCGCACCAAGACCGATATTGGCATGGCGCTCAACTCTTTCTGGGGATATGAATACGAGGGCATCTATCAAACCGACGAAGAGGCACTTCAGCAACTCTACACCTACACTGCCGAGACTATCGGCGTGCACGCAGGTGATGCACGCTACAAAGACCAAAATGGTGATGGTCTCCTCGATGAAGCCGACAAAAAGTGTATCGGAAATCCGTTCCCTAAACTGACCTATGGTATCAATCTGGGTGCTGATTTCTATGGTGTGGATATCCAACTATTCTTCCAAGGCGTCAGTGGCAACAAGATCTACAACGCTATGCGCGAACGCCTCGAAGGCGATGGTACCAGCAATGCACTTGCTACCTACATGGCAGACGAAGTATGGGTAGGTTATACCGACGTAGTACGTGATGCAATGCTAGCGAAAGGCGTCAACTGGATGGAACTCGAGAACCGAAACGGTACTATTCCTAACCCACTTGGCTCTCCTACCAACACCGAGAACTCTACTCGCTTTATCGAAGATGGCAGCTATCTCCGCCTCAAGAACTTACAGGTAGGCTATACCCTGCCAAAGAACATCACCGAGAAGTTCCGCTGCTCTCGCCTGCGCTTCTATCTCACAGCCAGCAACCTATTCACCATCACGAAGTATTCTGGATATGATCCAGAGGTCGGTTCGGGTGTAGATTATGGCAACTACCCACAAAGCCGCACATTCACATTTGGTTTGAATGCTACATTCTAAACAATATTGAACCTTTAAATTTCACAAATATGAAAACGTTGAAATATTATATATTCGCTCTGCTGCTAGTATTTACAGGATGCCGTGATTATCTCACAGAGATTGAGCCAGGAACCACATTGCTGAATGACTTCTTTACCTCGACCGCAGCAGCCAAGCAAAATGTCACAGGTTGCTATGTGCCACTCATGTGGGAATACAACAATACCTACCTCTCCGAATGGTTTATCGGCGACATCGTGAGCGACGATGCACTCAAGGGAGGTGGCAGTACCTCTGATATGGCGGATGCCTATGATATGGAAAACTGGCGCACCACATCGCAAAACACCCTGTTGCTAGATTTCTATCGTGCACAATACCAGGGTATTGCGCGTTGCAACCTGGCCATCAAGTATATCACCAATATGGAGATTGGTACGGACTCCATCTTCACCCCCACTATGAAGAATAACCTTTTGGGTGAAGCACACTACTTGCGCGCATACTACTATTTCCGCCTCGTACGCGTATTTGCAGGAGTACCTATTACGACTGAAGTGATCGATAACTCCGATAACTGGGGTGTTCCACGCGCATCCACAGAGCAAGTCTATAACCTCATCTTGGAAGACCTGACCAAGGCCAACTACATGCTACCAGTCCGCAGCGCTATGAAAGCAGAGGACCTCGGTCGCGCTACCAAGGGTGCGGCACAAGCCATGCTGCTCAAGGTCAATCTCTATATGGCTTCGCCTTATTGGAACAAACAGTTGACTCAAGATGCTGCTACCTACTATGCAGCGGCTAAGCAATGGGGCGACTCTATCATCGCTTCTGGCGAGTACTCGCTCTGCCCTAACTACGAGGACAACTTCACCCTTGCAGGCGAGAATGGTCCAGAGTCCGTATTCGAAATCCAATATATGGAAGTACCTTGGGGCGACTACGGAGAGGGCTTTGGCTTCACGGCAGGTTCGTTTACCCAGATATTGATGCGTTCACGCTCATCCCTCATCGGTGGTGGATGGGGATTTGACCACCCAACACAAAACCTCTACGATGAGTTCGAACCTACCGATATCCGTCGCGATGTGGCTATCCTCAATCCTGTGGATTCGCTCATCGAGACACCTTCTGTTGAAATCTACCTCGGCTCACGCTACCTCAACAATAAGTACGGCATGTACCGCGACCCAGCAGACCAAGGTGGTGGCTATGGCAAATGGTCGCTCCACGCTTCTCGCGGTCCGCTCAACAATCGCCAAATCCGCTATGCCGATGTCCTCCTCATGTATGCCGAGGCAGCTCTTGGCGCAGGCGATGAGGCTACCGCGCGCACCTATATCAATATGGTACGCACACGCGTAGGACTATCCGAGATTACCCTCGCTGACAACGCTGCTCTTCGCCACGAACGCCGTGTCGAGTTGGCTATGGAGGGTCACCGCTGGTTTGACCTCGTGCGTTGGGAAGGTGTGGCAGGCAATGGACTCAAAGCTCACATGGATGCCTACAAAGCCACCGAGACACAAGAGGCACAATCGCATATTCAGGAGTTTGTGGCTGGCAAACATGAGATTTTCCCAATCCCACAAGAGGAGATCCAGCTCAACCCAACAGAAATGAAACAAAACAATGGTTATTGATCAACCATTCCAATCAACATAATTTACTAACCACTTAATTTTTAAGTATTATGAAAACAAACAAATTTTTCGCTACTGCTCTTGCAGTACTCGCATTGGCTGGTTTCACTGCTTGTGACCAACCTACTCCTACCGAGCCATTGGAGCTCACAGAGACTTCTGTTACTCTCAAAGTAGGTGAGACACACCAACTTACTGCTAACGTTGCTGTTGAGTCATGGACATCTTCTAACGAAGCTGTAGCTACTGTGGCTGATGGTCTTGTTACCGCTGTTTCTGCTGGTAATGCAATCATCTCTGCTACTGCTGCAGGTGTTACCAAGACTTGCGTTGTTCTCGTAGAGGCTGACCAAACACAAGGTGGTGGTGCTGCGCTCAAGGGCTCACAATTCTGGCCAATCGCTATCGATGGTACTACCGCTGATGCGAACGCTTCTAAGATCGTGGGTGACTTCCGTCCAGATGATGTAGGCAAATTCTTGTATGTATGGGATGCTACCTACGTGGCTAATGACAATCCTACAGGTCTCAACTTCCACGGCAACACCGATGGTTTCACTGCTCTCACTGTTAGCACTTTAGGTTGGGCTGGTTGTGGCTACTGCCTCACCGAAACAGACGCCAGCAAGGCTTGGGAAGCTGCTGAAGCTCTCCGCGCTGCTATCGTAGCTAGCCCAGACGACTACTACCTCCACATGGCTCTCAAATCTACCGACAACGCTTCACACTGCTTCTATATCTTCGGTTCTGAGGCTACCAAGTTTGTCATTGGTCCTACCGCTGTTTACGATGGTCCTCTCTACGAAGACTTCACACGTAATGGTGAGTGGGCTGAGTTCGACATCCCAATGTCACGCTTCGCTACTGCTCTCGCTACCACCACTTGCGCTGCTGGCGTTAACGTATTCGTAGCACTCACTGAGGGTACTGCTGGTGCACAACTCAATATGGACGCTGTTTACTTCTACAAGAAATAAGCGACCCCTAAAACATCGCTACTCCTACACTATCTCTCCGCTATCAATTACGTTAGATACACGATAGATATACGTTAGATACACGGTAGATAAACGGTACATTAGCATAGGCATACCGTATCAGTAAGCGATGATTCCCCCGCTTTGAGGAGGCTGATTACCTCCTCTTAGCCCTAAGACAAACAACCAACGAATATGAAACAGACATTACATACCCTCCTATTCCTCTGCGCTGTGCTGTGCATAGCGTGCGAACCTACAGTGAATTTCTCGCTCAATCCCAACTCTCTGCAAATGAAGGTGGGCGAGATTACTACTATCAACGTCGTTGGTGAAGCCACCAATATCGAGTGGGCTTCCTCCGATGATTCGGTAGCCACCGTTTTCCACGGCGTTGTCACAGCCAATGCCATAGGAATGACTACAATCACAGCCAAATCGGGTTCTACCACTGTCAATGCACAGGTCTTTGTCAGCGGTACCGATGGCTCTACCTTGCGCATATCTCCTGCCTTCGTATCCCTAAAGAAAGGCGAGACCTACCAGTTCCAATATGGCAATACCTACGGTCTGGATCTCACATGGACCTCTTCTGCAGAAGACATCGTGCAGGTGGATCAGCAAGGCACTATCACCGCGCTCAAACCAGGCAATGCTACCATCACCCTTTCCACTCCTGTGGAATCGGTTACTGCCCTCGTGGCTGTAGAGCATAAGTGGGGCGATTATTCACTCGTGTGGTCCGATGAGTTCAATGGCACTGCCCTCGATGAGTCTGTTTGGGGCTATAACCTCGGTGGAGGTGGTTGGGGCAACAACGAGTTGCAGTACTACACCCAACGCCCTGAGAACGTGCGTGTCAAAGATGGTTGCCTTGAGATCGAAGCACGAAAAGAGACCTACGAAAACCGCGAATATACTTCTGCACGCCTCCTTTCCAAAGGCAAAAAGTCCTTCCTCTATGGCAAGGTGGAAGCACGTATCAAGTTCCCAGGTGGTATGGGTACATGGCCTGCTTTCTGGATGATGGGCGAGTCGGGCGGATGGCCTGCTTGTGGCGAGATTGACATCATTGAGCATATTGGCTCGCAAGACACACGCGCCTCTTTCGCTGTCCACACCCCAGAGAAAAACGGCACCAACGGCAAGAACTGGCACGCTACTCGTTTCTTCGATTATCCGTTGTCTAACGACTTCCATACCTATGGAGTAGAATGGTGTCAAGAGGAGAAAGATGGCAAAGATTGTATCCGCTTCTTCGTGGACGGAGTAGAGTATGCTACGGTTTGGGAAACGCTTATCGACAATCCTCGTTCATGGCCTTTCACCCAACCGCACTTTATCATTCTCAACTGCGCCATTGGTGGCAACATGGGTGGTAGAGTGGATGACTCCATCTTCAACCAACAACGTATCATGTACGTGGACTGGGTACGCGTGTACCAACGCCAAGAACAACCCTAAACCACTCTAAACAACTCTACACAACACTACACAATACTACACAACTCTACACCATACTACACAACACTACACCATGCTACACCATACTAAACGACATATCATTTGGGTGTTTGCTCTCTTCCTAATCTCTTGCGAAGGCAACTCCCCTACGCACGACCAGCCCTCTCTTATGCAGAAGAGTGCCAAACGCGGTGTGTCCTTCAACTTCACCAATATCCAGGACCTCCCATTGCTCTCACCTGCTATCTCGTGGTCCTACAATTGGGCTAACGACCAAAACAGTACCGCTGCCCTTTGGTTCGACACCAACGATATGGACTTCTGCCCTATGTGTTGGAATGGCTCCTATAGCGCAGCCAAGATTCGCCAGTACGTGCAGGAGCACCCCAATACCAAGTACTTGCTGGGCTTCAACGAACCCAACCTCACTGACCAATGCAACATGACCCCTGTGCAAGCGGCTGAGCAGTGGCCACAAGTGGTAGCATTAGCCCGAGAACTGAACCTCAAACTCATCTCCCCTGCCATGAACTATGGCACGCTCGCGGGCTATCACGACCCTATCAAGTGGCTCGATGAGTTCTTTGCACAGCCTAACGTCTCCCTCGACGACATCCACGCTATTGCTATCCACTGCTACATGGCATCGCCTTCCGCAGTCAAAGATTATATCAAGCGTTTTGAGAAATATGGCAAACCCATCTGGATGACCGAGTTCTGCGCATGGGACCCTGTGCCAAGCAATGTGGAGAAGCAAATGGACTATATGTGCTCCGTCCTCAACCACATGGAGCAAAACCCTCACGTAGAACGCTACGCATGGTTCATGCCTCGCACCAGTGGCAAGGTGGACTCTGCACCATATATGCAGCTCCTCACCCACGGCTCTCCTGTAGAGCTTACACCATTAGGACAGATCTTCACCCAGTTCTCTTCTTTCGACAAGAACGCCTACCTCGCTCTTGACAAAGGCGTAGGCGCACATCAGTATATTGCGCTCAAGGACGAGAGTATATCCCTCCGTGTCACGGACAACAACCAACTTTATATCCAATCCTTTATGCAAGGACAATGGATTGATTATCAAATCAATGTACAGAGCAAACAATCGCTGCAAATCCAATATGCTTCCATAGTGAACAGTCAGGTGTGTATCTATATTGACGGCATTGCTCAAGCAATAGTGGACATGCCAAAAACTACTGATTTGCAAACCCTTACCACTCTCACCACTACCGTCATCCCACCGCTCGGCAACCACACCCTTCGCATTGAAGCACTAAAAGGAACCTTTAATTGCTACCAACTCCTACAATAAACCACACTACACTATGCTACACCACTCTACACCACTCTACACCATCCTCATCGCGATTCTTCTCACCTTATCGCCTTATCGCCTCATCGCCTCCAACGATGATTACACCCTCGTTTGGAACGAAGACTTTACCGATGCTACCCTCGACCGCAAGGTTTGGAACATCGAGGTCAATGGCGATGGTGGTGGCAACAACGAGTTGCAATACTATTGCGAAAAAGGTGTAACCCTCGCTACCGAACCCACTACAGGCAAACGCTGCCTAGTACTCACCGCCACCAAAGAGGATTACAAGGGCAAAAAATGCACCTCGGGTCGTGTCAATACCAAGAACAATCTCTACTACACCTTCGGCAAGATCGAAGCGCGTATCAAGTTCCCCAACACCGCCAATGGTCTTTGGCCTGCGTTCTGGCAGATGGGTAATGACTTCGACCAAGTAGGATGGCCACGCTGCGGAGAAACCGATATCATCGAACTAGGCAATGCCAATGGTATCAACCGTGGTACACAAGACCGCTACTTCAATGGCGCACTCCATCTCGGCTCAGCATGGAACACCGTATGGAGCGATGCACAAGACATCACCTATCCTTATTCCGTAGAGGACACCTTCCATATTGTCACTATGATCTGGACACCCACTTCTATCGATATGTATATGGACCGCGATGCCAACCCGGGCGTAAAACCATACTTCCACGCCGACTTAGGGCCCAACGACGATGCCAACTACGACCGTAGTCGCGTCTTTGGCAAGCCCAACTTCATCATTGCTAATCTTGCCGTAGGTGGCAACTTCCCTCAGATTTGGGACATCAACCAGATCACAGCCCTTGCCAATGGTCCACGCTCCGTCTATATCGACTGGATTCGTATCTACCAACAGGGCACCGACAAAGAGACCTTCACCTCTCCATCACCCTCTGATGACATTGAGCCCGAAGGCAGTACAGCAGTACAAAACATCACTATCTCACAACCTGCACAAAAGGTCATCATCAACGGAAAGTTATATATCCGCAAAGACGGACAACTATACAACATCGTAGGACAACCACTCTAAACAACTCTACACCATGCTACACCACACTACACCACGCTACACCATCCTCTTCGCGATTATCCTTGCCTTATCGCCTCATTGCCTCATCGCCTCCAACAACAATTATACCCTCGTATGGGAAGACGATTTCAATGCCCCTACGCTGGACACTGCTTATTGGAACGTGGACGATAACGCTCGTGGTGGAGGCAATGCCGAGATGCAGTACTACACCCCCCGCAATGTCACTATCGAGCGTCATCCCGTATCGGGCGAGTCATGCCTCGTGCTCAATGCCAAACGCGAGGACTATCGCAACCGCCCTGCCACTTCGGCACGTGTCAATACCCAGGACAAAGTCACCGTTTGCTACGGCAAGATCGAGGCGCGTATCGCTTTCCCTCACACTGCAAATGGCTTGTGGCCTGCGTTCTGGATGCTCGGCAATAATCTTGCCACCAACCTTGGCAATGATGATTCCATTGATCAGAAAAAGAAGCAGTTAGAAGCACAAGGGCGTGTTGTATGGCCTAAATGCGGTGAGATCGACATCGTAGAGATGGGTCACAAAGATGGGATTGAGAAGGGAGTATCTGATCGCTACTTCAATGGTGCTGCGCACTGGGGCGAGAGTTTCAACGATGGCAAGTATCCTAACCAAGCAGGCGTATGCGAAGCCCCTTATCCTGTACAAGGCAACTTCCACCTCTTCACCGTCATCTGGACCGAAGACAGTCTGGCTATGTACCTCGACCAAGACCAATATCCCGAAGTAGCACCTTATTTTTCCCTCTCGTTGCGCGATAAATCGATCAACGAACCTGGACACTACTTCAACCATCCCTTCTATATCGTGCTCAACTTGGCAGTAGGTGGCTTCTTCCCAGGGCTACCAATGCACGAGAAATACCCTGAGGTATATACTGCCGACCACGAGAACTTCCAAAAGGTAACTGCTCTCCCTGCCGATGGCACCCCTGTCAAAATGTACATCGATTATATCCGCGTATATAAATAATTTGGACTCCGGACTCCCGAAAAAAACAATTGATTCCCGACTCCGGACTCCCGAAAAAAACAACGAATCATGAAACTCTCCATCAAAGAAAAACTCGGCTACAGCCTTGGTGATACCGCCTCACACTTTGTGTGGGACATGGTCAATTTCTGGTTAATATTCTACTATACCGACGTACTCGGTATCAGCCCCGCATGGTCCACTGCCATCGCAATCCTCGGCACCATCATGGATGCGGTTATGGATCCTATCGTAGGCATCTGGGCAGACCGCACCAACACCCGTTGGGGTAAGTTCCGTCCGTTCTTGCTCTACGGTTGCATTCCTTTTGCACTGTTTGTCTTCCTTGCCTTCCTCGGCCCCGACCTGCAAGGCAATGCCCTCATCGCATACATCCTGCCTATGTTTATTGGCTTGCGTATTATCTATGCTGTTGTGAATATCCCTTACTCCTCTTTGGGAGCCGTGATGACCAATGACTCCATTGAGCGCGCAGGACTCAACTCCTACCGTTTCGTGGCTGCCAACATCGGCCAGTTGCTCGTATCGGGCTTTGCACTTTATATCGTCTATTACCTCGGTTCACAAGCTACAGGCATGGACTACTCCATTATGTCCGATGACGATGCGCGCAAACTCTTCATGGAGGGTGGTGCAGATAACACCGACCTTGTACGCTCATCCTATATCATTGGTTTCAGATATCTCGTGGCTATCTTCGGTGCAATAGGTGTGATTCTCTTCCTCATCACATTTGCTACTACCAAAGAGCGTATTGCTCCACCTAAACGCCAAGAGACCGACCTCAAGCACGACTTCAAGTACCTCTTCAAGAACCGCCCATGGGTAGTATTGATGCTCGTAGGTATTGTTTCCTTTATCATGTTTGCTATCCAAAACATCTCCGCGACTTACTACTTCAAGTATTTCCTCAATGCCGAATCCAAGAGCCAAATCTTCAATATCCTTGGTACGGTTGCACTCATCATCGCTATTCCTACCACCAAACCACTCGTAAAGAAGTTTGGCGCTAAGCAACTATATATTGTCTGCTCATTGCTCTCAGGACTATTCTTCTGTTTGCTCTATTTCGCAGGCACCAATTTCGTACTCATCAATGTCTTCAACTGCTTGGGTAAGATTGCCTATGCACCTGCTATCTCGTTGCTATGGACCATGCTCGCCGATGCAGCAGACTATGGCGAGTGGAAGTTCCAACGCCGCACCACAGGCCTTTGCCTCTCTGCTGCGGTCTTCGCACAGAAGATCGGTTGGTCCATCGGTGCTGCTCTCTTTGGCGCTATCATGACTGCCGTTCATTTTGATGCCAATATGGGCTTGCAACAAATTCAGAACGACCCTGCTATCATGAACTGCATCCACTGGCTCTTTGGTATCCTACCAGGTGTACTCTATGCATCATGCGCTATCCTGCTAGCATTCTACAACCTCGACACCCCAACCCTACAACAGATGAAATCCGACCTCGAACAACGTCAAGATTAAGACAACTCTAAACAACTCTACACAATGCTACACAATCCTACGGGAAAATACATAGACATCCACGGCGAACGCTTCTACTGCATTGAGAACTACGATCACATGCAGCCGTTCTTCATATCGCTGGCCAGCGATACCGACCTCTGGATGTACATCTCATCCACAGGCGGACTCACATGCGGTCGCCGTAACCCCGAACAGGTGCTCTTCCCTTACTACACCGATGATAAGATTACCGAGAACTACGAGCAGACTGGTCCTAAGACTATCCTCCGCGTACAAACGGCACAAGGCACCAAACTCTGGGAACCCTTCTCATCGCGTCAGATGGGTACCTACCATATCATTCGCTCCATTGCTAAGTCAGTGACGGGCAACCGCCTGCTTTTCCACGAGGAGAATGTAGATTTGGGACTAATCTTCTCTTATGAGTGGGCACCTGCTACCCATCTCGGTTGGGTGCGTACTGCTCATCTCTCCAACGAGACCGACACCCCTATCACCGTCGAGGTATTAGATGGCTTGCAGAATGTCATGCCTTCGGGAGTAGAGCGTATCACGCAAAACACCTTCTCCACACTGGTCGATGGCTACAAGCGCACCGAACATGTAGGCAATGGCATGGTACTCTTCCGCATGGAGGCTATCCTTGTGGACCGTGCCGAACCCAGCGAATCCCTTCGTTGTAACACTGTTTATACCTTAGGGATTCCGAACTCCGGAAACCGGGAACCCCAATATCTCACCTCCTCTGCCCAACTCGACACGTTCCGTCGTGGTGGCACTATCCAACCAGAATCCGAGTCCAAAGGTGTCCGCGGAGCCATTTTCGCCCATTTTACAACTACATTACCTAGTAAAAACAATTCTACACAATCCTACACCACTCTAAACAACCCTACACCATACACTTGGCACTTCATCTGCGACGTCATGCAAGACGCTGTTTCCGTTCGCCGCAGCATGGCGTTCATGCAGCAACCCGATGCAGTAGCGCAGTTGCAGTCAGCCCTGCAAACCACTACCGCCAACCTTCGCCAAATTGTGGCGCAGAACGATGGCGTACAATCCACGGCAGATGAGGCCAATGATGCACGCCACTTTGCCAACACGCTCTTCAACACTATGCGCGGTGGCTTCTATTGCGACAATTATCAGATCTCTGGTCCTGCTTTTGCGCAGCACATTCGCACCTTCAACCGTGCTTTGGCGGACAAGCACCATACCTTCCTCACCAACTTGCCCGAGTCCATCTCTCATGCCGAACTCGACCAAGCCGTGCAGGATCGTCAGGATCACCAACTCCACCGCCTCTTCATGGAGTACTTGCCACTCACATTCTCGCGCCGTCATGGCGACCCCAGTCGTCCTTGGAACCTCTTTGATATCCGCGTGAAGGATGAGCAAGACCGCCATATCATCTCCTACCAAGGCAACTGGCGCGACATCTTCCAGAACTGGGAAGCTCTATCGCTCTCCTATCCTGATTATGTGAATAGCATCATCGCTAAGTTCCTCAACGCAACCACAGCCGATGGCTATAATCCATACAAAGTAACTTCCGAAGGCATCGACTGGGAGGTCATCGAACCCGAGAACCCTTGGTCGAACATTGGCTATTGGGGCGACCACCAGATTATCTATCTCTGTCGCTTACTCGAACTCAGCCACCAGCACAACCCACAGGCATTGCGCGATATGTTGGGCATGCGCGAGTTTGCTTTCGCTGCCGTGCCTTATCGCTTCCGCTCGTATGCGGACATCGTGCGCAATCCTAAGAACACCATCACGTTCGACCAAGCAGCCCACGACCATATCTTCTCGCAGCTATCCACCTACGGACAAGATGCGCGCCTCGTAATGGGTACTGACAACCAACCACTATTGGTTACTTTCACCGAGAAACTGCTCATCACGCTGCTCACCAAACTCAGCAATTTCATTCCCGAGGCAGGTATATGGATGAACACCCTGCGCCCTGAGTGGAACGATGCCAATAATGCGTTGGTAGGCAATGGTGCCTCTATGGTCACGCTCTACTATATGCGCCGCTTCGTGGCCTTCCTCATCGAGCTCTATGGCGGAACAACCCAAGCCTCATCGCCTAATAGCCTCATCGCCTCATCGCCTATATCCGATACCTACGCTCTCTCCGAAGAGGTCGTACTATTCCTGCGTAATATATTGACCGCTATGGTCAATCACTTGCCAGAGCAAGCCGACCAACCAATCTCCTTCACCGACCACACCCGCCGCACATTTACCGACCAAGTAGGTCGCGCAGGCGAGGCATATCGCAACGCGATCTATGCAGGACACTCGGGCAAGAAAGTGGAGATGGACGCATCGCTCATCTGCCAGTTCCTCAATATGACGCTTGACTTCATCGACCAGTCTATCGATGTCAATCAGCGCGAAGATGGTCTGTACCATGCCTACAATCTCGTGAAGTTCGACCGCGGCACTATCACTATCAGCCATCTCTATGAGATGCTCGAGGGTCAGGTGGCAGTCCTCTCTTCCCGCCGACTGAATGCCGATAAGGCAGCCGAATTGCTGGATGCTATGCGCCAGTCTGCGCTTTACCGCGAAGACCAACGCAGCTACATGCTCTATCCCGCACGCAAGCGCGCATCTTTCTTAGATATGAACACCCTGCCAGAGGAGGCTCTATCCTTGCCTATCGTGCAACGCCTCTTGGCTCATCATGCTACGGATATCCTCACGCAAGACTGCACTGGTAAGGTACATTTCTCGGCTAACTTCAATAATGCCGACTTCCTCTTGCGTGCCATTCAAAAGAGCAGCGAGGAGATTACCTATGAGGAGACCGAGCAACTGCTCAACCTCTACGAACAGCTCTTCAACCACCATGCCTTCACGGGCCGTTCAGGCACGTTCTACAAGTACGAAGGTCTAGGTTGTATCTACTGGCATATGGTTAGCAAACTCCTCCTCGCCGTAGGCGAATGTATCCAAACCTCTCGCCTTATCGCCTCATCGCCTCATCGCCTCATTTCGCATTATTGCGAAATTCGCGAAGGCATTGGCTCCCACAAGACCCCTGCCGAGTACGGCTCTTTCCCATTTGATGCTTATTCACACACTCCCTCTATGGCGGGCGTGCAACAACCGGGCATGACAGGACAAGTCAAGGAGGACATCATCTCTCGCTTCTTTGAGTTGGGCGTACATGTGCAAGACGGTCAAATCACCTTCTGCCCCATCATGCTCACCGATGCAGACTTCCGCGATGGCGAACTGCGCTTCTCGTATTGTGGCACAGAGATGATCTACCGCAAAACGGGCAAAGGAACAGGCAGTGTCACCCTCACCCCAGAACAAAGCAAACACATCTTCGCCCGCGATGGCGAGATCAAACAGTTAATAGTAGAATTATGAGAAAGTTATTATTCGTATCATCGCTCTTTTTGCTGGCATCATGCACCGCAAAAGTCCCCTCCACCCACGTGTGGCTCACTTCTGCTGCGGGCGACAAATGCACCGAGCAACAGGCAGTCGTTTTCCACGAGGGCATAGCCGACAATGCTATCACCATCCACGTGGATGAGCGCAAGCAGACCATCGACGGCTATGGTGGCTCACTCACCGAGTCTTCGGCTTTCGTGCTTGCGTGCCTCACACCTGAGCAACGCCAGAGCATACTTCGCGAACTCTTCTCCGAGGAGGGTGCCAACTTCTCCGTAGTCCGTACACAAATCGGCTCATCCGATTTCTCTGTCGAAGGCAAGTACGCCCTCACCGAGGTGGACGACGATACCGAGATGAAGCATTTCTCGCTCAACCGCGACAAAGAGGGCTTCCCTGCCTCCAAGTACCCACAGGTGAAGGATGAACAATACGACCTCTACCACCTCATGAAGGATGTATGGGACATCAAGCAAGGGCAGTCGGACAACACCTATCGCATCATGGCGAACACATGGACGGCACCTGCATGGATGAAGGACAACCAGAAGTACTACGAGCGCGAGAACGGCGTAGCCCGTGGTGGCGCATTGCTGCCCAAGTACTATCAGGCGTATGCCAACTATATCGCTGCTTATATCGAGGCATGGAAGGCAGAGGGTGTCAATATATGGTCGGTGACTCCTGTCAACGAACCTATGGGCAACGATGGTGGTTGGGAGAGCATGGATTTCTCGCCACAAGTCGAGACAGAGTTCATCCGCGACTACCTCGCTCCTACGCTCATCCGCCGTGGACACGGCGATGTGGCTATCTATGGCTTCGACCAAAACATCTTCGAGATGATGCCTTATGCCGATGCTATCTACCAAGACTCACTCGCCAACCAATACACCACCGGTATGGCTGTCCACTGGTATGGCAGCACCATTGGTTGCTTCCCTGAGACACTCGAAGAGGCACATGCCAAATACCCTAATAAGACTATCTTCCACTCTGAAGGCTGTATCGACAACCTCGGTTGCCCACCATGGGACGGTGTTACCGACCCTGTCGGCTTCCAAGAGTCTGGATGGTTCAATAATGATGCGTTCTGGTGGGACAAGATTGCCACCGATTGGGCATATTCCACACGTTGGGCAGGTGACACACACCCTAAGTATTCGCCTGTCTTCCGCTATGCGCAGTATATCATCGATGGTACTAACCATTGGCTCACGGGCTATTGCGATTGGAATATAGTACTCGACTCCATTGGCGGACCTAACCACGTGAATAATTTCGCCGGTGCGCAGGTGATGGTTGATTATCAAAATGATGTGATTTATTACACACCTTATTATTATGTACTCAAGCAGTTCTCTCGCTCTATGCGCCCAGGCGATGTGGCGTTGCAAGTGGACTACCCTGCTACCATGAAGACGGGTGCCGACTGCGAGACTCAGGACATCTTCCTCTGCGCCGTAGAGAAAACCGATGGCTCGTATGCGATCAATATCCTCAACATGGGGGCAGAGACCACCCTTCCTGTGCAATTGGGCAACCACTATGCCAAGGTGAACCTCCCTGCTTCATCCGTACAAACCATCATTGTGAAATTGTAACTCATAATTCATAACTCATCACTCATAGTTTATAACTCATCACTCATAGTTCATAACTCATCACTCATAACTTATAACATATGAAACGATTAATTATCTTCTCCTTTATTCTGGTAGCCATGTGCATTACCTCTTCTGCTGCCACCTATTGCGCTGCGCCTATCACAAGCACGCAGGCAGTCCACACTGCGCACATCACCTGTTCTTCACTTGGAGGCAATCAATATCTATTCATGTTCGAATCCACGGATGCCTTCACGAAGTACAACGATGGCTCCAACTTCTTCATGAATGTCAATGGAGTAGGCGGCTACCACGCATCTAAAAACCTCACACAAAATGGCAACACATTGTCAGTGATCATCGAGTCCAATGTTGCGCCTACTATCTATGCAGGTGATTTCTTTGTGCAATACGAAGACGGCGAGGCATGGTTCAAATTGCCTATCGATGCCGACTTCTCACAGGTATGCGATGGTATTGACACCCCAGATACTCCAGATACCCCAGACAATCCAGACAATCCAGATAATCCCGATACTCCAGACAATCCAGACACCCCACAAACGGGCTCATGCTCTGGCACCAGCACAGGCGTAGATCCTTTCTACACCAATGCCAACCCTCAGTTCGCTGTACAATCGCTGACTCAGGGCTTCAACTGGAAGGCGGAGACTACCACCACAGGTGTAAATATCACGGTTGAGTTCCTCGACAATCTTCCAGGCATGGCATCGCCTTATCTCTTTACCTTCGATGCGCAAGGAGTACTTATTGGTGATCCTATTCAAATGTCGGGTTGGGACAATGCTACTCGCACTGCTACACACACTCTCACGGGCTTGGCTAATGGACAAGACCTTGTTTTCCTTGTGCAAGTGGCATTGGAGGCAGGCAAGATCCTCTTCACCGAACGTATCCTTTATACCGTAGGTTCGGATTGCAACAGTATGTCTGATGACGACCCTGTGATTGGTTCTTGCTCAGGCAGCAGCAAAGGGGTTGATGAATACTATACTTCCAACAACGCTGCTGCGGCTACTTCGGCTGACCTTACCAACGGCTACCAATGGACAGTGGCTACACGCCAATCGGGCAATGTGGATATCGAACTGGAGTTCTTAGATTACTTGCCAGGTATTGCAGCGCCACAGCTTTTCCTCTTCAAGAACGAGGGTGGTAACGAGGTCTTGGATGGCGATCCTATCCCTATGCGTTGGATGGGCTTGACTGCAAGTTATACGCTTGAGAACCAAACCACTGGTACGGAGTTAGTTTTCCTCGTACAAGTGGCGTATGAGATGCACGTGCTCTTCACCGAGCGTATCCGCTACACCGTAGGCGACAACTGCAACGAAGCTACTGGGCTCGAGCAAACCACTGTGCAAACCCAACCGCGTAAGGTTATTGAGAACGGACAGATATACATTATCCACAACGGCATCCGCTACAATGTCCTTGGCGCACATTAAGATAAAAGTGTACCTTGCCGTCCCTAGTGCTTCAGTACAACTAGTGCGACTATAAAAATATAGATAATACTAACTTAAAATTAAATTAATATGAAAAAACATTTCTTAAAATCATTCGCACTACTCGCGATGCTGTTTAGTGCGCTGACCATGAGTGCTAAGCAGTACTGTGGGGAAGCTATGACATCTACTACTGGATGGGATGGACAATATGAGTTATCTGCCGAAAAAGTAAGTGATACTCAGTCGCGTCTCACTATTTCTGTAACAGGGGAAGAACAAATAACAGGTTTCTATCAGTTAATCATTCAAAACTTGGGTGGTGGTAAGGCGTCAAAATCGCTATTTGATCCAGGCGATGCAGACTTTAATAATCCAGATTTGTTTAGTGTAAGTGCAGATGGAAAATCTGCTGTTATTAATATTAACTGGACTACCTATCCAACATCGGATATTCAAGTACATATGATTTTAAGAAGAAATAATAGTGCAGGAGGTTCTGATATTTTTGGAAATACAATCACAGATTTAAATTTATTAACTGCATGTGGTGGTTCAGGCGAAGTGTATGATGTGAATTTTGCTCTTGCTTCTAATGGTTCTTCTGCTGAAGCTACATCAGGTAATGCTACACAAGCAATTGACAATAACGCAGGTTCTCGTTGGGAATCTGCATCAGCAGACCCTCAAACTTGGACATTGGATCTTGGTCAAGCACGCATATTCAACACACTCGAGATCGTATGGGAAGGTGCATATGGAAAAACATTTACCGTTTCTGTCAGTGACGACAAAGAGACTTGGACACCTGTTTGGACTGTAGAAGATCAAGAATTAGCAGGTTTCCCTTATACACAAACACAAAAGATAGATAAAACCACTGCACGCTACATCCAATTCCATGGTACAGAGCGTGGCACAGGATATGGCTATTCATTCTGGGAGTTCCGTGTATATCTTGCAGGTGAAAGTACATTTACTTCATTGGAAGCAACACCAACTACTAATCTCTCA